>JBOHLR010000055.1:0-13584 GCA_050729555.1 Allostellaceae bacterium
ACATATTCGATGTTGCCGGATGGCGGTACGGCGAGCATACCGATTGTGCGGGCCATAAGGTTCTGGACTGGCATCTTCCGCTCCCCCCCCTCACAAAATTTTTGGACCAGCGTGTTCAAACTGTTCCGCCGGTACAGAACAGAACGTGGACCAAATCGAATTTGGACCAGATTTGGACCAAGGCGGTCGTAACAGTGTGGGACGATCTGAAATGTGGCGCGACAAAAAAATCGCAGAAAAGGAGGAAAATATTCGCGTTGATCGTTTCAGCGTGTCGCACTGTGTTTCGCATTCGTTCGAAGGCGAAGTCTATCCGCGCGAAGTCGTCAAGCGCGCGCTCGAACTTGGCGCGTCGGCGATCATCATGGTGCATAACCATCCGTCGGGCGATCCGACGCCGTCGGCCGGCGACATCGAGATGACGCGCGCCGTCGCCAAGGCGGTCGGCGCGGTCGGCGTCGCGCTGCACGATCACGTGGTGATCGACCGCGGCCGGCATGCAAGCTTCAAAAGCCTCGGGCTGCTGTGACCTGCATCGTCGCGCATGTCGAAACGGCAATGATTGCGCCGAGCCGGAGCGGCGCGCCTTGTTTTTGCCACGCGCTCGCCACACCGACGTGGCGCTAACGCATTTGTCACCGCCGAATCACGACCGAAACAGTTTTGTCACTTTTCGCGGCACGGCGAAGCGGCGAGCGTAGTCGGCGACCGGCCCGATCGCCGCGAGGTTTGTCACCTTTTGGTACGAAACCATGCGTGCCTCGTCGCTCGACTTCCGCGATGCCGCTGTTGCCAGCAAGGATTCACACCGCGAAGCCACGCCGGCACAGCCACAAGATGGCGATCCGTGGCGGAGCCTACCGCTTTGCGTTGACCTCGACGGCACGTTGCTCCGGACGGACGTTCTCCACGAGCATCTGCTGTTCGCTGCCACGCACTGGCGCCTGTTGCGACGTCTGCCGGGATGGAAACGGCAGGGCATCGCCCGACTGAAACAAGAACTCGCGGCTGCGATACCGCTCGACGTTGCGACGCTGCCTTACGACCCGGCGGTGGTCGATTATCTGCGCCAGCAGCGCGCCCAAGGCCGTCGGCTCGTGCTGGCGACCGCAGCCGATCGCCAGGTTGCCGAAGCGATTAGCACCCATCTCGGCCTGTTCGACGAGGTCGTCGCGTCCGACGGAAGCGAGAATTTGCGCGGCCGTGCCAAGGCGGCGCGGCTCTGCGCGCTCTTCGGCGAACGCCAGTTCTGCTATGTCGGCAGCGACGACAGCGACCTTGCGGTCTGGCACAAGGCCGCCGGCGCCGTCTTTGCCAATGCGCGCCATGCGATCGTTCACGCGGTGCGCCAGCGGACGACAGTCGAAGCACGGATCGGAAGCGTACGTTCGCGGATCGCGGCATTCGTCCGCGCGCTGCGGCCCCATCAATGGTCGAAGAATCTGCTCGTATTCGCTCCGTTGCTCGCCGCCGGCGCGCTGGGCGACGGCAGCGGTTGGCTGGCGGCGCTGTACATGTTCGCGGCGTTCAGTTGCACAGCCTCGGGCATCTATCTGATCAACGACCTGACGGATCTGGCCGCCGACCGCCGCCATCCACGCAAGCGAAATCGGCCGTTCACCAGCGGCGATTTGCCGGTGATCTACGGCGCGATCGCGGCGCCGCTGCTGATCGGCGCCGGCGGCCTGCTGGCGCTGCGCTGCGGCAGAAATGCCGCGATTACCGTCGGCATCTATGCCCTGCTTGCGCTGCTTTACTCGCTGAAGCTCAAGGAAAAGCCGCTGGTGGATGTCTTCGGCTTGGCAGCGCTCTATTCCATTCGGCTGTTCGGCGGCGGCATCGCCAGCGACCATCCCGTCTCGCTTTGGCTGATGATGTTTTCGAGCTTCCTGTTCCTCAGCCTGGCCTGCACCAAGCGCGACGCCGAGATGATCGCGGCGCCGAAGGGCCGCTTGCGCCGGCGCGGCTATCAAACCGGCGATCGCCGCATGCTCGAAATGATGGGCATCGGCGCCAGCTTCGTCTCGAGCGTGGTGCTCGGCCTCTACATCCAGAGCGACGGCAATCCAGGCCAATGGAACCATCCGCAGTGGCTTTGGGCGATGATCCCGCTGCTATTGTTCTGGCTTTGCCGGCTATGGCTGGCGACGAGCCGCGGCTACATGCTGGACGATCCGATCGTCTACGCCAGCCGCGATTGGGTATCGCAAGCCGTCGTCATTCTGATCGCCCTCGTCTACGGCTTGGCGCTGGCACCGTTCTGAGTGCCTGCCGCCTGCGCTCTCGATAGATCAATGATGATGTCGGTGGTTCCAGGCACGGCGTTGACGGTCGTGGTGTGCATCGCCGTCGCGAGCGCCAGACCGCCGTGCCACTCGTCGGCAACGATTGCGGCGACACCATAACGGGCAATGGCCTGTTGCGTGGTAGCGACACCGTTGCTCGGCAGCGGCACCGCCGGAATGCCCGTGGTTGCCGAAAACGGCGCCGGATCCGCGACCATGGCGACAATCGGTCCCTTCGCCGCGCCGCTTTCGATCACGCTTGCCTCGGTCAAATAGCGCTCGCGTAGGCCGTGGAATTCGGCGAGGAGGCCGTGCGCCACCCCCACACCGTGGATCGTGCTGAGCAGCGCCGCCGCGCCGACGACCGCCGCAGTGGCCCGCGCAGACGCGGTCACCTCGCGCGCGGCGATCACCGCCAGCACGGCGCCGGCCGGCAGCAACGCCGCCGCACTGCGCGGCACCGCATGGTCGGCGATCACCGGCAGCATCAGCACATAGATGCCGACGAGCGCGACAAAGAACACCGCCGGACCGACGAATGGCTCGCCGTAGACGCGGCGCCGGCGGGTCGCCACGAACCACGCGCCGAGCAGCATCAACAGCGTCGCGAGCTGACCGCACATCAGGAGGACGCCGCGCAGCGTCGCGGCCAGCGCCGCGAGGCGCAGCCGGGCGAGCACCGCCGCGCCGGCGCTGCTCCAGGCGGCGAAATCGATTGCACCGCCATAGTGGCGGAAATCGTCCATGTTGCTGAAGAACATCACGCGGTCGGTGGCCGCGTTGAACACGTGTCCACCCGCCATATAAAGCACCAGACACGTCGGCAGGAGCGCGAGGACGAAGGCGATGCAGAGAATGGCGGCGCGCCGACCCTCGTCGCGGAACCGTTCGCTGCCGCGTGCCGCGATCAGACGCCACAGCACGATCGCGGCCAGGGGAGCGCCGAGCAGGATCGCGTCGTTGCGGATGAGATAAGCGACGCCGACCATCGCCACGCCGCACAGCTCGACCGCGAGATTAGCGCGCTCGGGCGAGACCAGCGCCAGGAACCAAGCCACCGCAACCGCATAGAACAGCGCGGAATCCGGCGTCAGCGGCATGGACCACAAGGGTGCCAGCGAAAGGCAGAGGAGATAGGCGAGCACCGTCGCCAACGGGTCCCGCAGCGTCCGCCAGGCGAGCCACGCCGTGGATAGGCTCAGCAACAGAGTCGCCGACGTGTCGAGCGCCGCGGCGGACAGCAGCGTCACGCTCGCGCCGAACAGCGCGGGCAGCGCGAGGATGAAGCTCATGCCCGGCCGCCAATACTCCAGCGCCGGGTTCGGCAGGCTGATGTCGCCGACTTGGTAATTCCACACGAACGGCAGCACGAAGCCGTGGTGCTGGACCAGTTGCTGCGCGAGCGTTTCGTAGAAACAGGCGTCCCGCCAGCCACAAAAATCGACGCGGCTCGCCAGCGCGAAGCGCGCGCCGAGAACGATCAGCGTGCCGAGCGCGCCGACGCCAAGGTAGAAAAGTCGTATTCGCATGCTCGGCGCCGCAAATGGCGCCGAGCCCGACATTTCCACCATGGGTTTAGAATGAGCGCCGTACGCCCGTCGGACGTGTGATCACTCTGTGCCGGCGCGATTAATACATTCGCCGGATTTGTGGCCGCGACGCGCCCAATGACTTACTGCCGCACCGCTTTACGGTACAGGTGCCAAGTGGCGTGGCCGAGGATCGGAAACACCACCACAAGACCGAGCAGCAAAGGCAGCGATCCGATCACCAAGCCGGCGGCGATCACCGCGCCCCAGGCCGCCATGACGGCCGGGTTGTGGGTGACCACGCGAATCGATGTCGCGATCGCGGTGTCGATGCCCGCGTCGCGATCGAGCAGCAGCGCGAACGACACGACGCTGATCGTCAACACCAGCACGGCGAAAAGAAATCCGACGCCGATGCCGACGCCGATCATCGTCCAGCCGCGTTCCGTGGTCACGACGGCATGAATGAAAGCGCCGAAAGATGCCGGCAACGCCGGTCCGAGCGTGAAGCGATAGATCAATGCCGCCGCGCCCAACCACAGCAGGAAGATCGCCAGCAGCAACAGGCCGAACATGACGATCGCGGCGAAGGACGGCGCGTATACGACGCGGAACGCGGTCGCCCACGTCACCTCTTCGCCGCGCTCGCGACGCCGGCTCATCTCCAACAGGCCGACCGCCGCGAGCGGGCCAAGCAAGGCGAAGCCGGCGACAAGCGGGAACAGCAACGGCAGCATGTGCGCGCCGAACACCATGCGGCCGAGGACAAAGCCGGCCAGCGGATAGAAGGCGCACAGGAAGATGACGTCGCTGCGACAGGTGCCGAAATCGGCGGCACCGCGGATCAAGGCTTCGCGCAGATCGGCAAGGCCGATGCGCCGCACGGTCGGCTGCGGCGAATGCAGGGTCGCCGGAACGTGCTCAAGCGCGCGACCCGCCGCCTCGAAGCCAGCCGCGGCGTGGCGCAACTGATCGATACCCCATTCGATCGGATTACGGATGGTTTCCGCCATGACGTTCCTCCGCCAACACCGGTCACCTGTTTGAAATCCTAAACCCGATGGACAGGTTTCACCAGACGACGCTCGTGGATTTTGGCTCAAAGTTCCGTGACCAAATCGCGCTCAACGCCTGGTTGTCGTGGGGATTGATTCGCCGGCGGCGGAGGTGTTCCATACCGACCGACATTCCGACCGATCGCGGCCGTGAACAGCCACTCGAAGCGGGATGAACGAAGATATGACCATCGGCTCTGTCGCCTCCGGCGCGGCATCGTCTCGCGCTGACGCCGGCTGGCTGCGCCGTTCGATTTTCGGGCTCGACGCCTATTTGCGACGCCAACACGGCATCGTCGAATTCACCACCAAGCCCGACTGCATCCTGCGCATGGCGCCGGCCGTCGCGCCGCATGCCCTCACCTTGTCCGACGGCACGTCGATCCGAACCGGCGACCCGCTGCTCGATCTGCATCTCTGGAACGAGCACGTGCCGGCGATCCCGCCGGGCGGCGTGACATTGCGTTGGGCGACCGCTGCCGCGCGGTGCGCACGCAACAGCTTGCGGGCGCTGGCGGCGGAGACGCGCGCTGGACACACGCCGAATTTCGTCGCCTTGCGCGGTTGCCTGCGCTTCGACGGGCGGCTATTGCAGGCGCCGTTCGCCGGCTGCGGATTCGATACCGTGATCGAGTCCCCGCACTCGGCCGGCGTCTGGATGCACGAGGTTGGCGAGGCCTGCCTGGTCGCGATGCTGCTGTGGGCGTTCAATCCGGCGGGGCTCGGCCATGCCCATCTGATGCACCCATGCCGGTTCGTTTGGATGTCGCGCACCCGGCTGCTCGAACGCCACGGCCGCATCCGCGCCTGACCGCCGGCGCCCAAGTCGGTGCGACTCGTTAACCAAATGCTACGAGTTCGCCGACATAGTGTGTTAAGCACGCGGCTGTCGATCGGTTTACAGTCGCACGTTCGGGGTCCTCAGCCACCGCCAACCTGTCCGCATCGTGCAGCTCGACATCCATACGCTCAGCGCGATCAGCACCGCGCTGCTCCTCGGGATCGCGACGGTCCTCGCAACCCTCGCGCTGTCCAACCGGCGCCATCGCGCGGTGGTCGGCAGCTTCGCGACCGGTTATGGGACGCTCGCCGCCGGCTTCGTCGGCCTTAGCCTGCGCAACATTGCACCTTCATTCATCAGCATCGTCGTGGCGAATTGTCTCTTCGGCAGCGCCATCGTGCTGTTCTGGCGCGGCACGCGCTATATGGTCGGCAAAACGCCGTGTCGCGACATCGAAGCAGGACTGATTGCCGGGCTGGCGCTGTTTTTCCTCTACTTCACCTATGCCGCGCCGAACACCCAGGCGCGCTTGCTGGTCCTCACCACCTTCCTCGTCATCGCGTTGTGGCTCAGCGGCGCCGAACTATGGTCCAAGGCCAAAGCGGCCTGGGGCCCGGAGCGCCTGCTGTTCGGTACGTGCATCTTCGGAACAATGCTTTTCGGCGCGCGCATCGTGCTGCTCCTGACCCGGACGAGCCCGCCCGACCTGATGCATATGACGCCGCTGCAGGCGACGGCGTTCTTGCTGCTGCCGATCGTCAACGACATCGTCCTCGCTTACGGCGTCACCTGGTACGCGTTGTCGAAAGTGAACGACGAGCTGTTGACGCAGCGCGTGGCGCTGATCGAGGCCAAGGAAGAAGCCGAGCACGCCAATCAGGTGAAGTCGCGGTTTCTCGCCAATATGAGCCACGAGCTCCGGACGCCGCTCAACGCCATCATCGGCTTTTCGCAAATCATCAAAGACGGAATCATGGGTCCGGGCAAGCCGATCTACGCCAACTACGCCCACGACATCTTCAACGCCGGTGAGCACCTGCTCCAGATCATCAACAACCTGCTCGACATCTCGAAGATCGAAGCCGGCAAGACCGAGCTGCACGAAGAACTGGTCGCCCCGGCGACGATCGTGCACGACAGCGTGGCGGCGATGCGCGTCCAGGCGACCGCCAAGCACCTCGAACTCGTCACCGACATTCCGCCGAACGCGCCGTTCATCCGCGCCGATACGGTGCGTCTGCGCCAGATCCTGATCAATTTGGTGTCGAACGCGGTCAAATTCACCGAAGTGGGCCAGGTCAGAATCTCAGTCGCGTTCGACGCGGCGTCCGGTTTCAGCTTCGCGGTCGCCGACACCGGCATCGGCATGGCGCCCGAAGAGATCGAGACCGCGCTCGAACCGTTCGGTCAGGTCGACAACGCGATCAGCAAGAAATACGCCGGCACCGGCCTTGGCCTGCCGCTCGCCAAGACCCTGGTGATGCTGCATGGCGGCCGGCTGGAGATCACCAGCGTCAAGGGCGCCGGCACCACCATTGCCGCGCACCTGCCGCCCGAGCGGATCGTCTGGAAGGTTCGCGAAGCCGCCGCCTGATCGACCGGCCGCCGGCTGCCGGGCGCGACCGCACGCCCATTGCGTCGAAGCGGCCTCTGGGTTATCCCGTGCCGGGAGAACCGCGAACCGATGATTCCCCGCTACAGCCGGAAGGAAATGAGCGCCATCTGGGCGCCGGAAAACCGTTTCCGCATCTGGTTCGAGATCGAGGCGCACGCCCTCGACGCCATGGCCAAACAGGGCACGGTGCCGAAATCGGCGGCCAAGGCGCTCCGTGACAAAGGCAAATTCGAGATCGCGCGCATCGACGCGATCGAACGCGAGACCAAGCACGACGTCATCGCCTTCCTGACCAATCTTGGCGAACACGTCGGGCCCGAGGCGCGGTTCATCCACCAGGGCATGACCTCGTCCGACGTGCTCGACACCTGCCTTGCGGTGCAGCTGACTCAGGCGGCCGACATCCTGATCGCCGATCTCGACCGGTTGCTGGCGGCCCTCAAGCGGCGCGCGTTCGAATTCAAGAAAACGCTGTGCGTCGGCCGCAGCCATGGCATCCACGCCGAACCGACGACGTTCGGCCTCAAGCTTGCCGGCCATTACGCGCAATTCGCCCGCGGCCGCGAGCGGCTGGCGCGGGCGCGCGCCGCGATCGCCACCTGCAAGATCTCGGGCGCCGTCGGCACCTTCGCCAATGTCGCGCCGGAGGTGGAAGAATACGTCGCCAAGAAGCTCGGCCTCGCGCCGGAGCCGATCTCGACCCAGATCGTACCGCGCGACCGTCATGCCATGTTCTTCGCCACGTTGGGCGTCATCGCCAGCTCGATCGAGAATTTCGTGCTTGAGATCCGCCATCTTCAACGCACCGAGGTGCGCGAAGCCGAGGAGTATTTCGCGCCCGGCCAGAAGGGCTCGAGCGCGATGCCGCACAAGCGTAATCCAGTACTATCGGAAAACGTCACCGGCCTGGCGCGGCTGGTGCGCGGCGCGGTAATCCCGGCGCTCGAGGACGTGGCGCTTTGGCACGAACGCGATATTTCGCATTCGGCGGTTGAGCGCGTCATCGCGCCCGACACGACGATCGCGCTCGATTTTGCGCTCGCGCGTACGGCCGAGATCGTCGAGAAGCTGCTCGTCTATCCCAAGCGCATGCGCGAGAATCTCGACAGCCTCGGCGGATTAGTGAATTCGCAGCGCGTGCTGCTGGCGCTGACCCAGGCCGGCATGAGTCGCGAGCCCGCTTATCAAGCGGTGCAGCGCAACGCGATGGCGGCGTGGCACGGCAAAGGCACGTTCGCCGATCTGCTCAAGGAAGACGCCGAAGTGTCGAAGCACATTAAACCGGCGGCGCTGGCGAAGCATTTCGACAACACCTATCACCTGAAACACGTCGACACGATTTTCCGCCGCGTCTTCGGCAAGGCGTGAGCCGCGTCGTCACCGCGGCGGACGTCGTCAAAAATCGGATCGCTGACCGACAAAAAAAGAACCCCGCCGAGGCGGGGTTCAGGGAGCTGGCGTATTCACCACACAATAGTTGTCTTAGGCCAACAGTTGTCTGTAGTCAACTAATCCGGTCTCTCCACACAACACATTGATTATATACGATTCTATCGAATTCATAACGCCGAATTCATTCGCCGGACCGGTCGCAGTGGCGCCGCGATACCGGCGCGCGACTCGAGCCGCACGATCACCAATGCATACGAAAAAATCGCGATGGGCCGTCAGGCCGACATGCGTTGGAGCACACGCGTTAAACCGGAGAAACCGACGACATGATCGGCTGGCGCCGACGACACGGCGATCTGTCCAACCGGTTAACCACGGGGCGCGACATCTATCCGCAGTCGCGACGATGCCCGGTTGTGATATATCGCACCGCGATATAAACCCGAACATCCCCGCAACCATCCTCACCCAAATCATCTCGCCGATGCAAAATCACACTCCGCCGGATCGCCCGGCGCACGTTCATAACGCCGCCCACAGCGCCGCCGATCGGCTGCGCGATTTCACCACCGACCGCCGATTGCTGATCCTCGTGGCGATGGCGCTGGTCGTCGGCACCGTCGGCGCTCTCGCTGCCTGGGCCTTGCTGCACCTGATCTATCTGGCGACCAACCTTGCCTATCACGGCAAGTTCACCGACGCGCCGGTGATCATCTCCGACACCGTGCTGGGCCCGATCTCCGTGTTGATTCCGGTTGCGGGCTGTTTCGTCGTCGGCCTGATGGCGCGTTTCGGCTCGGAAAAAATCCGCGGTCACGGCATTCCCGAAGCGATGGAAGCGATCCTCATCGGCGGCAGCCGCATCGAAGCGAAGGTCGCAGTGATCAAGCCGCTGTCGTCCGCCATCTCGATCGGCACCGGCGGCCCGTTCGGCGCCGAAGGTCCGATCATCATGACCGGCGGCGCCTTCGGCTCGCTGTTCGGCCAGTTCTTCTCGCTGTCGAATGCCGAACGCAAGACGCTGTTGGTGGCGGGCGCCGCCGCCGGAATGAGCGCGACGTTCGGCACGCCAGTCGCGGCGATGCTGTTGGCCGTCGAATTGCTGCTGTTCGAGTGGAAGCCGCGTAGCTTCATTCCGGTCGCTGTTGCATCGATCGTCGCCGAAGCCTGGCGCCCGTTGCTCCTCGGCGCCGGCGCGCTGTTCCCGATGGCGGCAAGCCATCCCTTGCCGGCGCTCGGCCTATTGCTGGCGGTTGTGCTGGGCATCATCGCAGGTCTGGCGTCGGGCCTGCTCACCCAGATGGTTTATGCCAGCGAAGACTTTTTCCAACGGCTGCCGATCCATTGGATGTGGTGGCCGATGCTGGGCGGCGTGGTCGTCGGGCTCGGCGGGCTGATCGAGCCGCACGCTCTCGGCGTCGGCTACGACAATATCGCCGCGCTTCTACACGGCAATGTCAGCAACGTCGGCGCGCTGCGCCTGTTGGTCGTCAAGGCCGTCATCTGGTCGGTAGCGCTCGGCTCCGGCACCAGCGGCGGCGTGCTGGCGCCGTTGCTGATCATGGGCGGCGCGCTCGGCGCCGTATTCGGCAGCGTCATACCGGTCGGCGACGTCAATCTATGGGCGCTGCTCGGCATGGCGGCGATCATGGGCGGCACGATGCGTTCGCCGCTGACCGCCATCGTTTTCGCGCTCGAGCTGACGCACAACGTCGGCGCGCTGTTGCCGTTGTCGGTCGCGTGCATCGCGGCCCACGCGACGACCGTGCTGCTGTTGCGGCGCTCGATCCTGACCGAAAAGGTGGCGCGCCGAGGGCATCACGTGATGCGCGAATACATCGTCGATCCGTTCGAGACCATGCGCGTCGCCGACATCATGGCGATGCCGATCGACACGCTCGCCGCCGACATGCCGGTCGGCGACGCGATCACGTTCTTCACCGGGCCGGAAGCGGCGTCGCGCCATAAGAGCTATCCGGTGGTCGACACCGACGGCCGGCTGGTCGGCATGGTGGCGCGTTCCGACGCGCTGCGCTGGACCATGGCGGGCTGGCCGGCCGGCCATACGCTGCGCGACCTGATCGCGGAGCGCGAGCTGGTCACCGGCTACGAAGATGAGCTGGTCGGCGAGCTCGCCGACCGCATGGCCGCCGCCGAAGTCGGGCGGGCGCCGGTCCTCCGGCGCGTGGACGATGTCGTCGTCGGTCTGGTCGCGCGCCGCGACTTGCTGCGTGTGCGCGCGCATCTGGTCCGCCAGGAACGCAAGCGCGACACGCTGATCCAGTTCCGGGTGCGAACGACGGCGGACGCGGCAGAGTCATCGTCCGCGGCGGACTGAGCGAACGCCAAAGTTCCGGGCGCGTTCAGATCGGCCAACCGGCGCGCCGTATCGGCCGTCAGAGCATGCCCAGCATCGCGACCGCGATGCCGACTCCGAGCAGGATCGAGGCGATGGCGAAGGTACCGATGCCGACCGCGACGGTAATCGCCCAAGCGACCGACGCCGGCCCCAAAAGCGAAATCAGCCGGAGGGCAAGCCCTCCGGCTGAAATCAAACCCACGAGGATCAGCGATTGAAGCGAACCGGCCATCCGAATGTCCTACTTCCGCCTGCCGCTGGACCGTTTCCGAAAGATTGGCCGGAGAACGGGACGGAGGAAGGAGCGGGATCCTTTTCGATGACCCGGCGAGAACAAGGGGGTCGGCCGCGGCCAGCGGCCTAGTTCTCTCACCGTGTCATCGTCTGCGAATGCCGTTTCCCTCCTCCGTTTCTCGTTCGACGAGACCGCGGTTAGCGGCTCGCTCGTGCACCCGCTGCACCGCTCGGCGCAACTTCGCTGGCGGGCCGCAGGCGGGCGTTGATCGCCGGACGCAGGACGAAGAAGCCCAGCAACACGGCCAGGACGTTCATCGCGCAACCGACGGTGTAGACCGCGTGCCAGCTTCCGGTGGCATGGGTCAACACGTTGCCGAGCGGCACGAACAGCGAGGCCACACCCTTCGCCGTGTACATGAGGCCGTAGTTGACCGTCACATACTTGCGGCCGAAGGCGTCACCCACCGTCGCGGCGAACAGGCTGAAGATGTCGCCCCAGAACAGGAACACAAGCGCGTCGGTAATGATGAACATGATCGGCGTGTTGCCGAAGAAGCCGAACGCCGCGAGGGCGACCGCTTCGATGGCGAACGCGATGCACATCATGTTGGCGCGGCCGATATGGTCGGAAATCCAACCGTTGATCGGCCGACCCGCACCGTTCGTGATGCTGTGCGCGCTAAGAGCGATCACGATCGCCGGACCGGTGATGCCCAGGAACGTCACGGTGGTATTGGCAATGCCGCGCTCATGTGCGATCGGCGACAACTGCGCCGCCGACATGAGGCCGCCCGCCGCGACCAGGAAGAACATGGCGTACATGCACCAGAAGATCGGCGACTTGAGCGCACGTGACGGCGGCAGATCTTCGCCGCCTTGCCGCGTCTTGATCTTGTCCATCGGCGGCATTTCTTCCGCGCGCGGAGCGCGCATGAACTGCGAGCAGATGACGACGATGCCGCCCAGGATGATCGCGAACACCAGGAAGGTATGCGCATAGCCGCTCGACACGATCATCGCTCGGATGGGCGCGACGGTTATCGCCACGCCGGCGCCGAAGCCCGCCGCAGTCAACCCGCCGCACAGGCCGCGCTTGTCGGGGAACCATTTGAGGGCGTTGCCCACCGAAGTTCCGTAAACCGCGCCGCCGGCGAAGCCGGCCAAGCCACCGCCGACATAGAACTGCCAAAGCTGGGTTGCTTGGGAGTCGATGAGCCAGGCGAGGAAGGTGCCGATACCGCCAGCCAGGATCATCCACTTCGGACCGATCCGGTCGACGATGGCGCCCTCAATGGGCACCAGCCAGGTTTCGCAAAGAATGAAGATCGTGAAAGCGACCTGGATTTCGGCCTTGCTCCAGCCGAACTGCGTGGTGATGGGCACGACGAACAGTGTCCAGGCGTATTGCAGGTTCGCCACGGCCGACATGCAGATGATGCCCAGAATGAGCTGGGTCCATCGTGTCGACGTAAACGACGATGAAGCTTGTGACATTCGATCTTCCTCCCCAGGTTATCGCCAGTTTCCTTGGTCCGCCCCGGCACCCGCCGTGGCATACCTGTGCACTATTTAGTTATGTCGGGCTAACTAAAGTCAATTGGTTTGTCGCGGCGAGCCTTGCGTACGGCTGGCTGGCTGCGGTTTTTGAGCCCGTGGTAGCCCAGTATTTTCACTGAATTCAGGTCATGGTATTTAAATACCATGACCCTAACAAAACGGTCATTTAAGCGTCAGGACAACAGGGCTGCCACGCCCGAATCATTCGTTGGGGCGTTAGCCGGCGGTGGTGTCAGTCAGACTCAGATGGATCCGTGACCTGCCGTCGCCAGCCGGCCTTCGCTTCGCGGAATCGCCACGCAACACGGACACCCGCGACGGAATTTTGCTAGGCGGCGGCCCTGGGACCGTCCTATAAACGCGCCGTCCCGCGAGCTGGGATACGTCCGCTTTAGAGCTTTTGAAGAACCACAACCTTGGTCATCACGACACGGTCGCTTTACCAACACCGCTCCGCGGCGATGCGTCGCAGCACGCGCCAAGCCGGAATAATCGGCATGGCGTGCAACCGGTACGCGCGACAAGGGTTGACGATCAAAGGCTTGAGGTATTCAAAGACGCTCTATTGAAGACGGGGGACTGGCTCGGACGCGTGGCTCGCAGGGCCGCTTCGGGCTGACACGGGAAAATTCACAAGGGCGATGGAAATGGACGCAGCAGCAGCGATCACCGACGGCTTTCACCTGGTGGTGGACGGCCTCAAACTCAACAGCGTCGACACGATCTACACGGTCGCCGGCATTCCGATCACCGACCTGTTGCGCCTGGCGCACA
>JBOHLR010000056.1:0-13580 GCA_050729555.1 Allostellaceae bacterium
CGACGGCGGCGGCGTGTCCGAGGCCGCGACGGCGCCGGCAAAGCCCGCCAACGACAACAATAAGTCGCCGGCGAAGCCCGCCACGGCACCCGGCGCCAGCCTGCCGCCCGGCGCGAAGCCGTTGCCGTTGCCGGCCAATGCCGCGCTCGAGCCCAACCTGATCGCCACCGACAGCGATTATCAGTTCGTGCGCGCGGTCGATCTGCTGCGCGGCCTGGCGCTGTTCCGCACCGAAGAGCACACCGCCGCGCGCTAAGCACGCGCCGAAAATTTTCCGTGTCGTCGCGAGGCCGCGAAGCGGCCGTGGCGATCCAGGGTATCAGTCTCCTGGATTGCCGCGTCGGCCGTTGGCCTCCTCGCAATGACGGGCGAAGGAAGCCGATCTCGTGCCGAAGCGCGCTCGATCAGATGTGGGAAATGACCGCCCGCGCGGCGTTGGTAATGCTGACGTCGGTCGCGGTGGCGCTGATCGCCTCGGCGTACCATTGATCGACGGCCTGCGACAGCAGCAGGCTGCCGCGCTTGCGTAGATCGGCGCCGATGATCGCCTCGAGCGAGCGCAGGCGGGCAAAGAGCTTGCGGGTCGCGGCCTTGCGCCGCTCCTCGGCTTGCTGCGCCAGGGCCTGGCGCGCGGGGCTTTCGCCCGGACGCGCGACGGCCGGCTTGGCCGCCGGTTTAGCCGCCGGCCTGGCGCCAAGCGGGGCGGCCGGACCGATCGGCCGGGCGAGCTGACCCGGCAGCGGCCGCATCGGCATGCCCGGGCGTGGCAGCAGCGGCAATGGCGTCGCCGGCCTCTTCAACGCAGCAACCTTCTTCGGCGGCGGCGCGGCCTTCTTTGCCACCGGTTTCTTCTTGGGCGCGGCTTTGCTTCGTGTGGTCATTCATGCCCTCCGACGCGGACGTAGCGCCCGCAAAATCCTTGTACCGCCCTGTGGGTCGAGCCAGAGAAACCAGCTAAATGCTTATACATTCTGGAAAATTCGGCATTTTGCCGGCGGCCCGACGGTCCCCAGGCACCTGATCAGGCCCGGCGTGTGTTTCATTACAAGTAGCTGAGCCGCCGCACTATTTCCATAGCTCTCTGGTCAGAGCCCGATGCGCGCGCGGCCATGCACTATAAAAGATATAAAATCAGTTAGTTATTGAGTTATCCTCAGGTGACTTGGCGGCGGAGGACCGCCCCATCGGCATGGTGCCCGCGGCTGGATTTGAACCAGCACTCCGGTTTCCCGGCACGGATTTTAAGTCCGTTGCGTCTACCGTTCCGCCACGCGGGCACAGCCTCGGCCGAGGCATCCTAACAGCCCGAATCGGGCCTATTCGAGCGCGGGATTGCCGCCTAAGCCCTTGACCATCGCCGCCACCTCGCCGGCCGCCTGCTCGAGCCGGACCGTATCGCGGCCGCGCAACACGAGGCTCACCCAAAAGCCGCCGCCGCGCCGGAACGCCGGATAGGAGCCGATATCGAGATCGCGATAGCGATCCTGGATGGCGGCCAATCCTTGCGCGACCGTCCCTTCCGGCAGATCGCAGCCGACCGTCCGCGACAGCACCGGCGGCCCGCCCTTGAGGGTCGGTTTGACGCTGTCGAACATCGCCTGCATCACGCGCGGGATGCCGGCCATGACGTAGACGTTGTCCTTGCGGAAGCCCGGCGCGCGCGACACCGGATTGAGAATGAGCTCCGCCCCTTCGGGCGCGTGGCACATGCGCAAGCGCGCCTCGTTCAGATCCTCGGGCTTGAACACCGCCTGGAAGATGGCGAGCGCTTCGCGATTGAGCACGTTCTTCACGCCGAACGCCTTGGCGACGCACGCGGCGGTGATGTCGTCGTGCGTCGGGCCGATGCCGCCCGTCGTGAACACGTAATCGTACTTGGCGCGCAGCTCGTTCACCGTCGCGGCGATGGTGTCGCAGACGTCGGGGATGACGCGCGCTTCTTTGAGCGCGACGCCGACCTGCGCCAAGCCCTGCGCGATGTAGGCGAGGTTGGTGTCCTGGGTGCGGCCGGACAGGATTTCGTTGCCGATGACGAGAACGCAGGCGGTGTAGATCTTGCCCGGCGCGGCGGTGTCGCTCATGCGCTTCCCTTAGCGCCAATCGCGCAGCGGGGCAATCGGCTCCGGTTCATCCGTGGCGATGCCGGTGATGGATGTCGGGGTAATGCGGATGGCTGTGCACCAGCCGCGCATGGGCGTGACGATGGCTGTGCGGCTCGCCCGGCGGATCGTCCGGCGCGTGCGCATGTTGATGATGTTCGTCGTGCCAATGCCAGTGCTCGTGCTCCATCGGCTCGTGCACATGCTCGTGTTGGTGCCGTTCGGTGAGATGCAGCACGACACCGATTGCCATCAGCGCGGCGGCGACGAGGAACGTGGCGGTTATCGGTTCGCCAAAGCCGCCGATCGCCACCGCCGCGCCGACGAACGGCGCAACCGAGAAATAAGCCATGGTGCGCGCCGCGCCGAGTTCGCGCAGCGCGACGACGAACAGGCACAAGCTCACGCCGTAGCCGAAAAATCCGACAACGCCCGCGCTGGCGATCGCCGCCGGCGTCGGCAAATTGTGGTCTATCGACAGCGCGAAGCCGACGTTGACCGCGCCGGCCACCAAGCCCTTGATCGCGGTCAGCCGGACCGGATCGACGCCCGAAATCTTGCGCGTCAGATTGTCGTCGATCGACCACGCGAAGCACGCGGCGACGACCCACAAATTGCCCCAGGCGAAGCCGGCATGACCGTTCCACGACAACACCGCGCCGCCGGCGACAACCGCCGCCGCGCCGATACCGATCCGCATATCGACGAACTCGTGGAAGACCAGCCAGGCGATCGCCAGCGCGAAAATACTTTCGAGATTGAGCAACAGGGCGGCCGTCGCCGCCGGGGTTTCGGCGAGGCCGAGCATCAGCAGCACGGGGCCGCAGACGCCGCCGGCAAAAATCGTCGCGATGAGCCACGGCAGATCGGCGGCGCGCAGCGGCGCGCCTTGCGCGGTGCCGCGCCACCGCTGCCAGCCCAAAACCACCGTCAGGCCGATGCCGGAGGCGAGATAAAGCAGGCCGGCGAGCAGCCAGGGGCTGACGGCGCCGAGCAAGGCTTTGGCCAGCGGCGTGCTCGCGCCGAACAGCGCCGCCGCGCCGAGCGCGCTGGAAATTCCGCGGCCGAAGCCGCGCATCGCGGTCATCGGCCGATGATACCGGCGGCGCCATCGCCTTGCGAGCAGGTCGCAAAGCGACTACCTATTGCGGCGTGATGAACGATCAGCTGTCCCCTGCCCTGCGCGATCGCGAGCCCGGCGAGCGCCGTATCCGCCTGCACGGACCGGACGATTTCGCCGGGATGCGCAAGGCCGGACGGCTGGCGGCGGAACTTCTCGATTACATCACGCCCTATGTCAAACCGGGCGTGACCACCGGCGAACTGGACCAACTCTGCGAGACTTTCACGCGCGACCGCGGCGCGAAATCGGGACCGCTCGGCTACCGCGAGTTTCCGCGCTCGATCTGCACATCGGTCAACCACGTCGTCTGCCACGGCATTCCCGGCGACCGCGTGCTCGAGGACGGCGACATCCTCAACATCGACGTGACGCCGATTGTCGACGGCTGGTACGGCGACACCAGCCGCATGTTCCTGGTCGGCGACAAGATCAGCGTCAAGGCGGCGAAGCTGATCGACGTCACCTACGAAGCGATGATGCGCGGCATTGCCGTGGTGAAGCCCGGCACGACGCTGGGCGATATCGGTCACGCGATCCAGTCCTACGCCGAATCCTTCCGCTTCTCGGTGGTGCGCGATTTCTGCGGCCACGGCGTCGGCCGGATTTTCCACGACGCGCCGTCGATCCTGCATTTCGGCCGGCCGGGCGAAGGCCTGGCGCTGCGCGAAGGCATGTTCTTCACCGTCGAGCCAATGATCAACGCCGGCCGCTATGAGGTGAAGATCCTGAACGACGGCTGGACCGCGGTGACCAAGGACAAATCGCTGTCGGCACAGTTCGAGCACACGGTCGGCGTGACATCCACCGGCTGCGAAATCTTCACGCTCTCGCCCAAGGGCTGGCACAAGCCGCCGTACGTGTCATAAAGTTCAGGTCGATACTCATCGCGACGGGGGAAGCGATGCGGTCTTGGCTTTCAGTGACAAGCGTATTTGCCGTGGGTTGTGGCGCTGGTCGCCATTGGCCTGCCGTCGGCGGCGCACGCGGAGCGCTGGTGGGGCAGCAGTGACGTCTGTCTCGATCTCGACAGCGTGCACATTCTCGACGACACCGGCACTAAATACGTCACCTTCAGACAGCAATTATGCAAGGGCAGCGGCATCCTGCTGTGGGCGATCGCCGACAGCGACTGCGAAGCCGCCCGCCGCGGCGATCTCACGGTCCAGTTTTACGTTTACGACGCCGATGCGCGCCAATGGCGTACGGTCGATGAATACTTCAACTTTCCCTCGCTCCACGAGGACGAACACGCCAACGCCGGCGTCGCCTGCAACTGGGCGCATCCACAGTTCCTCTGAAGACGATCGCCGCGCGCGGCTCAGGCGCGGCGGTCGAGGTTGGCGCCCGCCTGCGGGGCCGACGCGCGCTCCGACGAGCGGACCTCGTCCCAAGCGATGCAACTCATCAGCATGTCGATATCCGCGCTCGCGTTCGCCAGCGGCACGACGAGGATTTCACAGTTCCAGACCCGCACGTCAGTGACGTAGGGACGCCGGATCTTCACCACCGGCCGGCGCGTCTCGACCGTTTCGCTGAAATGCTCGGTTGCCATGTCGCGGTGGCGGCGATCCTTCATCTGGTCGACGAATTTGCCGGTCATGTCGGCGCCGGTCCGCTCGGCGATGCCGGTGCCCTGCAGGCGAAGGCGGAACCGCAAGGGATCGCGCAGCACATCCATCAGCGAGACGTAACCGAGCGCATAGGCGAGATCGCACGGATCGAAATCTCGGCGTACGGGAAATTCGCGGCCGCGTCGCCGGGTCTCCCAGTCCGCGTAGAACCGCCGCAACATAAGCGATTCGAGTTGGAGCATGCGACGAGCCTAGACAGCGCATGGTTGCCAAAGAGTGAACGACCGCCGGCCAATCCCGGCATCACGCCAGCGAGCCTGCCCTAAACCCCGAGATGGCGGTGCAGCACTTCCGGATGGTCGCGCACCGCCTGCGCGCTCATCGCCTCGACTATGTGGCCGTTATTGACGATGTAGACGCGATCGGCGAGCGTCATCGCGGCGGTGACGTTCTGCTCGACGATCACCAGCGTCTGCCCGGCTTCGGCCAGGGTGCGGCAGGTCGCCAGCAGATCGCGCACGATGATTGGCGCCAGCCCCTCGAACGGCTCGTCGAGCAGGATGATCTTGGGATCGCGCACCAAGGCACGGGCGATCGCCAGCATCTGCTGCTCGCCGCCGGACAGGTCGGTGCCGCGGCTGCGGCGACGCTCGCGCAACCGGGGAAAGACCTCCCAGATGCGGTCGAGCGGCCAGCGCGATTTCGCCGTCATGCCCGCGAGGATGAGATTTTCCTCGACCGACAGCGTGCCGAAGATGCGGCGTTCCTCCGGCACCAGTTGCAGTCCGTGCGCCGCGATGGCGTGCGACTTCAGGCCGTGGATCGGCACGCCGTCGAAGACGATGCGGCCGGCGCGCGGGCGCACCATGCCGATCAGGCTTTTGAGCGTCGTGCTTTTGCCGGCGCCGTTGCGGCCGAGCAGCGCGACCACTTCGTTCTTGGCGACTTCAAGCGAAATGTCGAACAGGATGTGGCTGTCCCCGTAATAGCTGTTGAGTTTCTCGACTTCGAGCAGCGCGCTCATGCCGCCACGCCGCCGAGATAGGCTTCCTGGACGAAGCTGTTGCGTTGAATTTCGGCCGGCGTACCTTCCGCCAGCACCGCGCCCTCGTGCAAGACGGTGATGCGCTCGGCAAGCTCGAAGATCGCATCCATGTCGTGGTCGACGACCACCAGCGTCCGGCCGCGGCGGATATTTTTCAGCAGCGTCACCGTCTCGGCGCGTTCGCGCGGGCTCATGCCGGCGAGCGGCTCGTCGAGCAGCAGCAGCGACGGCGACGACGCCAGCGCGAGGCCGATTTCGAGCCGCCGCTTCTCGCCGTAAGCCAGATCGGAGACCGGCACGTCGGCCCGCGCCGCCAGGCCGACCAGCGCCAGCGTGCCTTCGACCTGCGCGTCGAGGCCGGGCACGCGCTCGATCCGCCGCAGGAAATCGAGCGAGAAGCGGCCGCGGCGCTCGGCCAGGGCCGCGATCATGACATTGGCGCGCACGGTCAGCCGATTGAACAGCTGATTGACCTGATAGCTTTTTGTCAGGCCGAGCTGGCAGACCGATGCGATGTCCAGGCCGGTGATGTCGCGGCCGTGAAAGATGATGTGTCCCGACGTCGGCGGCAGTTCGCCGGTCAGCATCTTGAAGAACGTGCTCTTGCCGGCGCCGTTCGGTCCGATGACGCCGCGCAACTCGCCCTGGTTGACCGAGAACTGGATGTCGCGGTTGGCGACCAGGCCGCCGAACGATTTGGTGACGCCGCGCGCTTCGAGCACCGGTCCCGAAAACGGCGTTTCGTCGCGCCGGCGCTACGGACCCACGGTGGCGACAACGGCGCCGGTCGCTGACGTCGGCATTGCGGTTTCGCCCTCGGCAGCACCGCGGCGCGTGACAAGCCAGCCGACGGCATCGCGTAGGCCGCCGATCAGACCGCGCCGCAGGAAGCACACCAGCAAGACGAAGATCAGGCCGAGCACCAGCTTCCACGCCGCACCGAGATTGAGCGACTGCTGAAGGAAATCGCGCAACGAGAGCCACACGGCCGCGCCAACGAGCGGACCGAACAACGTGCCAGCCCCGCCGATCACCGTCTGCATGATGAGCTGACCCGACGTGTCGAAGCTGAAGGCCTCGGGCGGCATGAACGCCTGCAACACGCCCAGCAGGCCGCCGGCAAAGCCGGCATAGGCCGCGGCGATGACGAAGGCGGTCAGCTTGTAGCCGTGGACATTGTGGCCGACGGCTGCCGCGCGCAGGGGGTTTTCGCGGATGGCGTGGAGGATCGCGCCGACCGGCGAGCGCACGATGCGCAGCGCGATGACGATGCCGACGAAATAGCAAACCGCGAGAAACCCATACATCGACCAATCGTTGCTGACCCGGTAATCGAAGCCGAACAGCGCAAAGTGCGGCGTCGGCACGCCGGGCAATCCGTTCTCGCCGCCGGTCCAGGCCGACAACGGCGAGTTCTCGAGAAAGTAGAACGTCTCGGCGATTGCCACCGTGATCATGGCGAAATAGATGCCGGTTCGCCGCAGTGCGATCAGGCCCACGCCATAGCCGGCGATGGTGGCGGCGATCATGCCGATCACCAGCGCCAGCACGACGTTGGACATGCCGGCGCGGGTCAGGAGATAGGCGGCGACGAAACCGCCGGTGCCGTAGAACGCCGACTGGCCGAACGACAGCAGGCCGGTGTAGCCGAACAGCAGATCGAAGCCGATGCCGAACAGGCCCCAGACCAGGATCTGATTGGCCGTGCCCGGCGCGAACCCGAGCGGCCCCAGCACGAACGGCGCGGCGACCAGACCGAGCGCGGTCAGAACTTCGACCAACAAAGAGCGGCGACCGAACATCAGCGCCTGCCTCTCATGTCCGCCCCCTTGTGCCGAGCAACCCCTGCGGCCGGAGCATCAGAACGAGCGTCATCACCGCGAACAGCATGACGCCGGAATAGGCCGGATCCACCATCGAGGTCAGGCTGAGGATTTCGCCGGAGATCAACCCGCCCAAGATCGCGCCGGTGAACGAGCCGACGCCGCCGATGACGACGACGACAAAGGTTTCCACCAGGATCGCGTCGCCCATGTCGGGCGTCAGCGAAACCACCGGCGCATTGACGATGCCGGCGAAGCCGGCCGCCATCGCGCCGATGCCGAATACGATCATGAAGACGCGGTCGACGTCGATACCGAGCGCATCGACCATCGCCGAATCCTCGATGCCGGCGCGCACGATCAGGCCGATCCGCGTGCGGAATAGCACCAGGAACAGCGCCAGCAACGCCACGGCGATGATGCCGACGACGACCAGCCGGTAGGTCGGGTAGAACATGAATCCAAGCGAGGTGATGCCGGCGGCCCAGTCGGGCGGCGGCACGGTCTTGGACAGGCTGCCGAAGAACAGGCGGATGGCCTCGACGAGGCAAATGCCGATACCGAAGGTGACGAGAATCTGGTCTTCCGCCGGCCGGCTGTAGAAATAGCGGATGATCACCCGCTCCATCAGCACGCCGACGACGACCAGGAACAGCGACCCGGCGACGACCGCGATGGTGAACGAACCGGTCGCCTCGTAGGCAACGTAGCCGGCATAGCCACCGAGCATGAACATGGCGCCATGCGCCAGGTTCAGCACACCGAGCGTGCCATAAATGATCGTCAGGCCCGAGCTGATGAGCGCGAGCAGCGCCCCCAGAGCCAGACCGTTGAACAGCTGCGAGACGAAGTTAGGCCAAGTGACCATAGCCGCCGCCGGTACGAACTCTCACGCGAAAGCGGCCGGGAACGACCGCGCGTCCGGCGCCGCGGGCGGCGTGCGCCGCCCGCGATGCCAAACGCCCCACTGGCTCAGGTGTAGGACCCGAGCTGGCAACCGAACGCGTCCGGCGCTTGCATGAGAGGCAAGCCAGGGACGATCTGGGTGACTTGCCAGAAGTCCTCGGGGTTCTTCATCTCCTTCGGCGTCTTGCCGCGGACGATGATGACCGGCCGGACCAGCTGGTGATCGGCCGCGCGCCAATAGACTTCGCCGACGATCGAGTTGATCTTGCGGCCGGCCTCATACGACTTGATCACGTCGGGCGGATAGAAGGTGCCGGCGTACTCGACGGCGTCGGCCCACATGGCGAACTCCATATAGCCGTTCTCCGCGCCCCACTCCGGCCGGTAGCCGTATTTCTTCTGGAACGCCTCGACGAACATCTTCGCCAGCGGGAACTTGTCCTCGAGCGTCCACCAAAAGTCGGTGGCGGCGTAGACGCCCTGCGTCGTTTCGGCGCCGACTTCCTTGGCAAGGAACGGCGTCTGGTACGGAATCACCAGCTTCATCTTGTTAAGGATGCCGAACTGCTTCGCTTGCTGCGTCGACAGCACCGCGTCGTGGCCCCAGTTGACGTTGAGCAGGACCTCGGCGCCGGAATTGGCGATGTTCGTCAAATAGGCGCTGTAGTCCGGCGAACCGAGCGGCGACACCTGGTTCGTCACCATCGTCCAACCGCCGTTGGCCGTCAGGTAGTCGTTGACCGACTTGGTGACGGTATGACCGTAGGTGTAGTCCGGCGTCATGAACGCGGACTTGCGGTTTTTGCCGAAGACCTTGAGCAACACCGGACCGATCGCCGCGGCGGCTGTCTGGCCATAGAAGTCCTGGCGGAAGCCGTAGCGCACGCAGTCCTTGCCGGTAGTGTCGTTCGAGCCGGAGATGCCGGCGACGTAGAGCACCTTTTCGCGCTGCGCGAGGTGATTGAGCGCCACCGCCACCGCGCTCGACGTCGAGCCGGTGATCAGCACGGCCTTGTTCTCGCTGATGAAGCGCGATTGCTCCTGCACCGCGGTGTTCGGATTGGCCGCGGAATCCGCGACGCCGTACTTCACTTCCTTGCCGAGCACGCCCTTCTTCGTCTTCGGCGACATCGCCTTGATCAGCGGATGGCCGCTGTTGATGTGCTCGACGGCGAGCTGATAGCCCTTGAGTTCGTCCTCGCCCTGCGCGGCATAGGTGCCGGTGCGCGGCACCGTGATCCCGATGAAGACCGACGAGCCCGACGAACCTTCCGGCCATGTTCCCATCGCCGGCCGGTCTTCGGCGAAGCTGATCCGCGGCAGTGCCGCGGTCGCCGCCAACGCACCGCCGGCCGCGAGAATCTTGCGCCGCGTCGGCGTGGATTTACGGAATGATTTCATAACCTTCCCTCCCCTTGGTGGCACACCGACGAGCACAGCGTGCTGATTAAAGTTATGAAAGGATGGCCCGGCTTGGCTCCTGGCGCAAGCCCGTGCAACCCCAGCGAATCGCCGGTTTGAGTGGGCAAACTGGATTATGATTGTTTGACCGAGCAATGTGGGTCGCCAGGCCTATGGGCAAGCCTGACGGCCCCACATCGGCTCCGTCCGCATGATCTAGGCGGTTCGGGAGAGCGGGCGAACACCGCATCGACGATCGGGCGCATCGCCGCGACGGTTGGCAATGAGCTTCAGCCATGGCGTTAGATGGAAGGCGCTCATCAGCAAGTACATCGGAACCATCCCGCCCAACGGCGAAGAGTCGCGCACCGTCGCGCAGAGCATATCGGACATGTCGCCGCCATGAAGCCACGTCAGAAGTGCCATGAGCGCAAAGGTCGGTGCGGTCGCAAGACCCAACCAGCTTGCCAAGTTCGAACCAGCGGCAATCCTCTCGGGCCTTTCCGCGTTCGCGACGATTTGGTTCGGCATGATTGGCGTCCTCAACGCTTGTCGTACTTGTCGTGGTGACGCAACCAGAAGCCCTGCTCGTTGCGCCCCTTGGGGGCGCGGTCGAGCCACTGGTACATGCCCCAGAGGCCGTCAAGTCCACGCGCATAGGTCGAATAGGCGTGGTAGACGGCACCGTCCTCGAGCACGAACGCGCTCATGCCGGGCCGCTCGCGCACATACGCGACCGGGTCGGCACCGGCCATGGCCGCGTTCTGCGCGACGATCGGCGGAACCGTTTTCGCATCCATCGCGTGAGTCCCCCGCGCGTAGTTGTATTCGAAGCTGCCATCGCGCTGTTGCTCTTCGGTGATCGAAACGTGGAAGTCGTGGTTGAAATCGCCGCCGACCGAAGACGCCCAGGGAAACGTCCAGCCCATGCGCCGTTTGTATGCCTGCAACTTGGCGAGCGGCGCCCGCGACACCGCCCGGAGCATCACGTCATGGTTGGCCAGGTGGACGGCGAAACCGTTGAAACCGTCCGCTATCGCCGAACAGGACGCGCAGCCCGCCGTGTAATCGGGACCGAACATGAAGTGGTAGACGAGAAGCTGCGAGCGGCCTTGGAAGAGTTCCGCCAGCGAGGCGCTGCCCGCGTCGGTCTCGAAGCGATAGGCCTTGTCGATCCGGACCCACGGCAGCGCCTGCCGCTGCCTGGCCAGCTCGTCGCCGCGCTGCGTCAGCTCCTTCTCCGCCTTGAGCAGCTCAACTCGCGCCTTGAGCCATTCTTCGCGTGTTCCGGTCTGGTGCTTCGTCATTGTGCCTACTCCTGCGAAAGGTTTGGTCGTGGGCTAGACTTAGCGCCCGGGCTTCGAACGATGAGAGTTACAAGTGTGGCGGGATTCCGATGGACTCACTAATCACGGCCGCGGCGCACGCGCTGGCGGCGGGTGATCCCCTCAGCGCGCTGAACCGCGTTGCCCTACGCGACGATCCACCGGCCCTGGGGCTGCGCGGCATCGCGATGGCGCAGCTCGGCGACTTCGTGCGCGCGAAGGATCTCCTGCGACGTGCCGCGCGCGCTTTCGGCGCGAAAGAGGCGGTGTCTCGAGCCCGATGCATCGTGGCGGAAGCAGAGATTGCGCTGGCCGCGCGCGACCTGGATTGGTCGACAAAGGCGCTCGACGCGGCGCGGACGACGCTCGACGCGCACGGCGACCGCGTCAACGCTGCGCATGCGCGGTATCTCGAAATCCGACGCTTGCTGCTGATCGGGCGCCTCGACGACGCGGAGCGCGCGCTCGCCGGACCCGATCTTCGATCCCTGCCGCCCGCGCTGCGCACCGTGCACGCGCTGGTGGTTGCGGGTATCGCGATCCGGCGTCTCACGATCAAGACAGCGCGCGCCGCGCTCGCCCAGGCCGAGAGCGCCGCACATGATGCGGGCATTCCGGCGCTAACGGCGGAAGTCGAAGGCGCATCCCGCCTTTTGAATACGCCGGCGGCGCGCGTGACCGCGCGCGGCGAGGAACGCCTTCTATTGCTCGACGAGGTCGAAGCCGTGTTGGCGTCGAACGCGCTCGTCATCGACGCCTGCCGTAACGCCGTGCGCGATACGCAGACGGCGGTTTCACTGGCGACGCGTCCCGTACTCTTCGCGCTCGCCCGCGCGCTGGGCGAAGCATGGCCCGGCGATGTGCCGCGCGACGTGCTCATTGCCCGAGCGTTCGGCGCGAAGTTCACGGATGAATCGCATCGCGCGCGGTTGCGGGTCGAGATTGGGCGACTGCGCTCCAAACTTCGGAAGCTGGCCAGCGTGACCGCGACGCAACGCGGATTTGCGCTAGCGTCGCACCATGCGCGTGCGGTCGTCGTGCTGGCGCGGCCTGTCGAAGAAGAGCATGCGGCGGTGCTCGCGTTCCTGGTCGACGGCGAGTCCTGGTCGAGCTCTGCGTTGGCGCTGGCGCTGGGCGCCAGCCAGCGCACCGTGCAGCGGGCGCTCGACGCGCTGGCCGTGGCGGGCAAGGTGCAGTCATTCGGCCGCGCCCGCGCGCGGCGTTGGATGACGCCGCCGCTGCCGGGATTCGCGACGACCTTGTTACTCCCCGCGCCGCTGCCGAGCGACTAGGATCAAGCCATGAAACGATCAAAAGCCGAAGTCATCCGCGAGTATGGTCCCTTTCCGGGCGTCGAGCATGTCGCCGGCGTGAGCTTCGACGGCCGGTATGTCTGGTTCGCTTCCGGCGACAAGCTCAACGCCTTCGATCCGGCGAGCGGCGAGACGCAGCGCTCTATCGCCGTCCCGGCCCACGCCGGAACTGCGTTCGATGGCCAATACCTGTTTCAGCTCGCCGACGAGCGCATCCAGAAGATCGATCCGCAGACCGGTCGCGTGCTGAGCACGATTCCGGCGCCGACCGGTGGCGGCTCGGGACTCGCGTGGGCCGAGGGGACCCTATGGATGGGACAGCATCGCAACCGCAAGATCCATCAGATCGATCCCCAAACCGGCGCCGTTCTACGCACCATCGAATCCAATCGCTTCGTCACCGGCGTCACCTGGGTCGATGGCGAGCTCTGGCATGGAACATGGGAGAACGAGCAAAGCGAGTTGCGTCGCATCGACCCGCGAACCGGCGAGGTTTTGGAGGGGCTCGAGATGCCACCCGGCGTCGCCGTTGCGGGATTGGAGTCTGACGGCCGTGATCAGTTCTTCTGCGGCGACGGAAAAGCGAGCGGCAAGGTCAGAGCCGTTCGTCGGCCCAAACGAGACGCCGCGACTGCCAGGCGGCGGTAAGATATTCGGCGCGCTTATGGTGTCGCCCGGCGCTTTTCGCTAGCCTTGCGCCGGATGGGGGAGCCGCCGAAATCGAAGCCGCATTTCCACGGCCATCGCGCGCGGTTGCGCGCGCGGCTGCTCGAAGCAGGCACCGACGCCTTGCCCGATTACCAGCTGCTCGAATTCCTGCTGACCGCCGCGAATGCGCGCGGCGATACCAAAGCCGCTCGCCAAGGCCTTGCTGAAACGGTTCGGCGGCATCGCCGGTGTGCTCGGTGCGTCGCGCGACGCGCTAGCCGCGGTGCCGGGCATAGGCGACGCGGCCGCGGCGCATCTCCTTGCGG
>JBOHLR010000057.1:0-13567 GCA_050729555.1 Allostellaceae bacterium
ATCGGCGAGACCACGGCCGACGGCAAGTTCACGCTGCGCGAGGTCGAATGCCTCGGCGCCTGCGTCAACGCGCCGATCATCCAGGTCAACGACGATTTCTACGAAGATCTCGACGGCCGCTCGACTGAGGCGCTGATCGATGCGCTGGCGCGTGGCGAGAAGCCGCCGTTCGGCTCGGTGAAAAAGCGCCAGACCTCGGCGCCCGAAGGCGGCGCCACCACGCTCAAAGATCTGTCGTTCGCAGGAGCGAAGCGCTGATGCTCGCCGACAAGGATCGCATCTTCACGAACCTGTACGGCCAGTTCGACTGGCGCCTGGACGGCGCCGTGGGCGCGCGCAAGCGCGGCGACTGGGACGGCACCAAGGATCTGGTCGCCAAGGGCCGCGACTGGATCGCCAACGAGGTCAAGGCTTCGGGCCTGCGCGGCCGCGGCGGGGCGGGATTCCCAACGGGCCTCAAATGGACGTTCATGCCCAAGCAGAGCGACCGGCCGACCTATCTCATCGTCAACGCCGACGAGAGCGAGCCCGGCACCTGCAAGGATCGCGACATCATGCGCCACGATCCGCACAAGCTGATCGAAGGCTGCTTGCTCGCTGCCGTCGGCATGGGCGCGCATCACTGCTACATCTACATCCGCGGCGAGTTCTACAACGAGGCGCAGGTTCTTCAGGCGGCGATCGACGAAGCCTATGCCGCCGGCCTCGTCGGCAGCAACGCCTGCGGCTCGGGCTACGATTTCGATCTCAAGCTGCATCGCGGCGCCGGCGCCTATATCTGCGGCGAGGAAACCGGGCTGCTGGAATCGCTCGAAGGCAAGAAGGGCCAGCCGCGCCTCAAGCCGCCGTTTCCGGCCGGCGTCGGCCTCTATGGCTGCCCGTCGACGGTCAACAACGTCGAGACCATCGCCGTGGTGCCGACCATCCTGCGCCGCGGCGGCGCCTGGTTCGCCGGCATCGGCCGGCCGAAGAACGAAGGCACCAAGGTGTTCTGCATCTCGGGCCACGTCGAGAAGCCCTGCAACGTCGAAGAGGCGATGGGCATTCCGTTGCGCGAACTCATCGAGAAACACGCCGGCGGCGTGCGCGGCGGCTGGGACAATCTGTTGGCGATCATTCCGGGGGGCTCGTCGGTGCCGGTGATCCCGAAATCGATCTGTGAAACCGTGTTGATGGATTTCGACGCGCTGCGCGACGTCAAATCTGGCCTCGGCACCGCGGCCGTCATCGTCATGGACAAATCCACCGATATCATCAAGGCGATCGCCCGCCTGTCGCAGTTCTACAAGCACGAGAGCTGCGGCCAGTGCACGCCGTGCCGCGAAGGCGCCGGCTGGATGTGGCGGGTGATGGAGCGCATGGTGCAAGGCAAGGCCGAGCCGCACGAGATCGACATGCTGTTGGAGGTCTCGTTCGAAATCGAAGGCCACACGATCTGCGCGCTCGGCGACGCGGCGGCGTGGCCGGTGCAGGGGCTGATCCGGCATTTCCGGCCCGAGATGGAACGCCGCATCCGCGACTATCGCGCCCACATGGCGCGGGCGGCGGAGTAGGCGATGCCCAAGCTCACGATCAACGGCAAGGCGATCGAGGTGCCGGCGGGCACGACGGTGCTGCAAGCCTGCCAGCAGGCGGGCTTCGAGGTGGCGCATTTCTGCTTCCATCAGCGTCTCAGCATCGCCGGCAATTGCCGCATGTGCCTGGTCGAGCAGGAAAAGGCGCCGAAGCCGATCGCGTCCTGCGCCATGCCTGCCGCCGACGGCATGGTCATCCAAACCGACAGCGAGAAGGCCAAGAAGGCGCGTCGCGGCGTGATGGAGTTCCTGCTGATCAACCATCCGCTCGATTGCCCGATCTGCGATCAGGGCGGCGAGTGCGATCTGCAGGACCAGGCGATGGCCTATGGCTTCGACCGCGGCCGCTACATCGAGAACAAGCGCGCGGTGAAAGATAAGAATTTCGGGCCCTTGGTCGCCACCTCGATGAATCGCTGCATCCACTGCACGCGCTGCATCCGCTTTGCAACCGAAATCGCCGGCGTCGAGGATCTCGGCGCCACCGGCCGCGGCGAGGACATGGAGATCGGCACCTATATCGAGCGCACGCTGTCGTCCGAGCTGTCGGCGAACGTCGTCGATCTGTGCCCGGTCGGCGCGCTGACCGCGAAGCCCTATGCCTTCGTCGCGCGGCCGTGGGAACTGACCAAAACCGAAAGCGTCGACGTGCTCGACGCCGTCGGCTCGAACATCCGCGTCGACGCGCGCAGCGGCCAGGTGCTGCGCGTGCTGCCGCGGCTCAACGAGGCGATCAACGAGGAATGGATCGCCGATAAGACGCGTTTCGCGCTCGACGGTCTCACCAAGCGCCGGCTCGACACGCCTTATATACGCCGCGACGGCAAACTGGTCGAAGCGTCGTGGGCCGATGCCTTCGCCGCGATATCCGCGCGGCTCAAGGGCGTCGCCGGCAGCCGCATCGCCGCGCTCGCCGGCGATCTCGCCGATTGTGAATCGATGCTGGCGCTGAAGGAATTGACGGCGGCGCTGGGTTCGCCCCATCTCGACTGCCGCCAGGACGGCGCCGCGCTCGATCCGTCGTGCCGTGCCGGTTACCTCTTCAATACGACCATCGCCGGAATCGAAGAGGCCGACGTCTGCCTGCTGATCGGCACGCATCCGCGCTGGGAAGCGCCGATCGTCAACGCGCGGCTGCGCAAGCGCTGGCTGCAAGGCGGGTTCAAGGTCGCCGGCATCGGCGCGCCGCGCGACCTGACCTATCCAGTCGAGTGGATCGGCGCCGGACCGGAAACGCTCGCCGATCTGGTCGCCGGCAAGCACAAGTTCGCGGAAGCACTCAAGGCGGCGAAGCGGCCGATGCTGGTGCTGGGGCAGGGCGCGCTGCGGCGCCGCGACGGCGCGGCGATCCAGCATCTGGCGCGCGCGCTGGCCGAAGGCGCCGGTCTGGTGCGCGAGGATTGGAACGGCTTCAACGTGCTGCATACCGCGGCCGCACGTGTCGGCGGTCTCGATCTGGGCTTCGTGCCGCAGTCCGGCGGCCGCGACACCGCCGGCATCCTCGCGGGCTGCGAGAAGGGCGATATCGAATTCGTCTATCTGCTCGGTGCCGATGAGCTCGACATGAAGCGTCTCGGCAAGACCTTCGTCGTTTATCAAGGGCATCATGGCGACGCCGGCGCGCATCGCGCCGACGTCGTGCTGCCGGGCGCCGCCTATACCGAAAAGGACGGCACCTACGTCAACACCGAGGGCCGCGTGCAGCATGGCCGCCGCGCCATCTTCCCGCCGGGCGAGGCGCGCGCCGACTGGACGATCGTGCGCGCGCTGTCCGAAGTGCTCGGCCGCAAGCTGCCGTACGACAATCTGCGCGCCGTGCGCCGCCGTCTCGCCGAGGTCAACGGCGTCTTCGGCCGACCTGACGAAGCGCCGCGCGCGGCCTGGGGCAAGTTCGGCCAGGACGGCCGCATCGAGCGCGAACCGTTCGCCTATCCGATTGCCGATTATTACCGCACCGATACGATCAGCCGCGCTTCGGCGACGATGGCGGACTGCGCGGCGCAATTCGGCGGCGCGGCGAGGACCGGCACGCATGGCTGACGTTCTGCGCAACTACGGCCTGCCGGCCGCGATCACCGTCGGCGAGATCCTGGCGATCATCGTGCCGTTGCTCCTTGCCGTCGCCTATCTGACTTATGCCGAGCGCAAGGTGCTGGCGGCAGCGCAACTGCGCAAAGGCCCCAATGTCGTCGGCCCCTTTGGCCTGTTCCAGCCGTTGGCGGACGGTCTCAAGCTGTTGATGAAGGAGACGGTGATTCCGGCCGGCGCCAACCGCGTCGTCTTCGTCGCCGCGCCGATCATCACCTTCGTGCTCAGCCTGGTCGCCTGGGCCGTAATCCCGTTCGACGCCGGCGTTGTGCTCGCCAATATCAATGTCGGCATCCTCTATCTCTTCGCGATCTCGTCGCTCGGCGTCTATGGCATCATCATGGCCGGCTGGTCGTCGAACTCGCGCTACGCCTTCCTCGGCGGCCTGCGCTCGGCGGCGCAGATGGTGTCGTATGAAGTCTCGATCGGCTTCGTCATCGTCTCGGTGCTGCTGTGCGTCGGTTCGCTCAATCTGAGCGACATCGTCGAAGCGCAGAAGACGGTGTGGTACTGCCTGCCCCTGTTCCCGATGTTCATCGTGTTCTTCATCTCCGGGCTGGCCGAGACCAACCGCTCGCCGTTCGACCTGCCCGAAGGCGAATCCGAGCTGGTCGCCGGCTTCTTCGTCGAATATTCGTCGATGACCTTCGCGCTCTTCTATCTTGGCGAATACGCCAACATGATCCTGATGAGCGCGATGACCAGCATCCTGTTCCTCGGCGGCTGGCTGCCGCCGTTCAACATCCAGCCCTTCACCGGCGTGCTGGCGCATCTATGGTCGGCGGCGTGGTTCTTCGCCAAGATCGCCTTCGTTCTGTTCTGCTTTCTCTGGGTGCGCGCGACCATGCCGCGCTACCGCTACGATCAATTGATGCGACTTGGCTGGAAAGTGTTTCTGCCGCTGTCGCTGGCCTGGCTCGCCGCCACCGCGGCGTTCCTGGTGTTCACCGGCAGGCTTCCGGCTTAGGAGATGGCCATGGGACGCCTCGACCGCCATGCCTACAGTCTGCTGCTGACCGAGCTCGTCTCCGGCCTGTGGCTGACGCTGACCTATATGTTCAAGCGCCCAGTGACGGTGAACTACCCCTACGAGAAGGGGCCGCTCAGCCCGCGCTTCCGCGGCGAACACGTGCTGCGGCGCTATCCGAACGGCGAAGAGCGCTGCATCGCCTGCAAGCTGTGCGAGGCGGTGTGTCCGGCGCTCGCCATCACCATCGAGGCGGAGCCGCGCGAAGACGGCAGCCGGCGCACCACGCGTTACGACATCGACATGACCAAGTGCATCTATTGCGGCTTGTGCCAGGAGGCCTGTCCGGTCGATGCGATCGTCGAAGGGCCGAACTTCGAGTTTGCCGCGGAGACGCGCGAAGAGCTGTTCTACGACAAGGCCAAGCTGCTCGCGAACGGCGACCAATGGGAAGCCGAGATCGCCGCCAACCTCGCGCTCGACGCGCCTTACCGTTGAACCGCCGCGCATGATCATCCAGGCACTTGCCTTCTACGCTTTCGCCGCCGTCGCCATCGCCTCGGGCGTGATGGTGATCTCGGCGCGCAATCCGGTGCATTCGGTGCTGTTCCTCATCCTGGCGTTCTTCAACGCTGCCGGCCTGTTCGTGCTGCTGGGCGCCGAGTTCCTCGCGATGATCCTGGTCATCGTCTATGTCGGCGCGGTCGCGGTGCTGTTCCTGTTCGTGGTGATGATGCTCGACATCAACTTCGTCGAGCTGCGCCAGGGCTTCCTGCAATATCTGCCGGTCGGCGCGCTGATTGGGCTCATCCTGCTGGCCGAGCTGATCCTGATGTTCGGCGCCTGGGTGGTAGCACCGGGTGCGGCGCAGGTCGCGGTCGCGCCGACGCCGAGCGCGCTTAGCAACACGGCGGCGCTCGGCGCGCTGCTCTACACGCATTACGTCTACGCCTTCCAGACCGCGGGCGCGGTCCTGCTGGTGGCGATGATCGGCGCTATCGTGCTGACCCATCGCGCGCGTCCGGATACCCGCCGCCAGCGCATTGCGCGCCAGGTTGGGCGCCGCCGCGACGAGACGATCGAAATCGTCAAGGTGCGGCCGGGGGAGGGCGTCTGATGTTGCAGATCGGCCTCGGCCATTATCTCACCGTCGCCGCGATTCTGTTCACGCTCGGCATCTTCGGCATCTTTTTGAACCGCAAGAACGTCATCATCATCCTGATGTCGGTCGAGCTGATGCTGCTAGCGGTGAACATCAATTTCGTCGCCTTTTCGTCGTTCCTGCACGATCTCGTCGGCCAGATCTTCGCCATGTTCGTCCTCACCGTGGCGGCGGCCGAAGCGGCGATCGGCCTTGCCATCCTCGTGGTCTATTTCCGCAACCGCGGCACCATCGCGGTCGAAGACATCGATCGGTTGAGGGGCTGAGAGGACTCGATGCACGTCGCCGCCGTCTTCCTGCCGCTGATTGCGGCCTTCATCGCCGGTTTCTTCGGTCGCTGGATCGGCGACCGTGGCGCGCAGCTCGTTACCTGTCTGGCGCTCGTGGCGGCGGCGGTGCTTGGCGCCATCGTGTTCTGGGGCGTCGCGTTCGGCGGCCATCCGCGCACCATCGAGCTGCTGACCTGGATCAACGCCGGCGATCTTCAGGTCCACTGGGCGCTGCGTTACGACACGCTGTCGGCGGTGATGGTGGCGATGGTCACCTTGGTTTCGGCCATGGTGCACATCTATTCCGTCGGCTACATGGCGCACGACAAGTCGGTGCCGCGCTTCATGTCGTATCTGTCGCTGTTCACCTTCTTCATGCTGATGCTGGTGACCAGCGACAACTTCGTGCAGCTGTTCTTTGGCTGGGAAGGCGTCGGCCTCGCCTCGTATCTGCTGATCGGCTTCTGGTACGACCGACCGACCGCCAACGCCGCGGCGATCAAGGCGTTCGTCGTCAACCGCGTCGGCGATTTCGGCTTCGCGCTCGGCATCTTCGCGGTCTACTTGATCTTCGGTTCGCTGCAATTCGACACCGTCTTTGCCGGCGCGCCTGACGCCGCGCACCACACCATCGGCTTTCTCGGCCACCAGGTCGATGCGCTGACCATCACCTGTATCCTGCTGTTCATCGGCGCGATGGGAAAATCGGCGCAGCTCGGCCTGCACACCTGGCTGCCGGACGCGATGGAAGGCCCGACGCCGGTTTCGGCCTTGATCCATGCCGCGACCATGGTCACCGCCGGCGTGTTCATGCTGGCGCGGCTGTCGCCGCTGTTCGAATATTCGCCAACCGCGCTCGCCATCGTCGTGGTGATCGGCGGCTCGACGGCGATGTTCGCGGCGACCATCGGTATGGCGCAAAACGACATCAAGCGTGTCATCGCTTATTCGACGTGCAGCCAGCTCGGTTATATGTTCTTCGCTGCCGGCGTCTCGGCTTACGGCGCGGCGATGTTCCACCTGCTGACGCATGCTTTCTTCAAGGCGTTGTTGTTCCTCTGCGCCGGCTCGGTGATCCACGCAGTGTCCGGCGAGCAGGACATGCGCAAGATGGGCGGGCTGCGTTCGCTGATCCCGGCGACCTATATCCTGATGTGGATCGGCAGCCTGTCTTTGGCCGGCATCTGGCCGTTCGCCGGCTATTATTCCAAGGACACCATTCTCGAAGCTTCGTGGGCCGCTGGCACCGGTGTCGGCCAATACGCCTATTGGCTCGGCACTTTCGCCGCGTTCCTCACGGCGTTCTATTCCTGGCGCCTGCTTTTCCTCACGTTCCACGGCAAGCCACGCGCCAGCCGCGAGGTCATGGCACACGTCCATGAATCGCCGCCGGTGATGATCCTGCCGCTCGTCGTGCTGGCGGCGGGCGCGATCTTCGCCGGCATGATCGGCTATCACTGGCTGGTGGGCGACGGCCGCGAGGCGTTCTGGGGCGATTCGATCCTCGTGCTGTCCGGCCACGACACCGTCGGCGGCGCCGAGCACGTGCCCTTCTGGGTGTCGAAGCTGCCGCTGGCGATGGGCGTCGCAGGCATCGTCGTCGCCTGGCTCGCCTATGTCGTCCAGACCGGCCTGCCGGCGTGGTTCACGCAATATTTCCGGCCGATCTATCTCTTCGTGCTCAACAAGTGGTATTTCGACGAGCTCTATGATGCGGTCATCGTCCGGCCGGCGATGTGGTTCGGCGTCAAGTTGTGGAAGGAGGGCGACGGCGCGGTGATCGACGGCTTCGGTCCCGACGGCTTCGCCAAGATGACGCGCGGCATGGCCGGGGTGCTGAGCCGCTTCCAGAGCGGCTACCTCTACCATTACGTCTTCGCCATGTTCGTCGGCGCGGTGGTGCTGGTGTCGTGGTACGTGCTGCGGCAGATGGGATGACGGCGATGGCGCACTGGCCCCTTCTGTCGCTCACCACCTTCCTGCCGCTGGCCGGCATCGCGGCCATTCTGGTGCTGCGCGGCGACGAGCAGGCCGTGGCGCGCAACGCGCGCTGGATCGCGCTGTGGACGTCGCTGATCGTCTTCGCGGTGTCGCTCGCGGTGTGGGCGAATTTCGATCCGACGCGCTCGGACTTCCAGCTCGTCGAGCAAGCCGATTGGCTGCCCAATTTCAACATCGGCTACCACATGGGCGTCGATGGGATTTCCCTATTCTTTGTCCTCCTCTCGACGTTCCTGACGCCGATCTGCATCATCGCCAGCTGGACCGCGATCCAGCGCCGAGTGAAGGAATACATGATCGCCTTCCTTGCGCTCGAAACGATGATGGTCGGCATCTTCTGCGCGCTCGACTTCATCCTGTTTTATGTTTTCTTCGAGGGCGTTCTGGTGCCGATGTTCCTGATCATCGGCGTGTGGGGCGGCCCGCGCCGGGTCTACTCCGCGTTCAAGTTCTTCCTCTACACGCTGCTGGGTTCGGTGCTGTCGCTGCTGGCGATCCTCGCCATCTATTTCATCACCGGCACCGCCGACATTCCCGAGGCGCTGGCCTTCAACTTCCCGTCGTCGATCCAGCCCTGGCTGTGGCTTGCCTTCTTCGCCTCGTTCGCGGTCAAGGTGCCGATGTGGCCGTTCCACACCTGGCTGCCTGACGCACATGTCGAGGCGCCGACTGCGGGCTCGGTGATCCTGGCCGGCGTGCTGCTGAAGCTCGGCGGCTACGGTTTCATCCGGTTCTCGCTGCCGATGTTCCCGGCCGCCTCGGCCTTCTTCACGCCGTTCGTCTTCACGCTGTCGATCGTCGCCATCATCTACACCTCGCTGGTGGCGCTGGCGCAGCAGGATATGAAGAAGCTCATCGCGTATTCGTCGGTGGCGCATATGGGCTTCGTCACCATCGGTATTTTCACCGTGACGCCCGAAGGCTTGCAGGGCGCGATGATCCAGATGCTGAGCCACGGCGTCGTCTCGGCCGCGCTCTTCCTTTGCGTCGGCGTGGTCTACGACCGGCTGCACACGCGCGAGATCGCGCGCTACGGGGGCTTGGCCGAGAACATGCCGAAATACGCCTGCGCCTTCATGATTTTCATGCTGGCGTCCGTCGGCCTGCCGGGCACCAGCGGCTTCGTCGGCGAATTCCTGGCCATGATCGGCGCGTTCCAGGTCAACACCTGGGTCGCATTCCTCGGCATGATCGGAGTCATCCTCGGCGCGGCCTACATGCTCTGGCTCTATCGCCGCATCATCTTCGAGAAGATCACCCACGCCGACGTGCGCGCGATGGTCGACCTCAATCCGCGCGAGATCCTGATATTCGCACCGATGATCGCGCTGGTGCTGTGGATGGGCATCTATCCGACCTCGTTCCTGAAGCCGATGCAGCCGTCGATCGCCAATCTGATCGAGCGCGTCCAGGTTTCGCAGCGCGCAGCCGCAACCACGCTGGCGCAACGGTAAGACGATGACCGCCGCACCCAATTTCCTGATCGTCCTGCCCGAGATGTTCTTGGGTGGAGCCGCCATGTTGCTGTTGCTGGTCGGCGTCTATGCCGGCGCACGCGCCACGCGGTTCGTCACCTGGCTGTGCGTGCTGGCGCTGGTCGTGACGCTGGCGATCCTGCTGCAACCGGTGTGGAGCAGCGGCGCGGCGCCGCGGCAGGTCGGCCTTTTCGGCATGTTCGTCGGCGACAGCCTTGGCGTCTTCACCCAAACGCTCGTCATCCTCGGCTCGATCCTGTCGCTGCTGATCGCCATGCGCTTCAACGAGCGCGAGGGCATCGCCCGCATCGAGTTCCCGGTCCTGGTGCTGATCGCCACCGCCGGCATGATGATGATGATCGCGGCCAACGACCTGATCGCGCTCTATCTCGGGCTCGAGCTGCAAAGCCTGGCGCTTTACGTGCTGGCCGCGTTCGCGCGCGACGATGTGCGCTCGACCGAGGCCGGGCTCAAATATTTCGTCCTGGGCGCGGTCGCCTCGGGCATGCTGCTGTTCGGCGCCTCGATGGTGTACGGCTTCGCCGGCACCACCAGCTTCGACGGCCTGGCCAAGCTGTTCGCCCACGGCGGCGGCAACGGCGTCGGCCTGATCACCGGCATCGTCTTTATTTCCGTCGGCCTTGCTTTCAAGGTCTCGGCGGTGCCGTTCCACATGTGGACGCCCGATGTCTATGAAGGCGCGCCGACGCCGGTGACCGCGTTCTTCTCGGTCGCGCCCAAGATCGCCGCGCTGACCCTGTTCCTGCGCGTCATGTTGCAGCCGTTCGGCGGCTTGCTGGCCGATTGGCAGCAGATCATCTGGGTGATCTCGCTCCTCTCGATGGCGTGGGGTTCGTTTGCCGCGATCGCGCAACAGAATATCAAGCGGCTGATGGCCTATTCGTCGATCGGGCACGTTGGCTACGCCCTCATCGGGCTCGCGGCAGGAAGCGCTGCGGGGGTGCGCGGCGTGCTGGTCTATCTCGCGATCTACCTGTTCATGAACGCCGGCACGTTCGCCGTCATCCTGTGCATGCGGCGCGACGGCAAGATGGTCGAAGGCATCGACGATCTGGCTGGCCTGTCGCGCACCCATCCCGCGCTGGCGCTGGCGCTCGCCATCTTCATGTTCTCGCTCGCCGGCATTCCTCCGCTCGCCGGCTTCTTCGCCAAGCTCTATGTCTTCATGGCGGCGATCGACGCCGGCCTGCCGATCCTGGCCGTGCTCGGCGTGCTCAGCAGCGTGGTGGGCGCCTACTACTATCTCCGCATCGTCAAGGTGATGTATTTCGACGAGGCGCGCGGCGCGTTCGACCGGCCGTTCGGCGGCGAGGTCGCGGCCGTGGTCCTGGTGTGCGCGGTGATCATCATGTTCTTCATCGTCTGGCCAGGGCCACTGCTCAACGGCGCGGACGCCGTCGCCGCGACGCTCTTTCCGGGATGACCGGCGCGCTGCCGCCGTTCTTCCGGCTCGCCGCGTTCGACACGCTTGCCAGTACCAGCGACGAAGCCCGCCGCCGCGCGCGCGATGACGCGCCCGAAGGCACGCTGGTTACCGCCCGTGCACAAACAGCCGGCCGCGGCCGCCAGGGCCGCATCTGGGTGTCGCCGCCGGGCAACCTTCACGTCTCGCTGTTGTTGCGGCCCGACGCGCCGATGGCGCGCGCGGCGCAGCTCGGCTTCGCCGCCGGCTTGGCGGTTGCCGACGCGATCCGTGCCTTCGCGCCTAAGGCCGCGATCACGCTCAAATGGCCCAACGACGTGCTGCTCGACGGCCGCAAGGCGGCGGGCATCCTGCTCGAAAGCGAAGGCGACGCGGCCGGCCGGGTCGCCTTCGTCGTGATCGGCATCGGCGTCAATCTTACGGCCTACCCGGCCGACACTGAATTCCCGGCTACGTCCGTCAAAACTGTAACGGGTACCGCGCCGACGCCCGAGGCCTTTCTCGCGACGCTCGCGCCGGCGCTCGCGCTTTGGTATGAGCGGTGGCGCGCCGACGGTTTTGCCGCGTTGCGGCGGGCGTGGCTCGAGCGCGCGGCCGGCCTCGGTCAGGCGCTGCGCGCGCGCCTGCCGGACGAGACCGTCGAAGGCCGCTTCGCCGGACTCGACGATGACGGTCTATTGCTGCTCGACGCGCCGGGCGGCCAACGCCGCATCGCCGCCGGCGACGTGTTTCCGATGGTGGTGGAAGGCTAGGAGATCGCATGCTGCTTGCCATCAACGCCAACAACACCAACACGGTCTTCGCCGTGTGGGACGGCGCCAAGCTCAAGGGTGCCTGGCGCATCGCCACCGATCCGCACCGCACGTCGGACGAATATGTCGTCTGGCTCGACCATCTGTTGGCGCTGGAGAAGCTGTCGCGGGCGCGGCTGGATCGCGCGATCATCGCCAGTGTCGTGCCCGAGGCGAATTTCAGCCTGCGCCTGCTGTGCCGCCATTATTGCCGAACCGAGCCCTTGGTCGTTGGCGAGCCAAACGTCGATCTCGGCACCAAGGCGCTGGTCGATCGCGCGGAGGAAGTTGGCGCCGACAGGTTGGTCAACACCGTGGCGGCGCACGACCGCTACGGCGGGCCGCTGATCGTCGTCGATTTCGGCACCGCGACGACGTTCGACGTGGTCGACGGCGACGGCAACTATCGCGGCGGCGTGATCGCGCCGGGCGTCAACCTGTCGCTCCAGGCGCTGCATCAGGCCGCGGCCAAGTTGCCGATGGTGCCGATCCGCCGCAGCGAGAAAGTCATCGGCACCAGCACCGTCGCCTGCATGCAGTCCGGCATCTATTGGGGCTATGTCGCGCTGATCGAAGGGCTAGTGGCGCGCATCCGCAAGGAGTTCGGCCGCAAGCCCATGAAAACCGTGGCCACGGGCGGTCTGGCGCCGCTGTTCGACCGCGCGACGCCGGCGATCGAGCGCGCCGATCCGCATCTGACGCTGTGGGGCTTGCGGATGATCGCCGAGCGCAACGCGTCATCGCAGACCAAGAGTCGGGCACGAAAAGGATCGAAGTGAGGCTGGCGGCGGGGCATTGCGTGCTTCGAGACGCGATCCTTCGGTTCGCTCCTCAGCATGAGGACATTTCTTTATGGCATTAAGAAAAGTTCCTCATCCTGAGCGCGCACCCGAAGGGAGCGCAGTCGAAGGACGCACCACGGTTGTCCAGCGCACCGAGCCGGCGGGGTGTCACGCATGAACGGCGCCGCTCCCGCACCCAACCGGCTCGACGAGCTCGCGTTTGTCGCGCTGGGCGGCGTCGGCGAGATCGGCATGAACCTGTCGCTCTACGGCTACAAGGGACGCTGGCTGATGGTCGATTGCGGCATCTCGTTCGCCGACGACACGCTGCCGGGCGTCGACGTCATCATGCCCGATCCGGCCTTCATCGCGGCGCATGCCGGCGCGCTCGACGGGCTTATCGTTACACACGCACACGAGGACCATATCGGCGCCATCCCGTATCTCTGGTCACGCTTCAAGTGTCCGGTTTACGCCACGCCGTTCACCGCCGCGGTGCTGCGGCTCAAGCTGATCGAAGCCGGCCTCGAGCATCAGGTCCCGATCACCGAGGTGCCGCTGTCGGGGAAATTCAGCGTCGGGCCTTTTGAAGTCGAGTTGATAACCCTGACGCACTCGATTCCCGAGCCCAACGCCGTGGTGCTGCGCACGCCGCTCGGTACGGTGCTGCACACCGGCGACTGGAAGTTCGATCCCGATCCGCTGGTCGGCGATACGTCGGACATGGCCGCGCTGCGGCGGTTGGGCGACGAAGGCGTGCTCGCCATGATCTGCGATTCAACCAACGCGCTGCGGCCGGGCGAGTCAGGCTCCGAAGCCGACGTGCGCAAGACGCTGGTCGACCTCGTTGGCCGGAAAAAGAACCGCGTCGCCGTCGCCTGTTTCGCATCGAACGTGGCGCGGCTCGCGTCGATTGCCGCGGCGGCCCAGGCGCACGATCGCCACGCCGCGCTGGTCGGCCGTTCGCTCTGGCGCATCGAGCACGCGGCCCGCGAAACCGGCTATCTTGGCGGC
>JBOHLR010000058.1:0-13345 GCA_050729555.1 Allostellaceae bacterium
TGTCGAGCTCGCGAGCCACCCGCTTGCCCGACAGCGAGGTGTCGGCCACCAGGCATAGGCATTCGCGAGTGTGATCGTCGACCACGGCCAGGATGCGGAAGCGCCGGGCGTCGGCCAACGCGTCGCTGCCGGACGTGCTGGTGAAGCTGGCCGACTGCGCGCGGCGTGGCGAAATGAGCGACCCATGCCAGGCGGTGTATACCGCGAGCGGATGGACTAACACGACCGTGACCCGCGCAGCCAGGTTGCTTGAGCGCGCAATTTCAGAACCATGCCAGAATCAACGGCCGACACAAACATACTAGCGTCCCGGCAATGACGATGATTTCAGATTGAACACGGTAATGCCAAGTAGCATGTCGACATCGTGGCCATTGTGGGCCATAGGCAGGATCAGACGTTCGAGCGTCTTCCAGTCGGTGTCGATGAAATAGATAGGCGGCCCGTGATAGAATGCGATCCGAGCACGCTTGGCGACGGCGAAGAACAATTGATACGCGCTCGATCCGAGGAAGCGCGGATGCGCCTCGTCGATCCAGCGGCCGGTCGTATCGGAACCAAATTGGCCGACATGCTGGGTTCCGACCAGCCGGTACTTGAAGCGCAGAGGATTGCGCTGAACCTCGGCTAACCAGATCCATTCCAGCAGCGGCGGAATATCGAGCGGGTCGAAATGCTGCCGTCCGGGCAGCAGATCAGGCGCCGGCCGGATCGACAGCCAGTAGCGATAGAGTTGGGCGATCCGCTCGTCGCATGCCGGCAGGTTCTCACCGGGCTCGATCAGGCGGCTTTCGGAAGCGCCGCCATTTTGCATCATCGTTCTCCTATCGAAAAAGGTTCATCTGGCACCGGTGCGGGCCGGGCGCGCAGGACGACAGACTTTGGTTGGCGGTGCTTCGTTAGCCCGAGAGCGCCGATGCTGCTGAATCTGGGGGCTGGCGAAGATAACGTCCAATATATCGGCGAGGCGTCCTTTATATCTTTGATGTATGCTTCTACGGATGGAACTCCGGCATCTGCGGTACTTCGTGGCCGTCGCCGAGGAGCGAAGTTTTACGCGCGCTGCCGCGCGGCTCGGCATCAAACAGCCTCCCTTGAGCTTGCAGATCCGCCAGCTCGAGCACGAAATGGGCGCGCAACTCGTTCATCGTTTGACGCGCGGCATCGAGCTGACCGAGAGCGGCGCAGTGCTGCTCGACCGGGCGAAATGGATTCTCCTGTGCGTGAACCAGGCCCGGGTCGATGTGCAGCGCCAGGCGCGCGGCGAAACCGGGCGGATCAATCTGTGGTTTACCGGTGCGACCTATTTTTACCCGCTGATCCCGCGAATCGTCTTGGCCTATCGCAAGCGTTATCCCGACGTCGTTCTGTCGTCGGGGCAAGGCGACACGCTCGGGCTGTTGGCCGATCTACAGCGTGGCGCGATCGACCTGGCGTTCATCCGGCCGCCGCTCGGTGAAGTCAAAGGAATCGATGCCGCGCTGCTGGTCGAAGAGCCGATGCTGATCGCTCTACCGGCGTCGCATCGTTTCGCCCGCAACCGCTCCGTTACGCTCGCGTCGCTCGCCGAGGAAACCTTCGTCCTGCCGGCGCGCGCTTTGGGTCCCAACCTTTACGACGCCTTTATTGCCGACTGCTGGCGTGCCGGCTTCAGTCCGAAGCGCGAAAAGGAGGCGGCGCAAATCGCGGCGCTGGTGCCGATGGTCGGTGCGGGCTTTGGCATATCGATCGTGCCGCGCTCGCTTACGGTGATTCGCTGCGACAACGTGGTTTACCTCCCGATCCGTGGTCATGCGCCGAAAGCCGCCATATGTCTCGCCTATCGGCACGAAGAACGGTCCGTTACCGTCCGCAATTTCGTAACGCTGGCGAAACACCTTAGGCGAGTTTAACGCGGCTAAGTCGTTTGCTGACGGCCGGTTGCGTTGAGCCGCTAATATCCATGTGCTGGGGAAGCGCCGTGCATAAATGACGGTAAGCCTGATATTCCCTGCGCGGGAGCCTATCTCGTCTCTGATGTGCCCGAAGGGCCGACTGTTGCTCAGCAACTCTCATACGCTGCTTAATCCGTAAATGCGATGAGCGCCTGAACGGTGTTGTCAGAACCGTTCAAGTCTTGGCGGATTATTTCATCCCCCCCGCAAGCGGGAGAGGGTTGAAAAAGATGCGGCGACCGGGTCTATAGTTTCCGCAGGGGCTGGGGGGCTCGCATGCGGAGGAAACTGTTCGGCATCGCGGTGGCGTTCGGCCTGGTGCTGGCGGCACCAGCGCTGGCGCAGAAGAACGACGACAACTGGCACCAGTGCGCCAGCAACGCCGCCGCGCCCGATGTGAAGATCGCGGCTTGCACGACGGTCATCCAGGCGGGCGGCGGGAGCGACAAGAATCTCAACGCAGCGCTCTACAACCGCGGCAGCGCCTATTCGGCGAAAGGCCAATACGACAAGGCCGTCGCGGATTTCTCGCAGGCGCTCCAGCTCAATCCCGACGACGGCATCAGCTATATCGGCCGCGGCAACGCCTATCTCCAGAGCCGCGATTTCGACCATGCCGGGCCCGATTTCGACGCGGCGATTCGGCTCCATGCGGAACCGGGCCTCGCCTATTCGGGCAAGGGCATCATCGACCTCGCCAACGACCGGTACGATCGCGCCGTCGACGAATTCGGCAAAACCATCAGCCTCGATCCCGACGAGTCCGAGGGCTTCACCATGCGCTGTCTCGCGCGCGGCATCGTCGGCAAGCTACAAGAGGCGCTGGCCGACTGCAACCAGGCGCTCAAGCTCGATCCCGACGACGGCGAGGCGTATGCCAATCGCGGCTTCGTCTATCTCAAGCTGAAGCAGCCAGCCGCCGCGCTGGCGAACTATCACCAGGCGTCGCAGCAAAATCCGGACGGCGACACCCTGCTCTACGGACGGGGCATCGCCAAGCACATGCTGGGCGACAAGACGGGCGGCGACGCCGATATCGCCGCCGCCAAGAAGATCTCGCCCGGCATCGCGGCGGTGTTCGCCAAGTGGGGCCTCAGCGAGCCGTAAGAGTCAGGCGGCCGGTTTCGGCTTGTCGATTCTCTTGTCGTCCACTGGGAACCGGTAGACGAAGCGCGCGCGGTCCCAGACCTCGAAGGCGGCGTACTTGTCCTGGCGTTCCTTGAACAGCACCAGGGCCTGCGCAATCGCGGCCGCGTCCGCACTCGTCACTGGGCTATCGCCCGCCGGCACCGGAGGTCATCGTCTGGCCGGCTTCGCAACCGATGGCGCAAATGCCCCCGCTAAACTAACGTTGCAACTGGACCACCCAGTGGGGGCTGGTCAGCATCATGGGCTGGTTGGCCCAGATGCCTCATAAGCCCCTAAAGGGAATCCTGAAAAGCGGATGCCAAAAGAATCAGTTCGTCAGCACGAGAACCGCTAAGCGAACGTGCGGGCCCTTATAGGCTCAATATCCTCTATTTCGCGGGCATCTGCTTTGCCCACAGTCTCGAGCTCGTAGAGAGCCTGAAGGTTCATCCAAAATTCAGGGGCGGTGCCAAATGCCTTTGAAAGGCGCATAGCGGTATCTGCAGAGATTGAGCGTTCTGCGTTCAGAATCTCGGTGACGCGGTTCGTTGGAACGTCAATGTGCCGAGCGAGCGCACTTGCACTCAGGCGAAATGGCACGAGAAATTCCTCACGCAGGATTTCTCCCGGGTGAATAGGCGGCAACTTAGTAGAACCAGACATATCCGCCTCCTCAGTGATAATCGACAATCTCAACGTCGGTCGCGTGTCCGTCCTTCCAAACGAAACAAATCCTCCACTGGTCGTTAATTCGAATGCTGTGTTGTCCTTTGCGGTCGTCCTTCAGCGCCTCAAGTTTGTTATTGGGTGGCGCCTTCAGATCACTGAGTTTAGTTGCCGCCTGCAGCATCCGTAGCTTTCTTTGGGCCGTGCGTTCAAAACTCTGAAACTCTTTGACCCGCTCACCCTTAGAAAGCCGTTCCGTGTCTTTGCACTTGAACGCGATCATATATAGCTCCCGTTATGCCTTACGTCAAGCATAACGCCGTGGATTATCCTTATGTGTCGCATAAGGGTATCGCAGCGGCCATACAATTGCGAGTTGCGGTTAAGCGGCCGTGACCATCTGAGGCGCCGCGCATTGACGGCCGGCAAATTTGCGCCATGCTGGACGCATGAGTCGCAAGCGCGCCCGAGAGTCCGGGCAACCGACCGGCAACGAGCGGCGCATCTGGCAGATCCTCGGCCCCGGCCTCATCACCGGCGCGTCGGACGACGATCCGAGCGGCATCGCGACCTATTCCCAGACCGGCGCGCAGCTTGGCTACTCGATCGCCTGGATCATGCCGTTCAGCCTTCCGCTGATGTCGGCGATCCAGGAAATTTGCGCGCGGATCGGCGCGGTCACCGGCGACGGGATTGCCGGCAACATCCGCCGGCATTATTCACCCGCGTTGCTGCAAGGCACGGTGCTCGTGCTGCTCACCGCCAACATCGTCAATCTTGGCGCCGACCTTGGCGCGATGGCCGACGCGCTGCGGCTGCTCGTCGGCGGGCCGCGTCTTGTCTATGTCGTTCTGTTCGGCGTGCTGTGCAGCGCGCTCGAAATCTTCATGCAGTATCGCCGCTATGTCGGCCTGCTCAAATGGTCGACCCTGGCGCTGTTCTCCTACGTGGCGACGGCGCTCATCGTCCAGGTCGACTGGCGGACGGTTGTCGTCGACACCTTCGTGCCGACGTTGCAGCTCAATAGCGACTACGCGCTCGCGGTCGTCGCGATATTCGGCACCACCATCAGCCCCTATCTCTTCTTCTGGCAATCGTCGCAAGAGGCCGAGGATGATCTGGAAAACCATCACCGGCCGCTGCGGCGTTCGCTGCGCCGCGCGCCCGGCGAGCTGCGCCGCATCCGCATCGACACGTATTTGGGCATGTTCTTCTCGAACGCCATCGCCTGGTTCATCATCGTCGCCGTCGCGGCGACGCTCCATGCGCACGGCATCAAAACCGTCGACACGTCGGCGCAAGCCGCCGAGGCGCTGCGGCCGATCGCCGGCCCGTTCGCCTTCGCGCTCTTTGCGCTCGGCATCGTCGGCACCGGCATGCTCGCGGTGCCGGTGCTGGCGGGATCGGCGGCCTATGCGCTCGCCGAGGCGCTGCAATGGCCGCGCGGATTGCGCCGGCTGCCGCTCGACGCGCGCGCGTTCTATGCCACCATCGCCGTCGCGACCGGCATCGGCATGCTGATCAACGTCATGCCGATCGATCCGATCAAGGCGTTGTTCTGGGCGGCGGTGCTGAACGGCGTCTGCGCCGTGCCACTGATGGCGATCGCCATGCTGATGGCGCGCAACCGCCGCGTGATGGGCGATTTCGTCCTGTCGCGGCCGCTCACCGTCGTTGGCTGGCTGGCGACGGCGGTGATGGCGCTGGTCGCGGTTGCGATGTTCGTGACCTGGTGAGACTAGGGTTCAAGGACCGACGCGGCGCTTTGCCGCTTCGCTGCAACCAAATCAAGCAAGCCGGGTTCGGTCGGTAACTCGCGTTTCGCGAGGTTGGGAGGGACTCGATGGATCGTCGACTGCGCGTGCTCGCCATGGTCCTGGCAGCGAGTTGTCTGTTGGTCGGGGTGAGCCACACAGCCCGCGCCCAGCCGCCGACGGTCAAGGTGACGCTCAACGACCAGAAGGGCAAAGCGATGACGATCACGCTGAGCCAAGCCACGGCCAAGGCCGGTCCGGTTTCGTTCGAGGTGACCAACGCGTCGAAAAACCTGGTGCACGAGTTCCTCATCGCGCCGTGGAGCGGGGAAATCACGAGCCTGCCCTACGACGCCAAGGAGCAAGCCGTCGAAGAGAGCAAGATCCGCAATCTTCAGGGCGTCGAGGACATGCCGGCCGACACGCGGGCGACGATTTTGCTCAATTTGCCGCCGGGCAAATACGTCGTGTTCTGCAACCAGATCGGCCACTACAAGATGGGCATGGTCGCGGCGTTCACGGTCACCCGGTAAACGCGACCGGCGCGCTTGAATCGCCAGCCGCCGGGGACCACACTGCCGATGCAGGCCGGCGCCCGCCCGAGGGGGGTTAGCAAAGCCGGCCAACGGGGACTTAACGAGCTCGATGCGCGTGACTTGGTTCGTCGCGGCGGTTGCCGCGGCAGCCTGTTGGCTGCCCGCGCCGATCGCGCGCGCGGACGACGCATTGCCGGCGCCGGATCACGTCGTCGTGGTGATGATGGAGAATCACGCCTTCGGCGAGATCATCGACCCGCAGCGCGCGCCGTTCATCGCCGGCCTGGCCGCCAAGGGCGCTTCGTTCGTCAACGCCTTCGCCGTCGCCCATCCGAGCGAGCCCAATTACTTCGCGCTGTTCAGCGGCTCAACCCAGGACATCCACAGCGACGGCACCTTCAGCTTCGCGCATGCGCCGACGCTCGCCAGCGCGCTGGAGGCGGTGAAGAAGAGCTTCATCGGCTACATCGAGGCGGGCTCGCCGCGGAAGCATAATCCCTGGGAATCGTTCGCGAGCGCGCGCGGCGTCGAACGGCCCCTGACCGATTTCCCGCGCGACTTCGCCAGCTTGCCGACGGTGAGCTTCGTCATTCCGGATCTCGACGACGACATGCACGACGGCACGGTCGCCGCCGGCGACCATTGGCTCCGGGTTCATCTTGGCGCTTATGCCAAATGGGCCGCGACGCACAACAGCCTTTTGATCGTCACCTTCGACGAAGACGATTATTCGGCCGACAACCGGATTCCGACGGTGATCTATGGCGATCGCGTCCGGCCGGGGCGCTACACCGAACGCATCACGCATTACAGCGTGCTGAACACCCTGGTGGCGATGTACGGCTTGACGCCGTTCGCCCAAATCACCGCCGTGCCGCCAATCCGCAAAATCTGGCAGCCGCCGATCGGCGTCAAGGCCGACGGCAGCAAGACGGCCGATTCGAAACTCTAGGCGGCGGAACGTCATGCCATTGGCGATGCAGTGTGCCTGACCCGGAGCCCGATCCGCTGTCGATCACGCGGCAGCTCGTCGCGATGCACGAGGTGATCTTGTGGCGCAACGCCGAGCGCTCGCTGATGAACGCGGAGCGCACGCTGTCGCTGTGGGTGCGGACCGGGCTCGGCCTGATGATCGGCGGGCTGGCGTTCGAACGTTTCGGCCTGTCGCTGGTCTCGTTTCCGAACGGGCCATGGCCGACCATCCGCCATTCCAACGCGCTCTCGACCTGGATCGGCATCGCGCTGGTGGCGATCGGCGCTGCCGCGCCGCTGGCGGCCGGCTGGCGTTTTTATGCCGTCGCCGCCGAATACAGACGCCGGTATGCGCCGCCGTTCCATCACGGGCCGGTGCTGGGACCAGCTTTCGCCGCGTTGCTGGCGTTGCTGGGCGCGGCGGTCGTCGCCTTCACGCTCGCCGTCGGGCGATGATTCTACGCGTCGGATACTGCGACCTATTTTCGCGGTAAAATCCGGAAATGGTCAGTACTCCTGTCGATGAGCATCCGCGGTTTCGCCGCCTGGCGGATTATCTCGCCGGCAAGGCGCCGCCGGGCAGGCTTCCCGGACGCCAGCACATCGAGCCGACCGAGATTGCCGACCTCCTGCCCTGGATGATGATGGTTGACGTGATCGCGGAGCCGGACGGTGGCTTGCGGTATCGCATCCGGCTGGTCGGCACCGAAGTGGTCGCTATTCAGGGCAGCGACGGCACCGGCAAATATGTCGAGCAGGTGCTCGACAAGGACGAGGCGGCTTCGATCCTGCGCGGTTACGGCACGATCATCCGGTCGCGCCAGCCGGAATACCGCAGCGGCGTCGTCGCCACGGCCGGGCGCGAGCATGTGCCGTATCGCCGTGTCGCCTTTCCGCTCGCGCGCGACGGCGCGCGGATCGACATGCTGCTGTTCATCTTCGCCAACAACGGGAAAGAGCCGTCAACGCGCAATAAACGGTAGACATGCTGCCGGGATCGGCGATCCCGGCGCGGTCAGGCCGGCCGCTTCAGCCACTGCCGCAGTTCGATGGAATTGCCGTCGGGGTCGGCGATCTCGGCGCGGACGTAGGCCGGCGTGCGGCGCGGACCCCAGGTGGGGCTCACGCCCTTGGCCGCGAGATCGCGCAGCGCCGCGTCCATGTCATCGACTTCCCAGGCCATGGCGTTGTAGCCGGTCTGGCCGCGGCGGCGCGCAGCCGGCGACGGCGGATCGGCGCGCAGCAGCTCGACCGCAGAGTCGCCAAGGCGCAGATACGCCACCTCGACGATCGGCGCGCCATCGACCGCAATGCGGTGATCGAGCCGGAAGCCCAGCACGTCGGTATAGAACGCGAGGCTGCGCGCGAAATCCTGCGGCACGATTTCAACGTGATCGAGACGCTTCAGCATGGCACGACCTCCGGTGTTTTGCCGATTATGGCGACCGCCGGCGGCCGACGGCTAGTGCCCGGCCGGCTGATCCTGGTGCCGTTCCAGCTCCTGGATTTTCTCGAGTTCCGCTTCGATCTTGCGGATGGCTTCGGCGTAGTACTGGGCGACCGAAGCGGGCGCACCGCCGAGCAATCGATTGTAAGCCTCGATCTGGAGCCTCAGGTCATCAGCACGCTCGGACATGACGCGTATCCCAAACACACGCCGCCGACCTGCGGCGCAATCGGCCCGGCGCGCGGGCCATGCAGGCGGTTACTCGGCGTCGGCGCCCTGGCGGGGCGCGGCGCCTTGCTCGATCTCCATGGCCGCCAGCTCGCACTCCGCGGCAAGGATCGGGAATACGCGTTGCCGTTCGGCATCCCGCGTGGTCTGTGCCGCCCGACGCAACTCGAAGGCCTTTTCCCGCAAAAGCGCCGGTTCGCGCATCAACACCCTCCCTGAGCGTCTGATCGATGACAAAGCTTGTCACCGCGCCGAACGCCCCTTCAAGTTCATAAAATTGCAACAGACTCCCACGTCATTTCCGCGATGCAGGACAAGGCCTTGACGCGCGCGACGGCAAGGCATGAGATCAAGGACGGCAAGCACGTGGCTTGTCCGTTCGTGCAAGCACGTGACCTGCCGCTTGTGTAGGTAGGAGGTCACTATGTGCGATTATTCCCTGGAAGCGTACCGAACCCGACCGGCCCGCGAGGGCGAACGCTACGTCACGACCCGCTTCGCCAGCGGCTCGATCGGCTTGGCGGCGCCCGGCGACGTCATGACTCCGGTGTGCGTCGCTTGCGACACGCCGCTCCATATCGAGGGCATTCCGGCATTCGTGCAGGAGCGGCTTGGCGTCAAGGCCATCGCGGATGCGACCCTGGTGCATCTGGATCACGGCAGCTTCCGCGACGGCGTGCGGTTCGAGAACGGCGCGACGATCGGACTGCAACAGCTCGGCACCGGCGTCGGCGTGACCGTGACCGCGCTGCTCGAGAAGGCCGGAAGAAGGGAACGCCCGGCGGCACGCGAGCGCGGACTCCTCACCCGCTTGCTGGCCGACTGACGATTCCGGCGTAACGTCGACTCCCGAGAGCCATCCTTCGGGCCGTCCCGCGACAACGCGACGGCCCGATTTTTCATGCCGCGGAGCGGCGCCCGAAAGCAGCCCCTCGATGCCACGCCGCCAATGCCGTTGAAATGCCGCAAAACCGCATCAAGAATGCGGCACACGCAGGACAAGGACGACAGTGCGCACCCGATTCCACAAGTTTTTCGGCCTCGCCGTTCTGGCATGCGCCTCGATCGCGGCCGGGGCAAGCCAGGCCCAATCGTTGCTCGACGCGCCGGTCTCCTACAACGCGACCCGCACCACCACCGTCAACGGACGGACCTATGTCGGGACCGTCCATCACATCGCCAGCAAGGAGCAGCAGGAAGAGCATCTGTTCGGCATGCCGGACGTGTTCATCCTGGACGGCGCGACCGACGAGGGGTGGCTCGTCGTCCCGGCGCTCCGGAGCTTCGTGATGTTTCCGTTTCCGCCGATGATGGTGGTGCTAGCCAGCCCCACCCTGAAGAAAACGCGCGTGGGCGAGGATGTGGTTGACGGCATCACGACCACAAAATATGCGATCCACACACGCGCGAAGGACGGCACGGTGGCCGACGGCTTCGCCTGGTTCAGCCGGCGCGGCGTGCTGATGAAGCTGCAAGGCAGCGTGACCGCGCCCCAGGGCCATCGCACGAATGTTGCGATGGAGCTGCACGGGGTCAAGGAAACGCCGCAGGACGCGGCGCTTTTCGTCCCGCCGCAAGACTTCACGCAATTGCCGGCCGAGGCCCTGCAACCGCTGCTCGGCGCACCGCCGCAATAACGCGCCGGCCCGTCAGTGCCCGGCCGCAAGCTTACGGAATTGCCGTGCCATGGCGTCGACGCGCGCGAGATACGTGGCGGCAGCCTCGTCGCCGCAGCGTTCGCCGGGCACGAGATGGAAATGGCGGCGCGCAAACTTCGCCGCCGGGCCGACGCCGCACAGCTGGACGATGGTGGCGAGATTTTGCACCTGAAGCGGCGTTGCCGAGAGCTTGGGCTCGGCCGCGCGGATCTCGGCGACCTTGCGATCGAGATAGACGGCAGCGAGCTCGATCGCGTCGTGCGGCAGCACGCGCGTATAAAGGCCCGTGAACCAGCAATCGTCGGTCACGGCGTTATCGGCGATGCAGTCGTTGCGCGCCTCGGCAAAGGCGCCGTCGGTCATCTGGTACAGGCCGACCGAGCTCGAGGCCGGTGCGTAAATGTCGAAGGGGTTCAGGGTGAACCGCCAGCGCCAATAGGTCCGCGCGACGGGATCGCCGCTGCTTTCGACCTCGGCCAGCGCCGCCAGCAACTCGGGCGAGATATCCTTCGTGGAGTAGCGACGGAACAGATCACCGTAATCCGCCCAGGCGTCGGAAGGCGACTTGGCGAGCCTGCCACCCCAAATAAAGAACAGCTCCGTCGGCTTGTGGACGACGTGATACGCGAAATTCACCGCCGAGAAGATCGCGAGGAACAATGCGGCGACGAGGCCGATGCGCAGGCTGCCCGGCAACGCAACGAACCGGCGCCAGAAGCGGCGCAGGCGCTTGCGCCAGCGCACAACCCGGCGGCGAATACCGGGCCAATTCCACCGGATGGGCCGCTTGCCGAACGGAATCAGGCCGGCTTGCGATGACGGCATGCGCAGAGGCTAGAAACGGCTCGGGGCTTTTTCGTGGCGGCGGTTGTATGGTCAGCCGCCATGAAAAAGCGCGCCCCGACCAAAGGCCAATCCCCGTCCCGGCTGATCGACGCGCGAATCAAAGCGCTCGACGATTGGCGGGGCAAGACGCTGGCCCGCGTCCGCGCGCTCATCAAGCAGGCGGACCCCGGCGTCATCGAGGAGTGGAAGTGGCGCGGCGTGCCGGTGTGGTCGCACGACGGCATCCTCTGCACCGGCGAGAGCTACAAGAGCGTCGTGAAGCTCACCTTCGCCAAGGGCGCCGCGCTCGAGGACCCGTCGCGGCTGTTCAATGCCAGCCTCGACGGCAACGTCCGGCGTGCCATCGATCTGCACGAGGGCGAACAACTGGACGCGGGTGCGTTCAAGACGCTGATCCGCGCGGCGGTGGCGCTCAACCGGTCGCGTTAAGCGGCCGCGCCGGCGGACGGCGGCAACGCGCCACGATCCGCCGGCGCCGGACGATCAACCGAAGGCCGCCGGATTCAGGCGGCCGCGCGTTTCTTCAGCCAAACTCGGTCGAGGCTGTGAGCGCCCGGACCGGTGACATAGACGAACAGCAGGGCGCCGAGAATGGCGAGGTTCTTGGAGAAATTGGTGTACTGGATCTGCTGCGTCGGCGGCGTGTATTGCCAATAGCGGTGCGCCGCCGCCGTCGCGATCACCACATAGGCGATGCCGAGAAGCGCGACATAGCGCGTCCAGATTCCGAAGATGAGCCCGAGGATCAGAACCCACTCGACCGCTTGCGCCACGAGGCTGCACACGGCGCCCGACGGAAAGCCGAGGCTGTTGAGATAGCCCGTGCTCGGCCCGCCCATCCAGACGGTCATCAGAAACAACAGGGCGATCAGCACCCGCCCGATCAGCAACAACAGGTCGTTCATCGCTTTCCCCCCTGGTTCGGTTTTGCTTGTGTCGTATTGCACCGGCTTGGCCATCCGGCGAACGGCTAGCTATAGCGGCAAAACCCGGCCGGGCAAACGGCCTTCCCGACCGGCCCGGATGGCGGCCTTCGTCTAGGCTCCGCCGCCGCGCCGCGCATTGCGCGCGATCGAGGTTTCGTCGAGGAGGCGTTCGGGCGGCAGCCAGATGCGCGCCGTGGTGCCCTTGCCGGCGGCGCTTTCGATGGTGAGCTTGCCGCCGTGCAGCTCGATCAGCGACTTGGCGAGCGGCAAGCCCAGGCCGGTGCCTTCGTAGCGGCGCGCAAGCCGGTTATCGAGCTGCTGGAACGGCTCGAGCGCGCGCGCGATGCTGGCGGGCTCCATGCCGATGCCGGTGTCGGCGATCGCGATGTCGATGCCATGCGGCCGGGCCGCCGACGCCGAGACGCGCACCGAACCGCCGGCGGGCGTGAACTTCACGGCGTTGACCAGCAGATTGAGCAGCGCCTGTTTCAAGCGCAGCCGGTCGCCGGCGAGCGGCGGGAAGCTGCGGCCGATGGCGCAGACCAGCGCGACGCCCGCGGCGCGCGCACGTTCGAGCACCAGGCGTTCGCATTCGCCGATCAGCTCCGCCAGGTCGATGCGGTTCTGCTCGAGATGCATCTGGCCGGCGTCGATCTTCGAGGTGTCGAGAATGTCGTTGATCAGCCGCAACAGATACGCGCCGGAGAGATGGATGTCGTTGGCGTAGCCGCGATAGCGCGAGTCCAGCGGGCCCAGCATCGCGTCGCGCATGATCTCGGAAAAGCCGAGGATGGCGTTCAGCGGCGTGCGCAGCTCATGGCTCATGTTGGCGAGGAACATGGACTTGGCGGCGTTGGCGGCGTGCAGGTTGCGCGCGTTGGCGGCGAGCTCGGCGGCCTGGCACTCAAGCTCGGCCCGGATCCGGGTCAAATCGGCCTCGCGCCGGCGCGCGTCGGTCTCGTCGATGTAGGTGGTGACGAAGCCGCCGCCCGGCAGCGGCGCACGGCGGATTTCGATCGTCCTTCCGTTGCTCCGCTTGCGCTCGAATTTCTGCGGCACCGGGCGCAGCGCATTGGCGACGACGCGGCACACGGCGGTTTCGACGTCCTCGTTTTCGGGGATGTCGTGATCGCCGTGCTCGACCATGTACCGGATGCAGGCTTCGTAGGTGTCGCCGACGCCGAACGTGCCGGGCGGGATGCCGAAGAGATCGAGATAGGCGCTGTTGAGCGCCATGAAGCGGCCCTCGG
>JBOHLR010000059.1:0-13343 GCA_050729555.1 Allostellaceae bacterium
TCGCAACTCTCGCGCGATTTCTGACAGGTTCCGCTTCGATTGCAAGCCACGGCGGCGCGGATTCGGCCGCTCTTTCGACCTTGACGAGATTAGGCTTAAGATATATCGTAAGATATGTTTTAAGTCTGATCGGAGTACCAGTATGCATCACGGTTGTATGGGTTTCGCGCATGGCGGCCGCCGCTTCATGCGCCATCGCCACGGCTATGGCCGGTTCGGTTGGTGGGTCGAGGAAGGCGGGGGCTTCGGCCCGCGCGGCGTCAGCGCCGGCCGCAAGCTCGGCAGCGGCGAACTACAGCTTCTCATCCTGGCGCTGCTCGAAGAGCAGCCGCGCCACGGTTACGACCTCATCAAGGAGCTGACCGAGCGCACCGGCGGCTTTTACGCGCCGAGCCCCGGCATGGTCTATCCGGCGTTGACCTATCTCGAAGAGCTGGGCCACGCCGCGGTCGAAGCCGACGGCAACAAGAAGCTCTACCGCATCGCCGACACCGGCAAGGCCGAGCTCGACAAGAATCGCGAAGCGGTGAAGACGATGCTCGCGCAATTCGAGCGCATCGCGCACAAGATGGACCGCATGCGCCGCTTCTTCGCCGGCGATGCGGTCGAAGAGGACGATCGGTCCGAGTTGCGGGCCGCGTGGCACGCGCTGCGAGCGGTCGTCCGCGAAACGCGCGGCGCTTCGCCCGAGGCGCAACAGCGGGTGCTCGACATCGTCAAGCGGACGACCGACGAAATCCGCGCCGCGCTCGGACGCAAGGCCGGCTAGCGGCGGACTGCGATCCCGGCGGCCGCCAGCGCCGCCTTGGCTTCGGCGACGCGGAAGGTGCCGAAGTGGAAGATCGACGCGGCGAGCACCGCGCTGGCATGGCCATCGCGCACGCCTTCGACCAGATGCGATAGCGCGCCGACGCCGCCCGACGCGATCACCGGAATCGGCACGGCGCCGGCGATGGCGCGGGTGAGCGGAACGTCGAAGCCGCGCTGCGTACCGTCGCGGTCCATCGAGGTCAACAGGAGCTCGCCGGCGCCTTCGGCCGCCATGCGCTTCGCCCATTCGACGGCGTCGATGCCGGCGGCGCGCCGGCCGCCGTGGGTGAAAACTTCCCACTTGCCCGCGCCGGTCTGCTTGGCGTCGATGGCAACGACGATGCACTGGCTGCCGAATTTCTCCGCCGCTTCGTGCACCAACTCGGGCCGCGCGACGGCCGCCGTGTTGATCGACGCCTTGTCGGCGCCGGCCAGCAGCAGCTTACGGATATCCTCGACCGTGCGCACGCCGCCGCCGACGGTCAGCGGCATGAAACATTGCTCGGCGGTCCGGCGCACAACGTCATAGAGCGTGTCGCGGTTTTCCGCCGAGGCGGTGATGTCGAGGAAGGTCAGCTCGTCCGCGCCTTCGGCGTCGTAGACCTTGGCCTGCTCGACCGGATCGCCGGCATCGACCAGATCGACGAAGTTGACGCCTTTGACGACGCGGCCGTCCTTGACGTCGAGACAGGGGATGACGCGAACCTTCAACATTCAGGCCGCCATCAGCGCCAACGCCGATTTGAGATCGACGCGGCCGTCGTAAAGCGCGCGGCCGAGGATCGCGCCGGCGACGCCGTCCTTCTCGTGCGTGCGCAGCGCCGCCAGATCATCGAGCGATGCGACGCCGCCCGACGCGATCACCGGCGTCCTGAGGGCGCGGGCGAGCGCCGCCGTGGCTTCGACATTGACGCCTTGCAGCGCGCCGTCGCGCTCGATGTCGGTGTAGATGATGGCCGCCGCGCCGGAATCTTCGAAGCGCCGCGCCAGATCGAGCGCCGCGACGGAAGCGGTTTCGGCCCAGCCTTCGACCGCAACCATGCCGCCGCGCGCATCAATGCCCAGCGCGACGCGGCCCGGCCAGCGGCGGCAGGCGGCGCGTACCAGATTCGGATTTTTGACTGCGGCCGTGCCGAGCACCACCCGCACCACACCCTTCTCGAACCAGTTCTCGATGGTGCGCTCATCGCGGATGCCGCCGCCGAGCTGTACCTTGACCGGCGCGGCCTTGACGATGGCTTCGACCACCGCAGCGTTCTTCGGCTTGCCGGCGAATGCGCCATCGAGGTCGACGACATGGATCCACGCTGCGCCGGCGTCGGCAAAGGCGCGCGCCTGCGCCGCCGGATCGTCGTTGAAGACGGTCGCGCTTTTCATTTCGCCGCGCACGAGGCGCACGCAGCGGCCGTCCTTCAGGTCGATCGCCGGATAGACGATCACGGCCGCCACCGCAGGAAATTGGCGATCAGCCGCAAGCCGGTCGTCTGACTTTTCTCGGGATGGAACTGGACGCCGAACAGATTGTCGCGCCCGACGGCGGCGGTCACCGGGCCGCCGTAATCGACCGTCGCCATCACGTGGCGCGGTTCGCGCGCCCGCATCTGATACGAGTGGACGAAATAGGCGTGATCGGCGTTTTTAAGGCCGGCAAGCAGCGGATGCGCCGCCGCGAGCTTGAGCTCGTTCCAACCCATGTGCGGAATCTTCAACGCGGTGTCGTCGGGCGCGATCGCCACGACCTCGCCCGGTATCCAGCCGAGACCGTCGACCGTCTCGAATTCGCGTCCGACCGTCGCCATCAGCTGCATGCCGACGCAGATGCCGAGAAACGGCCGGCCGCGGACGATCACGGCCTCGTGCAGCGCTTCGATCATGCCCGGCAGTGCGGCGAGGCCACGCTTGCAGTCGGCGAAGGCGCCGACGCCCGGCAGCACGATGCGATCGGCGGACGCCAGGGCGCGCGCATCGCCGGTGACGGTCACCGCGCCCTCCAGCCCCTCTTCACGCGCCGCGCGCTCGAACGCCTTCGCGGCCGAGCGCAAATTGCCCGAGCCGTAATCGATCAACACCATCGACATCAGAGACTTCCGCCGAGCACGCCCTTGGTCGAAGGCACCGCTCCGGCGCGGCGCGGATCGATCGCGACCGCCTGGCGCAACGCCCGCGCCAGACCCTTGAAGCAGGATTCGATGATGTGGTGGTTGTTCTCGCCGTAGAGATTTTCGACGTGCAGGGTCACGCCGGCCGACTGAGCGAAGGCCTGGAACCATTCCTTGAACAGCTCGCTGTCCATCTCGCCGAGCTTGGGCTTGGACAGCTTCACCTTCCAGATCAGATACGGCCGGTTCGACGCGTCGAGCGCGACGCGGGTCAGCGTCTCGTCCATCGGCACCATCGCCTCGCCCCAGCGGCCGATGCCGGCGCGGTCGCCGAGCGCGCGCGCGATCGCCTCGCCGACGACGTAGCCCGAATCCTCGGTGGTGTGGTGTTGATCGATGTGCAGATCGCCTTTCGCCTCGAGATCGATGTCGATCAGGCTGTGCCGCGACAGCTGATCGAGCATGTGGTCGAGGAAGCCGATGCCGGTGCGGATGCTGGCGCGGCCGGCGCCGTCGAGATCGACGCGCGCGTGGATGCGGGTCTCGCGCGTCGCACGCTCGACCTCGGCGATGCGGCCTTTCGGCTTGGCGCGGCTGCGTTTGGCCTTGGCTTTGGCGGTGGTTTTCGCCATCGAAATCAACTCCTTGCCGCGGTCTTGTAGCAGGCGTGTCGGCGCCGCACCAGCGCGGCCCGCGCCGCCGCTTGATTAAGCGCGGCTGCATCCTACATTTAGGGCCGTTTCCTGCCTCGAAAGGACCTCATGCAAGAGCAGAACCCGGCGGCCTGGCACGGCACGACCATTTTGTCCGTGCGCAAGGGCGGCAAAGTCGTCATCGCCGGCGACGGCCAGGTGACGATGGGCGCCACCATCGTAAAATCGAACGCCAAGAAAATCCGCCGGCTGGCGGGCGACACGGTGCTCGCCGGTTTCGCCGGCTCGACCGCCGACGCCTTCGCGCTGTTCGAGCGGCTCGAAGCCAAGCTCGAGCAGTACCCGCGCCAGCTGACGCGCGCCTGCGTCGAGCTCGCCAAGGATTGGCGCACCGACCGGCTGCTGCGGCGTCTCGAAGCCATGATGGCGGTGGCCGACAAGGACGTGTCGCTGGTGCTGTCGGGCACCGGCGACGTGCTCGAGCCCGAAAACGGCATCATCGGCATTGGCTCGGGCGGGCCCTACGCGCTCGCCGCGGCCCGCGCGCTGTTCGACCGGCCGGAGTTCGACGCCGAGGCCATCGTCCGCAAATCGATGGAAATCGCCGCCGACATCTGCATCTACACCAATCGCAACGTCACGCTGGAATCGCTCGCTACGCAATGAACGCCGCCTTCAGTCCCCGCGAAATCGTCTCCGAACTCGATCGCCACATCGTCGGCCAGAACGACGCCAAGCGCGCCGTCGCCATCGCTCTGCGCAACCGCTGGCGCCGCCAGCAGCTGCCGGCCGAGCTGCGCGATGAGGTCCTGCCCAAGAACATCCTGATGATCGGCCCGACCGGCATCGGCAAGACCGAGATCGCGCGGCGGCTCGCCAAACTGGCGCAGGCGCCGTTCATCAAGGTCGAAGCGACCAAGTTCACCGAAGTCGGCTATGTCGGCCGCGACGTCGAGCAGATCGTGCGCGACCTGCTCGAAGTGTCGCTGGGGCTGACGCGCGAGCGCTTGCGCAACGAAGTGACCAGCAAGGCCGAAGTCGCCGCCGAAGATCGCATTCTCGACGTGCTGGTCGGGCCCGGCGCCGGCCCCGACACGCGCACCAAGTTCCGCCGCATGCTGCGCACCGGCGAGCTCGACGACAGAGAGATCGAGATTCAGGTCCAGGACAGCGGCGGCGCGCCGACGGTGGAAATTCCGGGCATGCCCGGCGCCCAGGTCGGCATGATCAATCTCGGCGAAATCTTCGGCAAGCTGGGCGGCGGCCGCACCAAGCCGCGGCGCATGACCGTCGCCGAGGCGCAGCCGGCGTTGTTGCGCGAGGAAAGCGACAAGCTTTTGGACCAGGAAAAGGTCGTGAAGGAGGCGATCGCCGTCGCCGAGCAGAACGGCATCGTCTTCATCGACGAACTCGACAAGATCGCCGGCCGCAGCGGCGAGCGCATGGTCGGCGACGTCAGCCGCGAAGGCGTGCAGCGCGACCTTTTGCCGTTGATCGAAGGCACCACGGTGGCGACCAAGCACGGCTCGGTGAAGACCGACCATATCCTGTTCATCGCCTCGGGCGCGTTCCATCTGGCGAAGCCGTCCGACCTGCTCCCCGAGCTGCAAGGCCGGCTGCCGATCCGCGTCGAGCTCAAGCCGCTGACGCGCGACGATTTCCGGCGCATCCTGACCGAGCCGGAAGCCAGCCTGATCAAGCAATACAAGGCGCTGCTGGCGACCGAGAACGTCACGCTCGATTTCAAACCCGAGGCGATCGACGAGATCGCGGCGCTGGCCGAGGAGATCAACACCAACGTCGAGAATATCGGCGCACGGCGGCTGCATACCGTGCTCGAGCGTCTCCTCGAAGAGGCGAGCTATACCGCGTCGGACCAACCACCCGGCACCGTGGTGGCGATCGACCGCGACTATGTGCGCACGCGCGTCGGCGCGCTCGCCAAGAACGCCGACCTGTCGAGGTTCATCCTCTAGCGCGCCGCGACCGGCGCAAAGAAAAAGGGCGTTCCGGGGGAGCGGAACGCCCTTTGAAGGCCGGCCAGATTCGGGGGGCCGGTCCAGAGGCGGCTAGTCGGCGACCGCCAGGTTGGCGGCAGCGTCCTTGCCGCGATCGCGTGCGATCTCGTAGCGAAGCTTTTGCCCTTCGTTCAGCGAGCCCATGCCGGCGCGCTCGACCGCCGAGATGTGGACAAAAACGTCCTTGCCGCCGTCCTGGGGGCGAATGAATCCGTAGCCTTTCTGTGCGTTGAACCACTTCACGGTGCCAGTAGCCAAGCTGGATCTCCAAAGCGTTTGATGCCGTGCACGCCCACGGCGGCTGCGTCAATCGGAGGGTCGGGGGCGTGATCGGTGGACGATCGAGCGCGCGCGAACCGCAGATTGGGCGAAAAGCAGTGTGGCGCGGCGGGGTCGCAAAACAACCGTTTTCCGCCATTCTCCCGATTCTCCGGTGACATTTTAGGGGAAATCCGGAGCCGTTAGGTCAGCGCCCGTTCACAGTCCGGCGGCGGCGCAACGGCGACGTTGGCGCCGACTTGATCAGCTCGAGCAACCGCGCAACGCGCGCCGGCGGCAACTTACGAATGCGTTCGGCGAGAAGGTTCGCCAACTCGGTCGCCTCGGCCGAAAGACCGGCGGTGTCGACGGTGATGCGCGGATGCGAGATACGCGCGAGGCGCATCAATTCGTCGGCTTCGTCCCAGATGATGCCGAGCTGCGCGCAGATCGACACGACCATGGCGTGTGTCGGCCGGCCGCGGCGTCCGTGTTCGAGCGACGAGAGATACGCGGCCGAAACGCCCAGGGTCGCGGCCATGTCCTTGAGGCGAATGCCGCGTTCGGCGCGGATGGCGCGCAGCTTGATGCCGAACGGCGTCATGGCCGCGGCCGCCGCAGCAACAAATAGAGCGCGCCGCCACCGCCGTGGTTCGCGGCAGCCGGCGTCACCGCCAGGATGCGTGCGCGCATCGCCGGCTCGGCCAGCCAGCGCGGCACCGCGGCGCGCAGCACGCCTTCGCCGCCGCGTCCTTTGCCGGTGATCACCAGCGCCAAGCGTGCACCGTCGGCCGCGCTCGTCGCGATGAAACGCGCCAGCGCGCGATGTGCCGCCTCCTGCGTCAGGCCGTGCAGGTCGAGACGCGTATCGATCGCGAGTTCGCCGCGCTTGATCCGCGTTAGCGTGCGACGGTCGATGGCACCGGGCGGTGCGCTGCCTTTCGTATCGTCACGGCGCCAATCGAAATTGCCCGGCGCCGGTACGGCGCGCGTTGGTTCTGGCGATTCCTCAGGCGTTTGCCGCGCCGATGGCAACGGTTTGACGCCGCGCATCGCGGCGCGCCAGATCGACCGGTCTTCGTCCTTAAGCTGCCTCGCCATCGTCGATCAGGACGATATGCAGCCGACGCGGCCCGTGCGCGCCGAGCTCGATCTTCTGCTCGATGTCGGCGGTACGCGACGGACCGGTGATGAAGTTGACCGTGCGCGGCATCGCAAAAACGCCGTCGCGGCTGCGCGCGGCGCGTAAGCGATCCCAGCCGTCTTCGTAGGCCGCGACCATCTGACTCGCGCGCACCATGACGATATGCGTGTCGGGCAGGAAATTGTTGCGCGTCGGACCGGCGGCGCCCGAGTGCAGCATCAGGGTGCCGGTCTCGGCGATGGCGGCAAAGCAGGCGGCGACGCCGACCGGGTCCGCGTCTTCGGCGATGCCGCGCCGGGTTTCGAGCAGCGGCCGTTCGTTCCACGGCAGCGCATCGAGCGCCGGGTCCGGCGCGCGCACCAGCCGCGCCGGCAGGTTGAGGCGACTCAGATAATCGGCAATCGCCGCCGGCACATCGTCCGCCCGTTCGACGCGCGTCACCGTGGCATTCACCGTCTCCGCCATCTTAACGAAAAGCTCGACCTGGCCGCGCGGCGGCAGCGTCCGCGCGCGCGCCGGAATCAGATTGCGGCGATGCGTCGCCAGGCGGGCTTCGCAGGCCGCCGTGGCCTCGGGCGCGAGCGGTCCGCGCTTCAGTGCGCGGCGGATCGCATTGAGAACCTGATCGCGCGAACTGCTCATCGGGCCTTCCGCTTCGCTTGGCGCGCCGCCCAGAGGCTCATGAAGCTGCGGCCTTCGGGCGCCGGCATGTCGCGCGTGCGCATCCAGCCGGCCGCCAAGGGCAACGCGCGGAAGCGGCCGCGGCCGCGGCCGATGGCGCCGAGAAAGCGCGCGCCGATGTCGGCGACGACGCGATAAAGCGCCGGCCGCCGCGCGAAAAACGCCCAAACCGCAAGGCCGAGACGATAGGCCGGCGGCGGCAGGTGGCGCTCGAACTCTTGTTCGCGCCAGTGCCGCATCATCTTGGGCAGCGGAATCTTCATCGGACAGACGCTTTCGCATTGGCCGCAGAAGGTCGAGGCGTTCGGCAAGTTGCCGGCTGCCTCGACGCCGATCAGCGACGGCGTCAGCACCGAACCCATCGGTCCGGGATAGACCCAGCCGTAACTCTGGCCGCCGATCGCGCGATAGACGGGGCAATGGTTGAGACAGGCGGCGCAGCGGATGCAACGCAGCATGTCCTCGAACTCGCCGCCCAAGAGTGCGCTGCGGCCGTTGTCGAGCAACACGACGTGATACTCACCCGGTCCATCGGCGTCGTCGGACCGCCGCGGGCCCGTCGAGACGGTCGTATAGGCCGAGAATTCCTGGCCGGTCGCCGAACGCGCCAGCAGGCGGAGGATGGTCGCCGCGTCCTCGAGCGTCGGCACCACTTTCTCGAGCGAGGCCAGCACGATATGCGCCTTGGGCAGCGTCTGCGTCAGGTCGCCGTTGCCTTCGTTGGTGACGATGATGCTCGAGCCGGTCTCGGCGACCAGGAAATTGGCGCCGGTGATACCGACATCGGCGGCGAGGAAGCGCGGCCGCAACACCGCCCGCGCCTCATCGCACATTTGGCGCGAATCATCGAGCGGCCGCGATGCTTCGAGGTCGCGGTGCGTCTCGCGGAACGATTGCGCGATCTGCTCCTTCACCAGGTGGACGGCAGGCGCGATGATGTGGCTCGGCGGCTCGTGCCGGATCTGGATGATGTATTCGCCGAGATCGGTTTCGACCGGCGTGACGCCGTTGGCCTCGAGATAGTCGTTGACGCCCATCTCTTCGCCGATCATCGACTTGCCCTTGGTGACCGTCTTGGCGCCGAGGCGGCGGCAGGTTGCCAACACCGTCTCGTTGGCCTCGGCGGCATCGCGGCACCAATGCACCTGGCCGCCGTTGGCGATCACCTTCTGCTCGAAGGCTTCGAGATAGAAATCGAGGTGCGCCAGCGCGTCTTTCTTGATCGCCACCGCCTGTGTGCGCAGCTCTTCCCATTCCGGCAGCTGCGCCACGGCGTGGGCGCGGCGCTCGGCGAAGCCGGTGCGCAGATTGATCATCGCGCGCTGCAGGTTGGGATCGCCGAGCGCCTGGCGCGCATTGGCCTTGAAGGCGCGGCTGATCGCCTTCATGCGCTGTCTCCGGGCTCGCCCAGCGCCGACCCCGCGACGCCGGCGAGCACTTCGGCGACGTGCCGCACCTTGGTCGGATCGCCAGCGCGTTCGAGCTTGCCGGCCATGTTGAGGAGGCAGCCCATGTCGCCGGCAAGCAGCGTGTCGGCGCCCGACGCGCGGATGTTGTCGGCTTTTTCGCCGGCGATCTTATCCGAGATGTCGCCGTATTTGATCGCGAAGGTGCCCCCGAAGCCGCAACAAACCTCGCAATCGCGCATCTCTTTGAGGGTCAATCCTTCGACGCTGGCGAGCAGCTTGCGCGGCTGCGCCTTGACACCGAGTTCGCGCAGGCCGGAACAGGAATCGTGGTAGGTGGCGACGCCGTCGTAGCGCGCGGTCACGCGCTCGACCTTCATCACGTCGACCAGAAACGAAATCAGCTCATAGGTGCGGCCGGCAAGTTCGCGGGCCGTCGTCGCCGTCGCGGCACCGTCGGCAAAGAGCGCCGGATAATGGACCTTGAGCATGCCGGCGCACGAGCCTGACGGCGCTACGACGTAATCGAAGCCGGTAAACGCCGACAGCGCGGTGCGCGCGACGGCTTGCGCCGATTTGCGATCACCCAAATTGTACGCCGGCTGACCGCAGCAGCTTTGCAGCCGCGGCACCTCGACCGTGCATCCGGCATCCTCGAGCAGCTTCACCGCCGCGAAGCCGACCGACGGGCGGAACAGGTCGACGAGGCAGGTGACGAACAGCGCGACGCGCGGCTTTTCGGTCATGCGATTTTTTCCCGGCGTTTCTGCGCGCAGGATGGCGGCGCGAGACCGCGAAAGCAACCGCCCAAAGAAAAACCCGCCGGACCAGAGCCGCGGCGGGTTTGACGTCAGGCCGTCGCTCAGCGCGGCGGGGGGGGAGGCGGCGGCGGATAATTCGGCGGCGGCGGAGCATAGCCCGGCGGCTGCGCCGTCGGCGACGGCGCCTGGGCATAGCCCGGCACCTGATTGCCTCTCGAGTACATGCATTGCTCGTAGGCGATGTCGTAGCGCTGCTGGATCGTCATGTTGGCCTGGCTCGACTGGCTCGTGCCATAGAGCGTGCCACCGCCGGCACCGGCGGCCGCGCCGATGGCCGCACCTTGCCCTCCACCGATCGCGGCACCCAGGCCGGCGCCAAGCACCGTGCCGATCGCGGCGGAGCCGAGCGCCGAATTGTTCGCCGATTGCGCGGCGCCGGCGACTTGTTGATCGGCGAAGTTCTTGCACACCGCCTGGTCGTCCTGGAAGACCGAGAACGGCTTGTTCGGGGCCGGCATCACGGCAACCGACGGACCGATCGGATGCGAGGCGCAGGCCGACAGCGCGGTCAGCACGATGAGGCTGACGGCGGTCGTCTTCATGGTTCGCACGGAAGCTCTCCTCTAGCTCGTTACGGTATTTTCGCCGTTACGGACGCGCCGGAACCTGACGCCAACCGCTCGTGCAGCTGGACACGTAGGGATAATAGCCCTGCGGGTTGTCGCAGTAGTACCAAGTCTGCGCTTGCGGCGCGACCGGCGTCGGCGCGGGCGGCGGCGTATAGACCACCGGCGGCGGTGCGTAATAGACCGGCGGTGCGTAATAGACCGGCGGCGGCGGATAATAATAATAGGGGCCGCAGCACAGCGGCACGCCGATATGGACGAAAACCCGCGCCGCGGCCGGCGCCGGTGCCAAGGCCAAGCTGCCGCCAAAAACGATGGCAACGAGAGCCACGGCGGGTTTAAGCCAGATTCGCTTCAACATCGGGAACACTCCTCGCGCGCCTGAATTGCAGCGCATCCCCAGAGATACCGGAAGACCGCGCCATTATAGATAGATCGTTATTCGCCAACGGTAATTCTATGGCCGGAAATGGCCGTTCATCCCTGGGTAACGCCGATTTGAGGCAGAAGTAAGAACATGCGGCCCGCGGCCCGCAGCGGCCCGGCTTGGGCGGCGGCGGCCGTGCCGGTCCCGCAAAACAGGTCGGCGCGCAACGGGCCCTTGATGGCGGCGCCGGTGTCTTGCGCCACCGCCAGCCGTCGCGTCGCGGTGCCGCCTTGCGCGACGTCGAGCCAGAGCGGCATACCCAGCGGCACGAAGCGCGGATCGACCGCCACGCTGTGCTGCGACGTGAGGGCGACGCCTTCGGTGCCGAGCGGCGCGCCGCCGGCGAGCACGCGAAAGAAAACGTAAGACGGATTTTCGTCCATCAGCGTCTTGGCGTCGGCCGGATGCGCCCGCAACCACGCTTCGATCGACTGCATCGAGACCTGGTCAAGCGTCATCGCGCCGCGTTCGACCAGGATCCGGCCGAGCGCGACATAGACGCGCCCGTTTTCGCCGTCATAGCCGATTTCGACCGTGCGGCCGGCCGGCAGGCGCACGCGGCCCGAGCCCTGAATCTGGAGAAAGAAGAGGTCGATCGGATCGGTGGCGTAGAACAGCGCGCGGTGGAACCGGTCGAGTGCGCCGGCTTCGATCTCGGCGCGCGTCCAATAGGGCACGAGCTTGCCGGCGACGACGCGGCCGGCGATGCGCTCGCCGCGCCAAGACGGCCGGAAATCGCCGAGCGATACGCCGACCAGATCCGGCGGGCGCGCCAGAATCGGCACGTCGAAGCGCGCACTCTTTTGGCGCGCGGCGGCGATCTCCGGCTCGTAATATCCGGTCACCAACGCGTCGCTCTTGCCGTTGTCCGTCATGGCAAACGGCGTGAACGCGCTTTCAATGAATTGCCGTGCCGCTTCGTCGGTCGGATGGTCGAGCGCCGCGGCTTCGGCGCAGGGCTTGCGCCAATCGCGCGCCAGACCGCCGACGCCGAGCTTGGCGTCGTCCGGCTGCTTCGCCAGCGCCGCACAGGAGCGCAGCAACGCCGGCAGTGCCCCGGCCTGGTTACCGTCGCGCCAGCCGGGCAGGTCGGAGAATGCGACGCGGGTTAGTTCAAGATGCGGCGGTGGCGGCGCTTTCGGCGCACACGCGCTCAACAGCGAAAGCAACAACAGGCTGGCAGCGGTCGCGGCGTCGCGCCGCAACCGGCGCTCAGCCATGCGGCGCCGAAGTGGCAATCAACGTCCAGTTGGGATCGCGCGTCCGGAGCGACCGCGAGAACGTCCAGCCGTCGATATGCTCTTCGACGGCGTTGCCCGCGGCGTTCTGTTCGGAGACGAATTTGACCGTGATCAAGGCGGTCGCGCCTTCGATGGCGCTGTCGACAATTTCGGCGCTCTTGATGCTGACCAGCGGGCTCGGCAGCTTGCTCCCGCCGGCCGCCTTGATCGCGCCGACGAAGCTGTCGAGCACATTGGGCGCGAGCAGCGGCTTGAGCGCGGCGACGTCGCCGGCGGCGAAGGCGTTGACCACGATCTCGAACGCGCCGCGCGCGCCCTTGAGGAACGTGCTCTCGTCGAACGAGGAATCCGCGGCCTTGATCGCGCCGGCACCGGGCGTCTTGGCCGCGGCCGGCGCGCTGGCGACCGGCGTCGCCTGGCCCTCGATCACCGGGCCTTGGGAGGCGTCGGGCGCGGCGAACGGCGACGGGCGCGGCGGGGGCGCCGGACGCGGCGCGAACGGATCGATGCGCTTCTCGGTGCCGGTGCGGCGGCCGAGCACGCTGCGCAGCCGCACCAGCAGGAATCCCGCAACCGCCGCGAAGACGATGATCTCGAAGATCTGCAAACCGCCGCCGTTCATGATTGCTAGATAGGCCCGCGACGGCAAAAGGGCAAGGTTGCCGGTTGTGCCCGTGGGGCGATCCATGGTAGCGACCGCGTTACAGGAATAACGTCGAATTTAGACGAGGCTGACGATGGCCGACAAAGATAATGGCGCGGGCGCGACAGCGGCCGCCGGCGCGGGCGAGGCCGAGCCGAACCGTGCGCTGACGATCAACGCGCAGTACATCAAGGACCTCTCGTTCGAGAATCCGCGGGCACCGTTGAGTCTGATGCAGCCGCAAACGCCCGAGCTGCAGGTCAATGTCGATGTCCGCGCCGGCGCGCTAGGCGGCGACCGTTACGAAGTCGTGCTGGTCATTCACGCGCGCGCCACCGCCAAGACCGAGACGCTGTTCGTCGTCGAGCTCACCTATGGCGCGGCGGTGACGCTGACGAACATCCGTCAAGAAGACATGCCGCAGGCGCTATTGGTCGAGACGCCGCGGCTGTTGTTCCCGTTCGCGCGCGCGATCGTCGCCGACGCGACGCGCGACGGCGGCTTCCCGCCGGTGTTCATGCAGCCGATCAATTTCAGCGAGCTGTTGCGACGCCAAGCGGCGATGCAGCCGGAAGC
>JBOHLR010000060.1:0-13278 GCA_050729555.1 Allostellaceae bacterium
CGGCAACGGCTTCGCGCCGGGCGGCAGGCTGGCGCCGGGTGCCGTGGCGGGCTTCGCCGGCGACTTATTGTTGTCGTTGGCGGGCTTTGCCGGCGCCGTCGCGGCCTCGGACACGCCGCCGCCGTCGGGGTTCTTGAGCGCATCTTTGAGGTCTTCCTCGCGGATCACCGGGCCGAGCGCGATCTTCTCGATCTTGGCCGGCGGCACGACGACGTCGGGATCGATGCCGATGCCCTGGATCGAGCGGCCGGACGGCGTGTAGTAGAGCGCGGTGGTGAGGCGGATCGCGCCGCCGCTTTCTTTCACCGGCAGGATCGTCTGCACCGAGCCCTTGCCGAACGAACGCGTGCCCATGACCACGGCGCGGTGCGTGTCTTGCAGCGCGCCGGCGACGATTTCGGACGCCGATGCCGAGCCGCCGTTGACGAGCACCACCATCGGCACGTCGACCGGAATCATATCCTTGCCTGGTTCGGCGTTGTAGCTGCGGGTGTCGGTGGCGACGCGGCCCTTGATCGAAACGATCTCGCCTTTCGGAATGAAGGTGTTGGCGACCGCAACGGCCTCGTTGAGTAGGCCGCCCGGATTGTTGCGCAGGTCGAGCACGACGCCGGCGAGATGGTTCTTCGACTTGGCGTTCAGGTCCTTGACCGCCGCCGCCAACGCGTCGCCGGCGCGCTCGGAGAACGTGCTGATGCGGATATAGCCGATATTGTTGTCGACCAAGCGCGACTTCACCGGATCGACCTTGATGTCGGCGCGGGTCAGGGTCAGCTCGAAGGGCTGCGCGCCCTGGCGCCGCATGGTCAGCGTCACATGGCTGCCGATCGGGCCGCGCAGCTTATCGACCGCCTGCGTCAGCGTCATGTCGCTCACTGGCGCGCGGTCGATCCCCACGATCAGGTCGCCCGGCATGACGCCGGCCTTGGCAGCGGGCGTGTCGTCGATCGGCGACACCACCTTCACCGCGCCGTCCTCCATGGTCACTTGCATGCCGAGGCCGCCGAACTCGCCCCGGGTCTGCACCATCATGTCCTTGAACTCTTTGGCGTCCATGTAGCTCGAATGCGGATCGAGCGACGACAACATGCCCTGGATGCTGCCTTCGACCAGATTCTGGTCGGTCACCGGCTTGACGTAGTTCGCCTTCACCTCGTTGAAGACCTCGGTATAGAGCGCGAGCATCTTCGAGGTGCTGGCCTGCTCGGGCGCGGCGATGGTGACGCCGGCCGCGAAGGCGGCGACAACGAGAATGGCGCACCCGGCGCCGAGCAGGAAGTAACGCAGTGATCGCTTCATGATTGACCTACCAAATTGAAATCGTATGTGCCGACTCCTTGGAGAACGGCGAACTTGCAGCGGCTGCCGTCCTTGCCCGAGACGTGATGCGCGCGCTTGGGCGGCACCACCGTGGTCTGGCCGGGGCCGATCTCGAAATGCGCGGCGGGGGCGCGGGTTTCCACAACGGTGACGCCTTCCATGCCGAAATAGGTGTCTGACACGTTCGTGTGCCAATGCCAGGGAATGTCTTCGCCGGCGCCGACGGTGAACACCGTCATGCGCAATGCCGGCGTGTCCGCCAGCACCTCGATGGCTTCAATCTTATAGGGCCGTTTCGACGGCGGTGACGCGGTCATGCTCTCCTGGCCAGGGCGGCAGATTAGCCCGCCGGGCCGCTGCCGCGCAAAGTCATTCCGCCGCGTGGGCGGCCGGCGCCGGGGCGCGGAACGCCGCCAGCAACGCCGCCTCGCGCGCCTTCGCGACCGTAATCGCGCGTTCCTTGACGTGACCGAAGCCACGGATGCGCTCGGGGACGCGCGCAATCTCAATGGCGAGACTGTGATTGGCAGGCGTCAGCGCCGCGCTCAGCTCGTCGATGACGGTGCGATACTCATCGATGAGGCGGCGTTCCGTCCGTCGCTCCGCCGTGCGGCCAAAGGGATCGAACGCGGTGCCGCGCAGGAATTTGAGCCGCGCCAGGATTTTGAAAGCGGTGAACGCCCAGGCGCCGAAGGCGCGCTTCTGCAATTCGCCGGTCACCGGATCGCGCTTGGCGAAGGTCGGCGGCGCCAGATGGAACTCGAGCCGATAGTTGCCGGCGAACTGATGGCGCAGCTCCTTCAGGAACGTTCCGTCGGTGTAGAGCCGCGCGACTTCATATTCGTCTTTATACGCCATCAACTTGAAGAGATTGTCCGCGACGGCCTCCGCCAGCGCCGTGCCGTGACCCAACCGCGCGCGTTCGGCGCGCTCGACCGCGCCGACGAAGTCGCGATAACGCGCGGCGTAGGCGGCGTTCTGGTAGCGCGCGAGAAGCGCGGCGCGGCGTTCGACCAGCGACCCGAGGCCCTTCGGCGGCTTCGGCGTTTGCTCCGCGACCGGATGCACCAGCGCCGCGACGCGCGCATGGTCGTACGCGGTCAAGCGGCCCCAGGCGAGCGCGTGCTTGTTCATCTCGACCGCGACGCCGTTCAACTCGATGGCGCGTTCGATCGCCGCGGCGCTCAACGGCACCAGGCCGCGCTGCACGGCATAGCCGAGCATGAACAGATTGGACGCGATGCTGTCGCCGAGCAGCGCGGTGGCGATGCCGGTGGCGTCGACGAAGTCGGCGCAGGATTCGCCGGCCGCGTTCTTGATCGCCTTGGTCAGCGCGGCGGTTTCGAAATCAACGTCCGGATTCATGACGAAGGCGGCGGTCGGCTGATAGTCGCTGTTGACGACGCAGCGAGTCACGCCGTGCTCGATCCGCGCCAGCGACGTCGGGCTCGCCGCGACCACCATGTCGCAGCCGAGCACCAGATTGGCGCCGCCGACGGCGACCCGCACGGCGTGAAGGTCCTCAGGCCGGGGCGCCAGCCGCACATGGCTCAGCACCGCGCCGTTCTTCTGCGCCAAGCCGGTGAAATCGAGCACCGAGCAGCCTTTGCCTTCGATGTGCGCTGCCATGCCGAGCAGCGCGCCGATGGTGATGACGCCGGTGCCGCCGATGCCGGCGATCAGGATGCTGTAGGGCTCGCCCAGTTCCTTCGGCGCCGGCGGCGGCAGGGCGGCGACGTGCTCGGCGATCGAGCGCAGCTGCCGGTGCTTGGCTTCGAGCCGGCGCAGCTCGCCGCCATGCACCGTGACAAAGCTCGGACAGAAGCCCTTGAGGCACGAGAAATCTTTGTTGCAGCTCGACTGGTCAATCGTCCGCTTGCGGCCGAATTCGGTTTCGAGCGGCTTGACCGCCACGCAGTTGGATTTCTCGGAACAATCGCCGCAGCCTTCGCACACCGCCTCATTGATGAACACGCGCTTGGCCGGATCGGGATAAGTGCCGCGCTTGCGGCGGCGGCGTTTTTCGGCGGCGCAGGTCTGGTCGTAGATGAGGATCGTGAGGCCAGGAACATCGCGCAGCTCGCGCTGGACCTGGTCGAGCTCGTCGCGATGGCGAACGGCGATGTCGGCGGCGAAGGTGCCGCTCGGATATTTGTCGGGCTCGTCGGTGACGACGACGATCTGCTTGGCGCCTTCGGCGGCGACCTGGCGCGCGATCTGGCCGACGCTCAAATGACCTTCGACCTGCTGGCCACCGGTCATCGCCACCGCGTCGTTGTAGAGGATCTTGTAGGTGATGTTGACGCCGGCGATTGCGGCGGCGCGGATCGCCAGCAGGCCGGAATGCGAATAGGTGCCGTCGCCGAGATTCTGGAAGACGTGCTTGTCCTCGGTGAACGGCGCCTGGCCGATCCAGGCGGCGCCTTCGCCGCCCATGTGGCTGTAGGTCGAGGTCGCGCGCGGCATCCAGATCGCCATGAAGTGGCAGCCGATGCCGGCGAGGGCGCGGCTGCCCTCGGGCACGCGCGTCGAAATGTTATGCGGACAGCCAGCGCAGAAATAGGGCAGCCGCACCGATTTGTGGCCGGCCTCGGCGATGGTCTCGAAGGACAGCAGGCGCTGGAGCCGCTGGTCGATTTCCGGCGTCGCCGCATTGAGCCGTTTGAGGCGCGTCACCAGCGCCTGCGCCACCATCGTCGGCGTCAGCTCGCCGGCGCTCGGCAGCAGCGCGGCGCCGGCTTCGTCGGTCTTGCCGACGACGCGCGGCCGCTGCGCGGCGTCCATGTTGTAGAGCGCGCGCATCAGCTGGTCTTCGATGAAGCCGCGTTTTTCTTCGACGACAAATATCTCTTCCAGCCCGTCGGCGAAGCGTTTCACGCCCTCCGATTCAAGAGGCCAGACCATGCCGACTTTGTAGAGCCGCAAGCCGAGCTTGAGGCACTGCGCCTCGGTCAACCCGAGATCGTCAAGCGCCTGGCGCAGATCGAGATAGGCCTTGCCGGCCGCCATCAGGCCGATACGCGCGCGCGGCGGCGCGAACACCAATCGGTCGAGCGGATTAGCGCGTGCGAATGCCGCCACCGCCGCCATCTTGAGTCCATGGAGACGTCGCTCCTGATCCAGGGGCGTGTCGGGCCAGCGGATATTGAGGCCGCCAGTCGGCATGTCGAAATCGGTCGGCGTCACCAGCGTCAGGCGCTGCGGATCGATGGTGATCGACGCCGAGCTTTCGACCGCTTCGGAGATCGCCTTGAAGCCGGTCCAGACGCCGGCAAAGCGCGACAGTGCAAAGCCATAGAGGCCGTAGTCGATATATTCCTGCACCGTCGCCGGATTGAGCAGCGGCATCATCGCCGCCAGGAACATCTGCTCGCTCTGATGCGCAGTGGTTGACGATTGACACCCGTGATCGTCGCCGGCGATCGCCAGCACGCCGCCGTGCTTCGACGTGCCGGCGAAATTGGCGTGCTTGAACGGGTCCATCGAGCGGTCGACGCCCGGACCCTTGCCGTACCAGATGCCGAATACGCCGTCGAATTTCGCCGTCGGATAAAGATTGACCTGCTGACTGCCCCACAGCGCGGTGGCGGCGATGTCTTCGTTGACGCCCGGCTGGAAATGGATGTCGTGTGCGGCGAGATGACTGCGCGCCTGGTACAGCGCGGCGTCGTAAACCGCCAAGGGCGAGCCGCGATAGCCGGAGATAAAGCCAGCGGTCTTGAGGCCGGTGGCGCGGTCGCGCTCCTGCTGGAGCATCGGCAGGCGGACCAGTGCCTGGACGCCGGACAGGAACACCCGCCCCGACGGCAGGGTGTATTTATCGTCCAGCGTGACTTGCGCGAGCGTCATTGGCCCGATGCCCGCCTCCCGATGGAGAGAGTAGGAAGTCCCGCCGGCCAAAACAACGCCCAGCCGGCGCTTAAAGGAATTGCTCGCCGCGCATGGCGGCGGAGATAAAACGTCGTTCCACGCGCCCGCCGGGACAGTTCCGGTCGCGGCGGCCATTGACGGCAAGCGCCGGGCCGTGGCCATGTTCCGCCGGACAGGGGAAGAATGGTGGAGTCGGCAAAACTGTCTGCGCTGGTCGTGGCGCGCAACGAGGCCGCGCATCTCGGCGCCTGTCTCGAAACGCTGCGTTTTGCCGACGAGATCGTCGTACTGCTCGATCGTTCGACGGATCGTTCCGTCGACATCGCGCGCGGCGCCGGTGCCAGGCTGGTCGAGGGCGCTTGGGACCTCGAAGGGCCGCGCCGCAACGCCGGCTACGCCGCCTGCGCCGGTCCCTGGATTTTGGAGGTCGATGCCGACGAGCGGGTGACGCCTGAACTCGCGGCCGAGATTCACGCCGTGCTGGCAAAACCCGGGACCGACCACTTTCTAGTGCCAATCGCCAACCATATCGGCGACCGTCTAGTGCGTTACGGTTGGGGCGCCTATAACGGAGTCAACGCGACGACAAGGTTGTTCCGCAAAGGGGCTAAGCGCGTACTCGGCGGCCGCGTCCATCCTAAGGTCGAATTTCACGGCCGAAGAGGAATCCTGGAAAACCCGATGCTGCATTTTGTCGACCGCGACCTCTCCGATCTGTTCGCGCGGCTCAACCGCTACACCGACCTGGCGGCGCTCGATGCGCACGATGCGGGCCGCAAGCCGAACGTGGCGCAGGCCTTTCGCCGCTTCTGGAGCCGCGGCTGGAAAAGCTACGTCGCGCGCCGCGGCTATCGCGAAGGCGCTTACGGCATGGCGCTGGCGCTGTTCTCGGCGCTCTATCCGCTGCTGATCGAGCTCAAGCTGACGACGCTGGGAGACAAGGCATGAGCGAGCGCCGGCCGCTGCCTTTGACGGAAAGGCTCTATCGCCGCTTCGTGCTCAAATACCACGGCCGCTATCTGATCACCGGTTTGCAGGCGCGGGCGCGCGAGCGCAGCCTCGACTACATCGAACGCTACATGCGCGACGCGACGATCTTCGCCGATCGCTGGGACCTGCTGTCGTTTGCGCTCGGCGCCGCGGCGAAGGATGGCCTGGCGCTCGAATTCGGCGTCGCCGACGGCGGCAGCTTGCGGCATTTATCTGTCACTTCGGGCCGACAGTTTCACGGCTTCGACAGTTTCGAAGGCCTGCCCGAGGCGTGGTCGGGCACGTTCGAGCGCGCGGGAAAATTCTCGCGTCAGGGCGCGCTGCCGCAGGTGCCGGCGAACGTGACGCTGCACAAAGGCTGGTTCGACAAGACGCTGCCGGAATTCCTGCGCGCGCAGACCGGCCCGGTCGCGTTCTTGCACGTCGACTGCGACATCTATTCCTCGACCAAGACCGTGCTCGATCTTCTCGCGCCACGGCTCAACGCGGGCGCGGTCGTCGTTTTTGATGAGTATTTCAACTACCCCAACTGGGAACGTCACGAGTTCAAGGCATTCCAGGAATTCATCCGTGACAGCGGTTTTTCGTATCGCTATCTGGGCTTCGCGCAGAAGAACGGCCACGTCGCCGTCGCGCTCGGCGCCAGGACCGACACCGCGAAAACGCTGGCGGCGACGAAGCTGAAAACGATCGCGGGCGACTAGCCGCGGTAGAGCGCCTCTGGAATTTCGGCAAGGCGCGAGGGGTGCGGCTCGCCCGGCGCGAAGCCGTAGAATTTCTGGAAGCTCATGATCAGCGGCCGCCATTTGTCCGGATCGACGCGGTTCGGCTCGCCGTCGACGAGGATCGATTCCTCGATATGGGCGCAACGGATGCGGACCTCGAAGGCAATCTGACGACCGCGCCACACCGGATCGTTCTCCGCCAGCGGATAGACCGATTCGACGGTGGCTTCGAGCTGCACCGGACATTCGAGCACACGCGGCGCCGCGACGATTTCCGACGGATCGGCGGTGAGGCCGGCGATGCCGAATTTATCGCGCTCGAAACGATAGCCGCGGCGCAGCTTGATCTCCGGCACCGGATCGCGGCCGGTCGTCTTGGCCAGGCGATCGACGGCGGTAACCTGCGCGGCGCTCGGCAGGTTGAGCACGCATTCGCGCGTCCGCAGCATGTTCTGCGGCGTCTGCGACGATGCGGCGAGGCCGACCAGGCAGCGCCAGCCCAGCCACCAGGCCGACGACATCGGCGCGAGGTTGTAGGAACCGTCTTTGTTGACCGTGCTGATGAGCACGACCGGCGTGCCAAAATAGAGGATCGCGGGTTCGCAAGTGCGGTGCATCGGTTCGTCCTTTCGTTTTCGGACGAACCTTGCCGTGTTGGTGATGCGGTTTCACTCCGCTGCTTGCCGCCGAATTCGGCGCCTACAAAATGCTCGTCACTATACGATCCACCCGCGTGCCTTCGGAATAAAGCCAGCGCACCGCGCCGGCGGCGACAATGCCCGTCGCCGCGCCGCCGAGCACGTCGGTGAAATAGTGCGTTCCGACATAGATGCGCGAGACGCAGACGATCACGACGCCGATCAACAGGCCGAGACCTCGCCATCGCCGGCCATGAAACAGGAACGCGGCGGCAATCGCGATGGTCGCGGTGGCGTGATCGGACGGAAACGACCAGTCGCTGCTCCGGGCGATGATGAGATGCGTCAAACCGGTGTCGTAGGGGCGCACCCGATGCACGAAAAGGATGATGACTTGGTTGAACGCAAGACCAAGAAGGAAGGACAATCCCGCCGCGATGCAGGTGTGCCGGACACGAAGCCTGTCCTGCTTGCTCCACCATTGCAGTATAACGAGCACGACGAGGAAGGGAACGCCGATTTGGCTTGCCGCGACCATGAAGGCGTCGAGCAGAGGGAGGCAGCCGGCGGGCGCATTGATCCATTGCGTTACGGCCTGATCCACCGGTCCCATCGCTACCCCGTGTAACGTCCAAGCCGCACCGCGGTCTGGCCGCGCGCGAGGCGCATCGACGGCATTACCAGCACGCAATCGTCGTAGGGCGTGACAACGGCGCGACTACCGTCGCGCGCGATTTCGGTGCCGGCCTTAGGAATGACCTCGAGGCCGCGATAGGGCACCGTGAAGCGGAAGTTGTCGCTCGTCACGGTCACCGCTTCGGTGACGTCGAGGACGCGCTGCGGCGGCGCGGCGAAGTCGAGCACAGCCCGGCACTTGTCCGGTGCCAGCAAGCCGCACGCGGCGAGAAACCGATAGCTCGTTGCAATCGCGACCTCGGCGGTGCTTTTTTCCCAATGCTGCCCGCACTCGACCAGCAACGCGGTCTTCGGCGAAGCAAGATCGGCGAACGCGCCATAGTCCCGCAGCCGGGGCCCAGCGGCATGGCCGCGATCGCACATGATGAACTCCGGCGATCGGATGCGCCGCGCCAGCGCGACGCCCTTGTCGGTCAGGCCGGCGAGGATCAGCGGCGCGCTGCTGTATTGCATCGAGTGGAGATCGAGCAGGAAGTCGGCGGACTCGAATACCGGTTGCAGCGTCCGCGCGCGCGCGAGCTCGACGCTGGTCCGCTTGCCCGTCAGCGTGCCGTCGTCCCAAAGCCGGTTCATGTCCTCGTCGACATAGCGTGACGCGGTGGGATCGGCCGGATCGAAGCGGCGATAGGCCTCGACGTTGCAGAAGACGAAGGTGAGGGTACCGCGAGCCGGCCTGATCTTGTCGGACAGCAGATGGTCGAGTGCGATGGCGCCGCAAATCTCGTTGCCGTGCATCAGGGCGTTGAGCGCGACGTGCGGCCCCGGCGCCGAAGCGCGGAAGCTCATGACATAGGGAATGCCACGGTTGCCGGCGGCGTAACGCGCGAGATCGGGCGGCGTCAACGCGACCGGAACCGGTTCAACCATGATGCTCAGCGGGCGCAGCGTTCCAGCAGCCGCTGCATGAACGCCGCGCACTGCTTCACCTGATCGAACGCGATGAATTCGTCGGGCCGATGCGCCTGCTCGATCGAGCCCGGCCCGCAGATCACGGTCGGAATGCCGCCCCGCTGATAAAGGCCGCCTTCGGTTGTGTAGCTGACCTTGCCGGTGGCGTTGGCGCCCGACAGCGCCTGCGTGAGCTGAACGATTTCGGAATCGGGCGCGGTCGACAGCGGCGGCGTGATGTTGAGTTCGTCGAATTCGATCGCGGCATCGCCGCTCACCGCGCGCATCTCGGGCAGCAGGCTTTGGGCGAAACGCTCGATCTCGGCGCGCACGGCGCCGGCGTCGTCGCCGGGTAAATCGCGAATTTCAAATTCGAAACGGCAGTCGCGCGGCACGATGTTGAGCGCGGTGCCGCCGTGAATGGTGCCGACATGGATGGTGCTGTAGGGCGGCATGAAGCCGTCGTCGAACGGGCCGTCTTTGCGCCGCCGGCGCGCCATCGCCTTGAGGTGCGCGACGATCTCGGCTGCGGTCTCGACGGCGTTGACGCCGACATGGGCGAGGGCCGAGTGGCTTTCGTGGCCGCGCACGCGGCAGGCATAGCTATGCTTGCCCTTATTCGCGATCACCGGCTGCATCATCGTCGGCTCGCCGATGATGCAGAGGTGCGGCTTGACGCGGTGCTTGGCCAGCGCGGCGATCAGCGGCCGCACGCCGAGGCAGCCGACCTCCTCGTCGTAGGTGATGCCGAGATGGATCGGCGTCCTCAGCTTGGCGGCGATGAAATCGGGCACCAGCGCCAGCGCGACGGCGATGAAGCTCTTCATGTCCGAGCTGCCGCGGGCATAGAGCCGGTCGTCCTTTTCGGTCGCCGTGAACGGCTCGCTGTGCCAATCCTGTCCATCGACGGGCACGACGTCGCTGTGGCCGGACAGCAGGATGCCGGGCTTGTCCTCGGGACCGATGGTGGCGAACAGATTGGCCTTGCGCCGCGAGGCGTCGAGCACGAGCTCGGATTTGATGCCAAAGCCGTCGAGCCAGTCGCGGGCGAATTCGATCAACGCCAGATTGCTTTCGCGGCTGGTGGTGTCGAAGCCGACGAGCTTGCGGATCATCGCGACCGGCGACAGTGTCTTCATAGCGTCACTATGCCCCAGCGCCGACCGGCCGCGCTAGGCCGCGCTGGCGACCCACCAGGGGTCAAGCCGCGAACTGCTCCTTCATCACCCGCTCGGCGAAATTGTGCTCGGGGTCGAACAGCAGGGTGAATGAAACGTCGAGAGTCTGGCGCACCTCGACCGACAGAACGTCGCGCACCTCGGTATAGTCGGCGGCGACGGTCACGGGTCGGCGTTCGGCCTCCAGTGTCTCGAAGCGGAAGTGCGAACTCTGCGGCAGCAAAGCGCCACGCCAACGCCGCGGTCGGAACGTGCTGACCGGGGTCAGCGCAACCAGGTTCGATCCCAAGGGAACGATGGGTCCGCGCGCCGACAGGTTGTAGGCCGTGCTGCCGATCGGCGTCGCCACCAGCACGCCATCGGCCATCAGCTCGGGCAGCCGCACCTGATCGTCGACGGTGATGCGGATCTTGGCAACCTGGCGGCCCTGGCGGGTGAGCGACACCTCGTTGATGGCCAGCGCGCTGTGCGTCTGGCCGCGCGCGTCGCGCGCCGTCATCTCGAGCGGATTGATCGCGATCGGCTCGGCGCGCGCGATGCGCTCCTTGAGGCCGTCGGGATCGTAATTGTTCATCAGGAAGCCGACGCTGCCGCGATGCATACCGTAGAACGGCACCTTGCGGTCGAGGTAGCGGTGCAGCGTCTCGAGCATGAAGCCGTCGCCGCCGAGCGCGACGATGATGTCGGCCTGCTCGAGCGTGACGCCGCCATAGCGGCGCTTGAGCTCGGCGAGCGCCTTTTGCGCTTCGGGCGCCTCGCTGGCGGCGAAGCCTATGGAGCGGTCGGCGGTCACGGTCGTTGGATCAGCCGCCGGTCACGCTCATATGGCGCGGCACCGCGGCCGCCGGATGGCGGCGGTCGATGACGAAGTCATGGCCTTTGGGCTTGCGCGCGATCGCTTCGTGGATCGCCGCTTCCAGCGGCGCGTCGCTTTCCGACGCGCGCAACGGCGCGCGCAGATCGGCGGCGTCCTGCTGGCCGAGGCACATATAGAGCGTGCCGGTGCAGGTCAGCCGCACGCGGTTGCAGCTTTCGCAGAAATTGTGCGTCAGCGGCGTGATGAAGCCGAGGCGCCGGCCGGTCTCGCGCACGACGGTGTAACGCGCCGGTCCGCCGGTGCGGTAATCGGTTTCGTCGAGCGTCCATTTGGTCCGCAGCTTGGCGCGCACGACGGAGAGAGGAAGGTACTGATCGAGTCTGGCGCCGGCGCCGAGCTCGCCCATCGGCATGACTTCGATCAGCGTCTGGTCGAATCCCTCCTCGCCGCACCAGGCGACGAGACGGTCGAGCTCGTCTTCGTTGACGCCCTTCAGCGCCACGGTGTTGATCTTGATCGCGAGGCCGGCATCCTTGGCGGCGCGCAGTCCATTCAGGACTTGATCCAATTTACCCCAACGCGTGATGCCGGTGAACTTGGTCGGGTCGAGCGTATCGAGCGAAACATTGATCCGCTTCATGCCGGCGGCTTTCAACTCGGTCGCGTAGCGCGAAAGCTGGCTGCCGTTGGTGGTGAGCGTCAGCTCGTCGAGATCGCCCGTCGACAGATGGCGGCCGAGGCCGCGGATCAACGCCATGACGTTGCGCCGCACCAGCGGCTCGCCGCCGGTCAGTCGCAGCTTGCGCACGCCCATGCGCACGAAGGCGCTGGCGGCGCGGTCGAGCTCTTCGAGCGTCAGCACGTCGGCCTTGGGCAGGAACGCCATGTCCTCGGCCATGCAATAAACGCAGCGGAAGTCGCAGCGGTCGGTGACCGAGACGCGCAGATAGGTGATGGAGCGGCCGAACGGATCGATCATAACCATGGAGAAGATATAGGGCGGCGCGGGCGCCTAGCATAGCGTCCGAAGTGGAATTGTCGCCCCCGAATTCTGGGAATTATCACCTTGACGTAGTACACTCAACATGCTGTAATCGGCTCATCAAACGAGGATTGAGCCATGAGCGATCTGTCAAACCCGATCTTTCACGACGAAACCAAAGCCCGTGAGTGGCTCGAAGCACGGATTTGGCCTAACGGCCCCGTCTGCCCGCATTGCGGCGTTGTGAGCCAAGCAACGCTCATGAGGGGCAAGTCGCACCGTCCGGGCCTCTACCAGTGCAATGCCTGCCGTGAGCCGTTCTCTGTGACCGTCGGGACGTTGTACGAGCGCAGCCATATCCAGCTGCACAAGTGGTTGGCGGCAACGCACCTAATCATGGCGTCGAAAAAGGGCATTAGCGCCCTTCAAGTCGGCCGCATGCTCGGGATCAGCAAAAAGTCGAGTTGGTTCCTGTGCCATCGCATCCGTGAGTCATTGCGCGGGACGCCACTTGAGCCGATGGGTGGCGAAGGCGAGGTCGTGGAAAGCGATGAAACCTATATCGGCGGCAAGGAAAAGAACCGTCACCAGAACAAGCGTTCGCACAAGGCTGGACGCGGCGGCGGTTTGCGCGACAAAGAGGCCGTTCTGTCGCTTGTCCAACGCGGGGCTAGCGTTCGCTCATTCCATATCGGCGTGGTGAGCGCCGAGACGTTGCGACAAGTCCTAGTCGAACAAGTAAAGTTCGAAACCACGATGATGACGGACAGCGCATCAACATCCGATTGGATGCGCGACGTGTTCGCGAGGCACGAAAAGGTCAATCACAACCAACATGAATACGGTCGCGGCCCAATTCATTCGAATACCGTCGAAAGCTTTTTCGCGGTGATGAAGCGCGGCATTCACGGCGTCTATCATTATGTGTCACCGCAGCATCTAAAGCGTTATCTGGCGGAATACGATTACCGCTATAACGAGCGCGAAGCCGTGGGCGTGAGCGATGCGGAGAGTATGGCCAAGTCTATTCCCGGCATTGTCGGAAAGCAGAGCTGGCTCGGTTTGTTTGAACAGTTTTCCGGGTTTTATAAATGGAGCCTCTGCCGGGTTTAGGCTGCCGCGAGATGCGACAGCCGGTTGAAGTACGCCCGATCCGGCGTCTGCCGGTCAAGGC
>JBOHLR010000061.1:0-13197 GCA_050729555.1 Allostellaceae bacterium
CGACGTCACGTTACGCGCGCTCGATGTTCTGCGCCGCGCCGACGCCGTGCTGTGCGAAGACACGCGGGTGACCGCCAAGCTGCTGGCACGGTACGGCATCGCCGTCACGACACAACCTTATCATGATCACAACGCCGAGCGCGTGCGGCCGGCAGTCTTGGCGCGGCTCAAGGCCGGCGCCGCTCTGGCGCTGGTATCGGACGCGGGCACGCCGTTGGTGTCCGATCCCGGCTACAAGCTCGTCCGCGATGCATTGGCGGACGGCATTGCCGTGACCGTTGTGCCCGGCGCGTCGGCGACACTGACCGCCTTGCTCGGCTCGGGCTTGCCGCCCGATCGATTCCTCTTCGCGGGCTTTCTGCCGCCCAAGATGGCGGGTCGCCGGAAGGCGCTCGACGAGCTCAAGGATGTCGCTGCGACGCTCGTGTTCTTCGAAAGCGCGCCGCGTCTTGCCGAAAGTCTCGCGGACATGGCGGCGGTGCTCGGACCGCGCCCGGCGGCGGTGGCGCGCGAGCTGACCAAGCTGCACGAAGAGGTACGGCGCGACGATCTCGCCGCGTTGGCGGCGCATTACCGGACGGTCGGTCCGCCGAAAGGCGAATTGGTGCTGGTCGTCGGTCCGCCGGCGCCGGCGACCGCGAACGAGTCCGACCTCGATCGCGCGTTGGGCGCGGCGCTCGCGCACAAGAGCTTGCGCGAGGCGGTCGACGACGTCGCGGCCGCCACGGGTGCGCGCCGTCGGCAAGTTTACGCGCGGGCGCTCGCGCTCAAGGGCGGCCGGTGAGCCAACGCACGCGCCGCGGCCGGGCGGCACACCGGCGCGGTCTCGAGGCCGAGCGCCTCTGTCTTTGGTCGTTGCGGCTTCGTGGCTACCGCGTCCTGGCGCAGCGTTATCGCACGCCCGTCGGCGAGATCGACCTGATCGCGCGCCGCGGCCGCACGGTTGCCGCGATCGAGGTCAAGGCGCGCGCCGACGCCGCGCGTGCGGCCGAGTCGCTGCTGTCGAAGCAGCGTGGCCGCATCGCTCGCGCGCTTGAGCATTTCCTGCAAGGCCGGCCCGATCTGGCCGACTCCGCGTTGCGCTTCGACGTCATGGTGGTGGCACCGGGACGCTGGCCTCGCCATCTGCGCGGTGCCTGGCGTGTCGGCGAATAGCGACCGCGGCCAAGGGACTTGCCCGATGGGGCGCTTGCCTCGATAGTTCGGCCCACGGTTTGTTGAAGGAGTCGCCTGTGTCGCGTTCACGCTTTCGCCTGCTGCTTCCGTTTGGCCTGCCGGTCCTGCTGTCAGGCTGCCTCGCCGTTGCCGCCGCCGGCACCGGCAGCAGCATCGGCTACGTTGCCACCGAGGACCGCACGTTGCGGCAGAATGCCAACGACATCGTCACCTGCACCCAGGCGATCCAGCTTTGGGCGCAGTTCAACACGCAGCTCAACGACGATCTCAACTGCCATACCTATGACCGCCGCATGCTGGTCACCGGCAACGTCCCGACCGAGGCGTGGCGCGACGAGGCAATCAAACGCGCCTGGCAAGCCAAGAACGTGAAAGAGGTCTACGACGAGATCACCGTCGGTCCGGGCACGGGCTTCGAGACGAACGCGCACGATGCGGTAACGACGCAGAAGCTCAAGGCGCAGTTGCTGACCGATCCCGACGTGCGCTCGAACAACTACACCGTCACCACCGAAAATCGCGTCGTCTATATCATCGGCTCGGCGCAAACCGACGCGGAGAAGCAGCGCGTCATCGACCGCGCCCGCGCCTTGAGCGGCGTGCGGCGGGTGATCACCTATATCCGCATCGATGCCAATGCGCCGGCAGCCACGGCCGGTAGCGCCAGTAGCGCCGGCACGCCGCCAACGGGCAGCTCCGAGAGCGCGCCGCCGCCATCGCCGCCGACGCCGGTTACGACCTCGCCGGTACCGCCGCCGGCACCCACGCCAACACCAGTGCCAGCTGCGGCGCCGCCCGCACCGCTGCCGCCCGGTCCCAATGACACGCCGCCCAACGCGCCGACGCCGCGCGGCGACATCACCGTGACGCCGCTGCGATAGGATCGGCACGATGGTGCTCCAAGTCGCGATTCAGATGGATCCGCTGGAGACCGTCAACGTCGCTTCGGATTCGACCTTTGTCTTGGCGCTCGAAGCCCAGGCGCGCGGCCATGCGCTGTTCCACTATCTGCCGCGCGACCTGGCGCTGACCGACGGCAAGCTGACGGCTCGCGGGCAGCCGTTGAAGGTGCGGCGCGAGGTGCCGCATTTCGAGCTGGGTGCGCCGCGCGCGCTCGACCTCAGCGGCATCGATGTCGTGCTGATGCGCCAGGATCCGCCGTTCGACATGGCCTATGTCACGGCGACGCATCTGCTCGAGCATGTCAGCAAGAAGGCGCTGGTGGTTAATGATCCGGCCGCTGTGCGCAATGCGCCGGAAAAGCTCTTCGCCACGCACTTCGTCGGGCTGATGCCGCCGACGCTGATCAGCAGCGATCCGGAGGCGATCGCCGAATTCCGCCACCGCCACGGCGACATCATCCTAAAGCCGATCTTCGGCAACGGCGGCGCCGGCGTTTTCCACCTCAAGCCCGACGACGACAATCTCAATGCGCTGCTCGAGATGTTCACCCGGCTTTCGCGCGAGCCGGTCATCGTTCAGCGCTACCTCCCGGAGATCCGACAGGGCGACAAGCGCATCATCTTGATCGAAGGCGAGCCGGTCGGCGCGGTGTTGCGCGTGCCCAAGACGGGCGAGGCGCGCGCCAACCTGCATGTCGGCGGCCAGGCCAAGAAGGCAGCGTTGAGTGCGCGCGACCGCGAAATCTGCGCCGCCATCGAGCCGACACTCCGGGCCCAGGGCCTGGTATTCGTCGGCATCGACGTCATCGGCGACTATCTCACCGAAATCAACGTCACCTCGCCGACCGGCATCCAAGAGATCAACCGGCTCGACGGCGTCCGGCTCGAAACCCGGGTCTGGGACGCGATCGACGCGCGGCTCGCGGCACGCAAGCGGCGCTGACGCGCCGCGCGCCTACGCGCCCTCCTGGACGTGGGCTTCGAGGAACCACAGCGCTTTGTCGAGCGCGCGCGAATAGGCGGTGAAAATATCGGCGGTATCGGCATCGCCGACGTCGTCGGTCTGGTCGATTGCGGCGCGCACCAGGTTTGCCGCCTTGCCGTAGCTCTCGATCAGCGCCGCCAGATGGTCCTTCGATTTGTGGATGTCGACGGGATAGGCGGCAAGCGTCGTCGTCTGGGCGACGACTTGGCTGGTGCCGAGGGCGGTGCCGCCGAGCTGGACGATGCGCTCGGCGAGCGTGTCGACGTGACCGTCGATCTCGGTGCGGAACCCATCGATCATTTCGTGCAGCGCGATGAATTGCGGGCCCTTGATGTTCCAATGGGCTTGCTTGGTCAGCAGCGCGAGGTCGATCGCATCGGCCAAGCGCGCGTTCAGGATTTCGATCGAGACCTTTTTGGCGTTCGACTTGAGATCGTTTTTCGTGCCGTACATGGCCCGGGCTCCTCGTTGCGGTTTGCGACACAAGTTAGAATATTTCTAGATTATGGCCAAACCATGCCGGCCAGAGCCAGCAAATCGCCGGGGCTGCTATGAGCTAAAGTTTGGTCTGGCGGGTTGGTAGCGTCAACGACCCGAGTCCTTGGGTACAGGTCATCGCGTCCGGCGTGCGCTGCGTCGTTCGGCTGCGGGTTTCCGCGTAAACCATGCGGCTGTTGGCGCCGCTGTCGTAGAAATAAAGCTCGAGTACGCAGTCGGCGTTGCGGTATTGCCAGATTTCCGCCGGCGGATCGACGCGGCGTAAATCGGGGTCGCCGATCAGCGCCGCGACCTGCGCCGGCGCCAGGCCGTTGAGATCGCCGAGTGTCGCCGGGTGGTCCGGCGTAACGGCCGGCATTGCTGTCGCTTGCGGCGCCGCGGCGTTTGGATGACCGCTGCAGGCGGTCAGCAATAGGCTGGTGGCGAGCAGACCGACGCCGCCGCGCCGCCCGCCAATCGCTCGCCGAACCGTGCCGATGCCCCCGATGGGTCGCGTCTGTCGCGGCGATCCGCGGCCGGAACGGCGATACGAGGGAAAAATTCGCCACAACGCAACGCGGCGCCCGCCCACGCGCAGGCCGTCGAAAAACCGCAAAATGCGCGAACCTCCCCCGAACCACCGCTCTCTGGCAGTGCGAAAAGCCAAGCCTTTCAAGGGATAAGATAGCCCGTTTGGGCTTGTGAAATAAAGCGCAAATTGCCGATTTTTCGTCGCTGGCGCGACGTTTTGCGTCGCAGACTTGCGGGGGACGGCATGGTCCTTATACTCCGCGCGCGCCGCCTCCGCGTCGCGCCGCTACGCCTCGCACCCGGACCGGAATCCCGTATGGCCGCTTCCTCGTATGACGTCGTCGGCATTGGCAACGCCATTGTCGATGTTCTCGCGCGCAGCGACGAGACGCTGGTGCAGCGCTTGGGGCTGAACAAGGGCACGATGGCGCTGATCGATACGGCGCGCGCCGAGGCGATCTATGCTGCGATGCCCTCGGGGGTCGAGAAATCGGGCGGCTCGGCCGCTAACACCATCGCCGGCATCGCGTCGCTCGGCGGTCGCGGCGCCTATATCGGAAAAGTGCGCGACGACGCGCTCGGCACGGTGTTCGCGCACGACCTCAAGACGCTGGGCGTCCGTTTCGACACCAAGCCGGCGAATTCGGGGCCGCCGACGGCGCGCTGCCTCATCCTGGTGACGCCCGACGCGCAGCGCACCATGTGCACGTTCCTCGGCGCGTGCGTCGATCTCGGTCCGGAAGACATCGACGAGCCGCTGGTCGCATCGGCATCGGTGACTTATCTCGAGGGCTATTTCTTCGATCCGCCGCGCGCCATGGAAGCATTCCGCAAGGCGGCGTCAGTCGCGCACAAAGCCGGGCGGCAGGTGGCGTTGTCGTTGTCCGATCCGTTCTGCGTCGATCGCCACCGTGCCGAATTCCGCGACCTGGTCGCGGCCCATATCGACGTGCTCTTCGCCAACGAGCGCGAAATCTGTTCGCTGTACGAGACCGAGCATTTCGAACTTGCGGCCGAAGCGGTGCGCGGTCATTGCGACATCGCGGTGTTGACGCGCAGCGAACGCGGCTCGAACGTCGTTACCAAGACGAACATGCTGCACGTCGCGCCCGCGCCGATCGCCGACGTGGTCGACACCACCGGTGCCGGCGATCTCTACGCCGCCGGTTTCCTTTATGGCTTGACGCACGGCCGCGATCTCGCGGCCTGCGGCAAGCTCGGCAGCCTGTGCGCGGCGGAGATCATTTCGCATGTCGGCGCCCGTCCGGAAGCCTCCCTGCGGCGGCTTGCTGCCGACGCCGGCCTTGTTTAACGGCGCATTTCGCGCCAAAGCGTGAGTTCATGGATATCCGCAACATCGCCATCATCGCCCACGTTGACCACGGCAAGACCACCCTCGTCGATCAGCTCTTGCGGCAAAGCGGCACGTTCCGCGCCAACCAGCAGGTCGCCGAGCGCGCGCTCGATTCGAACGATCTCGAACGCGAACGCGGCATCACCATTCTCGCTAAGTGCACCTCGGTCGATTGGCGCGGCGTCCGGGTCAATATCGTCGACACGCCCGGCCACGCCGATTTCGGCGGCGAGGTCGAGCGCATCCTGTCGATGGTCGACGGCGTGCTCGTTCTGGTCGACGCCGCCGAAGGCCCGATGCCGCAAACCAAGTTCGTCGTCGGCAAGGCGCTGCGCCAAGGCCTCAATCCGATCGTGGTGATCAACAAGGTCGATCGCGCCGACGCGCGCGCCCAGGCCGTGCACAACGAGATTTTCGACCTGTTCGCCGTGCTCGACGCCACCGACACGCAACTCGACTTCCCGACGCTCTACGCCTCGGGCCGCGCCGGATGGGCGGTCGTCAACCCCGACGACGAGCGTAAGGACTTGGCGCCGCTTTTCGATCTCATCCTGCACCACGTCAAGCCGCCGGTCTCGGAGCCCGCCGCGCCCTTCGCCATGCTGGCGACCACGCTGGAATATGATTCCTATGTCGGCCGCGTTCTCACCGGCCGCATCCATAAGGGCACGGCGCGGGTCAACATGCCGCTCAAGGCGCTGTCGCCCGACGGCCGGGTGATCGAGGAAGCGCGGCTGACCAAGCTGCTGGCGTTCCGCGGCCTGGAGCGCCGGCCGATCGAGGAAGCCCAGTCCGGCGATATCGTCGCCATCGCCGGATTGCAGCACACCACCGTTGCCGACACGCTTTGCGCACCGGAGGTGACCGAGGCGCTGCCTGCCATGCCGGTCGATCCGCCGACTCTGGCGATGATCTTCTCGGTCAACGACAGCCCGCTGGCCGGGCGCGAGGGCAACAAAGTGACATCGCGGCTCATCGTCGAGCGGCTGAGGCGCGAGGCCGAAGGCAACGTCGCCATCCGCGTGCGCGAGAGCGAGGAAAAGGATTCGATCGAGGTTGCCGGGCGCGGCGAGCTTCAACTCGGCGTATTGATCGAGACCATGCGGCGCGAGGGCTTCGAGCTGTCGATCTCGCGCCCTCAGGTTCTGATCAAGACCGAGAACGGGCAGCGGCTCGAGCCGGTCGAGGAGGTCCAGGTCGACGTCGACGACGATTTCGCCGGCATCGTCGTCGAGAAGCTGAGCCAGCGGAAAGGCGAGCTCCGCGACATGCGGCCGTCGGGCGGCGGCAAGAGGCGTCTCACCTTCCACGCGCCGACGCGCGGCCTGATCGGCTACCAGGGCGAATTCATGACCGACACGCGCGGTACCGGCATCATGAGCCGGTTGTTCCACGGTTACGAGCCATGGAAGGGCGCGATCGAGGGTCGGCGCAACGGCGTCTTGATTTCCAACGGCTCGGGCGAAGCGGTCGCTTATGCGTTGTGGAATCTCGAAGAGCGCGGGCCGATGTTCATCACCCCCGGCACCGCGGTCTATCCCGGCATGATCGTCGGCGGCCATTCGCGCGGCAACGATCTCGACGTCAATCCGCTCAAGGGCAAGCAGCTCACCAACATCCGCACCACCGCCAAGGACGAGGCGGTGCGGCTGACGCCGCCGATCCTGATGGGCCTGGAGCAGGCGATCGCCTATATCGCGGACGACGAGCTGGTCGAGGTCACGCCGAAGTCGATTCGTCTCCGCAAGCGCTTCCTCGATCCGCACGAACGCAAGCGCGAAGGCCGCAAGGCCGAGGCCGAAACTGGTTGATCGTGGCCCGCCACCCGGCTTAAGACCGGGTTAATCGCGCTGTCATATGACTTTCGCATGACGACGAACGAACCCGAATTGAGCATCAAGTCGCCGGTGCTGCAGCGGCTCTACCAAGAGTGGGAGAGCCGCCGCTGCGGTCGCCGGATGCCGGCGCGCGCGGATTTCGATCCGATCGATCTCAAATACGCGCTCGGATATTTGTCGCTCATCGACGTGCAGCGCAATCCGTTGCGGTTCCGCTTTCGCATCCACGCCAGCAACATCGCCGGGCGCGTCGGCTTCGATCTCACCGGCAAGGATGTCGATGCGATCGCCGACGTGCATTATCGCAAGCTGGTGCGCGCGCATTATATCGCCGTCGTCGAGCAGCGCCGGGCGGTGGTCGAATTCCGCGATCGCGTCATGACCGACAACGTCTGTCTTCACTGCGAAGTGTTGGCACTGCCGCTGGCCGACGACGGCGAAACCATCGACCGCATCATGACCTGTATGGTGTGGTTCTGACGGTTCCCAAGCGCGGTCGCCTGGGTTAAGGTCGCGCGTCTTTAACCGGCGGAACGCGACACAATGAAATCCTTCATCCTTGCCGCGCTCGCCACCGCTTTCATTTTGACCAGCGGAGGTCCCGTGAGCGCTGCCGATCTCGAGAACACGCTCTATCTCGACGTGCCGAAGGGGCGCGTCGTCATCGAGTTGCGGCCCGATCTCGCGCCCAAGACGGTGGCGCGCATCAAGGAGCTGACCCGTAAGGGCTTTTACGATGGCATCGTCTTCCATCGCGTGATTGCCGGCTTCATGGCGCAGACCGGCGATCCGACCGGTACCGGCATGGGCGGCTCCGGCCAGAATATCAAGGCGGAATTCAGCCAGCCGCATTTCGTCCGCGGCAGCGTCGGCATGGCGCGCTCCGCCAGTCCCGACAGCGCCGACAGCCAGTTCTTCATCTGCTTCGCGCCGGCGCCGTACCTCGACGGCAAGTACACGCTGTTCGGCCAGGTCGTGTCGGGCATGGAATATGTCGACGCCATCAAGAAGGGCGATCCGCAAAGCGGCATGGTGCAGAATCCGGACAAGATCATCCGCATGCAGGTTGCCGCCGACGTCGAGAAGTCCAAGGCGAAGCCCTGACGCGGCCGAGCCGGAATCGTCGTCCATGCGGTCCTGGCTCGCCTCCCTTCGGGTTTACGGCGATCGCCGCATGCTGGCGATCCTGTTCATGGGCTTTTCGAGCGGCCTGCCGCTGGCGCTGACCGCTTCGACGCTGGCGATCTGGCTGAAAACGACGGGCGTATCGCTGACGGCCATCGGTCTCTTCGCCGAAGTCGGTCTCGCCTACAACCTCAAGTTCCTGTGGGCGCCGGCGATGGATCGCATTCGCCCGCCGCTGCTCGGCCGGCTCGGCCGGCGGCGCGGTTGGGCGGTGATGATACAGGTCGCATTGGCGGTGGCGTTGCTGGTCATGGCTGGCCGCGATCCCGCCGCCGATCCGTGGTCGGTCGCCATCGCCGCCGCCATCGTCGCCTTTCTCTCGGCCAGCCAGGACATCGTCATCGACGCCTATCGCGTCGAGCTGCTCGACGAACGTGAGCAAGGCGCCGGCGCCGCCGCGACGCAGGTCGGTTACCGCTTTGGCATGATCGCGTCCGGCGCCGGCGCGCTTTATCTCGCCGCGTATTTCGGCTGGTTCTGGTCTTACGTCGGTATGGCGGCCTTGATGCTGGTAGGCCTGGTCACCGTGCTGATGACGCGGGAGCCGCGGCTGGTCGCGCCGCCGGTGCGCGACTCGTGGCTCGCCGAGACGGTGATCGCGCCGTTCGCCGAATTTGCCAGCCGGCGCGGCTGGCTCCTCATCCTGATCTTCGTCGTGCTCTACAAATTCGGCGATGCCCTCGCCGGCATCATGTCGAGCCCGTTCTACGTCACGCTCGGCTTCAGCCTGGTCGACATCGCCAATGTCGCAAAAATCTTTGGTACCGCCGCCAGCATCGCCGGCGTGTTCTTGGGCGGTGCCGCGGTCTATCGCCTGGGCTTGATGCCGGCGCTGCTGATCTGCGGCGCGTTCCAGGCGCTGTCGAACCTCATGTACATCGCGCAGCTTTGGGCGGGGCCCGATCCGACGATGCTGGCGCTCACCATTGCCACGGAAAACATCACGGGCGGCATGGCGTCGGCGGCTTTCGTCGCCTACCTGTCGCGGCTGTGTCATCCGGCTTTCACCGCGACGCAGTACGCGCTGCTGTCGGCGCTTGCCGCGACCGGCCGCACGGTGCTGGCCGCGGTCGGCGGATATCTTGCCGACCACCTCGGCTGGCAGCCGTTTTTTCTGGTGGCGACGGTCGCGTGTGTGCCGGCGCTGTTGCTGCTGCTTTACCTGATGCGGCTAGCCGAAACGCAGCAGCCGGGCGCGGTTTCGACGCAGCCATGACCGCTGCGCGCCCGATCCGGGCGCCAGATCCTCGACCGTACGCCAGAATCGCGCGCCGTGATTCATGTGCTTCAGATGCGCGATCTCGTGCGCGACGACGTAGTCGACGACGGCGGCCGGCGCCAGAATCAACCGCCAGGAGAAGCACAGCGCGCCGTCATGCGCGCAGCTGCCCCAGCGCGTTCTGGTGTCGCGCACCGAAATCCGCAGCACGCGACGGCCGATCGACGTCGCCATAGTGCGGGCGCGTAGGCCGAGCTCATGTCGCGCGCGCTCGCACAAAAAATCGGTGACGCGACGCGCCAGATGTCTTGGATCTCCGGCGACGCAGAGTGCGCCGGGTTCGAGCCACGCGGCGCCGTGTCCGCGGCTGTCGGCACGGTGACGGATGAGGTGCGGCACGCCGAGGATCGGGATCTCGACCCCGTCGGCGAAGGCGATGCGCGGCGGCAGCTCCTCGAGCCGCTGCTCGATCCAGCCGCGATTGTCCTCGAGAAAGCGCAACGCGGCGGCGAACGACGCGTAACGCGGCAGCGTCAGAATCACCGCGTCGTCCTCGTCGTCGAGGCGCAAGATGAACCGCCGCGCGCAGCGCCGCCGCACGATCTTGAGCGGCCGTTCGCCGCTCGACAGTGCGATGCGCTCGGGGACCGCGCCCATGCCGGGTCAGAGATATTTGCGGATGTCGGCGGCCATGTCGGCCGGTTTCTCGCCGGGCGGAATCAATCTTGCGATCTTGCCGTCGCGGCCCATCAGATAGATGAACGACGAGTGATCCAGCAGGTAATCGTCGATCGGTCCGCCCGGTACCTTGCTGGCGAAGACGCGAAACTCGTGCTCGACGGTGTCGAGTTGCGCCGCCGTGCCGGTCAGCGCGATCAGCCGCGGCGTGAAGTTGGCGGCGTAAAGCTTGAGCTGCTGCGGCGTGTCGCGCGCCGGGTCGACGGTGATGAAGATCGGCTCGACGGCGGCGCCGGCCGCGCCGAGCTGATCGAGCGCCTGCGACATGGCGGACAGCGCGGCGGGGCACGCATCCGGGCAATTGGTATAGCCGAAATAGATCAGCATCAGCTTGCCGCGGAATTCGCTATCGCTGCGCGTCGCGCCGTTCTGATCGGTGAGCGTGAACGGTCCGCCTACGGGCGCCGCTTCCGGCGCGGCGTGTCCGTACCAGCCGTTCTCGTAACCGAAGCCGGCGACGAGCACCGCGAGCACGACGAGAAAGACGAGAAGACCGCGATTGGCCGCCGACATGGCGGCGAGTCTAAGCGATGCGCGGTCCGTGCCGCCAGGGGCGTTCGGCCGCAGCCGGCCCACTCAGCGCGTGGGCTTGAGACGCAACGTGCGGCCGATCGCCAGCACGGCCGGCGGCTTAAGTCGTGCCCGCGCTGCGGCACGCGGCGCCGCTGCGAGGGTGGTCTCGATCACGCGTTGTCGCGGTGTCGTGGCCGCGACGATGATCGCGACCGGCTCGTCGGCCGGTCGGCCCGCCGCGATCAGCCGGTCGGCGATCGCCTTCAGATGCTTCAGTGCCATGTAGACCACGAGGATCGGCGCGCCCTTGGCGACCGCGTGCCAGTCGAGGCCGTCGGGGAGATCGCCGCCGCTGGCGTGGCCGGTGACGAAGGTCACCGCGGAATTGATGTCGCGATGGGTCAGCGGAATGCCGGCATAGGCGAGGCCGCCGATGCCGGCGGTGATGCCAGGCACGATGCGATAGCGGATGCGCGCCGCCTCGAGCGCCAAAGCCTCTTCGCCGCCGCGGCCGAAGACGAACGGGTCGCCGCCTTTGAGCCGCAAGACGCGGCGCCGCCGGCGCGCCAGTGCCACCAGCTTGGCGGAGATGTCGGGCTGTCGCGGCGACGGCTTGCCGCCGCGTTTGCCGGCGTAATGCAGATGCGCGCCCTTTCGCGCGAGCGCCAAAATGCGTCGGTCGACCAGGGCGTCGTAGACCACGTCGTCGGCGGCTTGCAACGCGTGCAGCGCCAAGAGCGACAGCAGACCCGGGTCGCCCGGGCCTGCGCCGACGAGCCACACCGTGCCGGGCGCGAAGGCGGGAAGGCGCGGCGGGCGGAGCGCGGTCATGGCACGGAGTTTAGCATGCCGCCGCTGCCACCATGCGACGGCTTGAATGGCGATGCGGCCGGGCGCAAACTGCAAAGTCAGGGGAGCGATCGTGCGGATTTTATATTTGCGCCTTGTCGTCATCGGATGTCTCGCGGCCGTGCCGGTTGCGGCCAATGCGCAAAGCGCGACGCCACTGCTCGACACCAATCCGAGCTCCAACGCACCGACCATCCCGTTCGGCGGCTTCCAAGGCTATTCCGACAGCGTCGCGGTCGTCGCAGCGAAGAACAAGACGCGCGAAGTGCTCGGCATGCTGAACGGCGGCGCCAGTCCGAACGAGCGCGATGATCTCGACCGCACCGGCTTGATCTATGCGGCGATTCTCGACAATCAGATGATGGCGCGGATCCTCTTGATGCATGACGCCGACATCAGCCTGCGCGACAAGCTCGGCAATACGGCATTGCATTGGGCGGCCGAGCGCGGCAGCACCGATGTGATGACTTTGCTGCTCGATTCGCACGCGTCGGTCGACGCCGTCAACAATCAAGGCGTCACGCCGCTGATGTTGGCGGTTTCCAATAACCGCGCCAACGCGGTGAAAATGTTGCTCGCGGCGCATGCCGATCCGCACAAACAGGATTATACCGGGCGCGACGCGATCGGCTGGACGACCGACAACGGTACCATCGCGCAACTGCTGAAGAACGCGCACTGATTTCCGATCAGTCGGCCGTCGCGGCGTAGAGCGTGAGCGTCATACGCTTGCCGTTGGAATAATCGATCCCGTCGACATGGCCGAGCGCGCGCGGCGCGCGGCCCAATCCCGCGAGCGCACGCCGAAAGGCGTCGTCGTCGCGCGCTTCAACCAGCGCCAGGCCGTTCGGCGTTGCCGCCACATAGTGCGCCGCGGCCGTGGCATCGAGCGGCGTGGTGTTGGTGCCGAGCAGGAAGATCAGGCTCGGCTCGTCGTAACCGACGACCGCGACAGGGCTGCCGTCTTTGGGCCGGACCTCTGCCACGAGCGCCGCAGCGCCGCGCGACAGCCAGACGCGGTCGAGCGACGGCGCGACCCGGCTGAAGCCGGGAATCACAGCGATCAGCGCCAAAACGACGGCACCGGCGGCGAGGCCCGGCCGCGGTTTCGACCAATACCGCCAGAGCAGCGCACCGCCGCCGCCGAGCACGATCAGTCCCGCGGCGACGCCCACCGGCGATGGTTCGGCGCCGAGCAGCGGCGGCGCCAGCGCGAGGGCAACCGCGAGCGCCAGCGTCGCAACGGCCCACAGCGCCGCGACGACGATCCGTAACGCGCGCGGCCCGATATCGGCGTTGAACAGCGCGTGGGCGGCAAGCAACGCCAATGCCGGCAGCAGCGGCAAGAGATAATGCGGTAGCTTGGTCGGCACGAGCTCGAGCGCGACCCAAAACGGCACGATCCACGCAAGCAGGAAGCGCGGCGTCGG
>JBOHLR010000062.1:0-13119 GCA_050729555.1 Allostellaceae bacterium
TTCGACAAGCGCAACGTCAAGATCATCGGCCTGTCGGTCGACTCCGTCGACGACCACATGCGCTGGGCCAACGACATCAAAGAGACGCAAGGCCAAGCGCCCAACTATCCGGTCATCGGCGACGGCGATTTCAAGGTGGCGAAGCTCTACGGCATGCTGCCCGCCGAAGCCTCAGGTGAAGCCAGCAAACGTACGCCGGCAGACAACCAGACGGTGCGCAACGTCTTCGTCATCGGCCCCGACAAGAAGATCAAGCTGATCCTGGTCTATCCGATGGCGACCGGCCGCAATTTCGACGAGGTCGTGCGGGTGATCGACTCGCTGCAACTCACCGCCAAGCACCGGGTCGCGACACCGGCCAACTGGAAGCAGGGCGGGGACGTGATCATCACCTCGGCGGTTTCCGACGACGAAGCGGCGAAGATCTTCCCGGGCTTCAAGAAGGTGAAGCCCTATCTGCGCACGACGACGCAGCCGCGCGGCTAGGAGGCTTGGGTGGTCGATTCGGTGTTCAAGCTGGTGACCGGCAACCGTCTGCGCGACGGCACGGTGATTTATTTCGCCGGCGCCGGCATCTGGACGACGACGATCGCCGAGGCACGACTGGTCGAGGAACGGGACGGCGCGGCCCTGCTGGCGGAAGCGCAAGCGGGGCCGCCGCCCCATCCGGCGGTCGCGCCGACCTTGATCGAAGCGACGCGCGACGGCGAACGCGTCGTGCCGGTGACCTTGCGCGAACGCATCCGCGCGGGCGGCCCGACGATCGCTCATTCGGGCGGTTGACGGCGGCACGGACGATCACAGCAACGGAAGGGTATCGGCCTTGTATCGTTACGACGATTTCGACCGGAAATTCCTCGAGGAGCGCGTCGCGCAATACCGCGACCAGGTGCGCCGGCGGTTGGCCGGCCAGCTGAGCGAGGACGAGTTCCGCAGCCTCCGGCTGATGAACGGCCTTTATCTCCAGCTGCACGCCTACATGCTGCGCATCTCGATTCCGTACGGCACGCTGTCGAGCGCGCAGCTGCGCGGCCTGGCGCACGTGGCGCGGCGGTGGGACAAGGGCTACGGCCATTTCACGACGCGTCAGAACATCCAGTATCACTGGATTCGCCTCGAAGACACGCCGGACATCCTAGCGCACCTCGCCACCGTGCAGCTCCACGGCATCCAGACCAGCGGCAATTCCTTCCGCAACATCACCACCGACCCCTTCGCCGGCGCGGCGGCCGACGAGATCGAGGATCCGCGCCCTTACGGCGAGATCGTGCGGCAATGGTCGGCGCTGCATCCGGAATTCTCGTTTCTGCCGCGCAAATTCAAGATCGTCCTCAACGCGGCGACCGACGACCGCGCGGCGGTAAAGATCCACGATCTCGGCCTCAATCTGCGCCGCAACGAGAGGGGCGAGCTGGGCTTCGAGGTGCTGGTCGGCGGCGGACTCGGCCGCACGCCGATCCTGGCGCAGACGGTGTGCGACTTTATCCCGCGGCGGGAAGTGCTCGCCTATATCACCGCCTGTCTGCGCGTCTACAACCAGTACGGACGGCGCGACAATCTGTTCAAGTCGCGCGTCAAGATCCTGGTGCAGTCGCTCGGCATCGAGAAATACCGCCAGGAGGTCGAGACCGAATTCGCCGCCATGGGCGCCGAACGCGACGAGCTCGACCTGCCGGACACGGTGGTCGCGGCCATGCAGGCGCAGTTCGCGCCGCCGGCCTATCCCGACGCGCACGGCGACGAAGTGGAACTAAGCCGGGCGCTCGCGGCCGAGCCCGATTTCGTGCGCTGGGTGAAGTACAACGTCAAGCCGCACAAGGCGGCGGGCCACGCCATCGTCGTGGTGTCGCTCAAGCAGCCCGGCCGAATCACCGGCGATTGCAGCGCCAGCCAGATGGAACTGTTGGCCGAGCTCGCCGACAAGCTGAGCTTCGGCGAAATCCGCATCACGCACGACCAGAACATGGTCCTGCCGCACGTGCGTAAGGCGGCGCTTTACGATCTGTGGCTGCGGCTCGGCGCGGCCGAGCTGGCGACGCCCAATATCAGCCTCGCCAGCGACATCATCTGCTGCCCGGGCATGGATTATTGCAGCCTGGCGACGGCGCGCTCGATTCCGATCTCGCAGGCCCTGGCGACCAATCTCGCCAAGCGCGAAGAGGAGATCGGACCGCTGCAGATCAAGATTTCGGGCTGCATCAACGCCTGCGGCCATCACCATGTCGGCCACATCGGCATTCTCGGGCTCGAGAAGAACGGCGCTGAATCCTACCAGATCACCGTCGGCGGCAGCGACAACGCCCAGGCGGCGTTGGGCGGCATTGTCGGACCGGCGGTGGCGGCGCACGAGGTCACCGCGACGGTTGACCATCTGATCGACGCCTATCTCCGGCTTCGGCACGCGGGCGAGCAGTTCCCCGATACCTATCGCCGCGTCGGCTTGGCGCCGTTCAAGGAAGCTCTTTATGTTGCTCGATAGGAATGGCGGCTTTCGTCCCGATCCGTGGCGTCACCTGGCCGACGACGAGGCACCAGCCAGCACCGAGGCCGTCACCATCTCGTTCAAGCGCTGGCAGGCCGAACCGGAGCGCTGGTCGGACCGCAGCGGGCCGCTCGGCCTGCGGCTGCCCAACGACGTGCCGCCGGCTTCGTTCGGTCCGGCCGCGCCGCGCTTCGCGCTCATCGTCCTGAACTTTCCGCGCTTCATCGACGGCCGCGCATATTCGCAGGCGCGCCTGTTGCGCGGACGCTTCGGCTTCAAAGGCGAACTGCGCGCTGGCGGCAACGTGCTGCGCGACCAACTGTTATTCATGGTGCGTTGCGGCTTCGACAGCTTCGAGGTCGACGCCGAGCGCGCCCGCGCCGAGGACTGGCCGCGCGCCTTTCGCGAATTCGATCAGTTCTACCAGCCCGCCGCCGATCACCGGGAAACCATCCTGCGCCAGCGTTTGCGCGGTTAGCAAACCGCTGCCGAATAGATGCAGCGGAATTGCCGCAAATTGTCGGCAGTTATCCACAGTTGTTTAAGCGCCATCGCCTAACATCGTCAGCGTGTGGATTGGACTCGCCGGTGATGGCCTGACGATCCGCTCATGAATTTCGGTATTTGCCGGTTGTCGCGCGCGAAGGTCGCGGTCGGCGGCGATTCCCCCTCAATCGCCCCGACCGCGACCCGTTTTTTCAGCCGCCCAAGGCGTATTCCGCCTGATCCTCATAGATCGAGCCGCTTTTCGTGAGATAGCTCGCGACGAGTTGGAATCGTTCGACGTCAAACGGCGCCGCGCGGAACAGGGCGTGCTCGGCGAGATAATGACCAAGGCGCGCGTCCGGTTTGCCCTTGAGCCGTGCCAGCGTCACGTGCGGCGCGAAGCGGCGGCTTTCGGGCTCGATGCCGCTGCGCGCGACGGCGCTTTCGACTTTTTCCTGGAGATGGGCCAGATCGGCGTTGCGTTCGACGCCGGCGAACAGATTGCGTGCGTTGAACGAGCCGACCCCGGCGAGCGTCAGCGCGAAGCGCTTGGCGCGGACACCCGATAGGGCCGCATCGACATCGGTCGCGGTGCCTTCGTCGATCTCGCCGATGAAGCGCAGCGTGACGTGGTAGTTGCCGGGATCGACCCAACGCGCGTTCGACAAGCCGCCGGCGAGCCGCGATAGTTCGAGCTTGAGCGCGGGCGGCAAGGCGATGCCGACGAACAGCCGCAACATGGGTGCGAATTTGGCGGGGACCGCGGATGCGGTCAATCATGGCCCCGGCGAAGGCTCAATAACAGGAAATTTAGGCCGGGCGCCAAAGGCTTACTCGGTCATTGAATTGCCTGTGACCTGTGCCAATATCAGCGCCAAAGCCACACCGGCTTAGAGAGGTTCCAAACCATGTCATTCGATACCGGCAACCGCTTTGCCGCGCGGACGGCAATTCCGCAGGTCGGCATCGACCAGGGCCTGCGCAGCTACATGCTGCGCGTTTACAACTACATGGCGGGTGCGCTCGCCATCACCGGCATTGTCGCCTGGTTCTCGCAGGGCTTGGTGCTCCAGCTCGCGCAGCAGCACTCGCCGCTGATGTACCTGCTGATCTTCGCGCCGCTCGGCTTCGTGCTGGTGTTGAGCTTCGGCATCCAACGCATGAGTCTCGGCGCCGCGCAGGCGACCTTCTGGGGCTATGCCGCGGTGATGGGCCTGTCGATGTCGACGATCTTCCTCGTCTACACCTACACCAGCATCGCGCAGATGTTCTTCATCACCGCCGTCACCTTCCTGGCGATGAGCCTGTGGGGCTATACCACCAAGCGCGATCTGGCCGGCATGGGTCATTTCCTGTTCATGGGCCTGATCGGCATCGTCATTGCGTCGGTGGTCAACATCTTCCTGCGTTCGCCGGGGCTGCAATTCGCCGTCTCGGTGATCGGCGTGCTGGTGTTCACCGGCCTCACCGCCTGGGACACGCAGCGCATCAAGGAAATGTATTGGGATGGCGACTCGGCGGTGATCGCCGGCAAGAAGGCGATCATGGGCGCGCTCGCGCTCTATCTCGACTTCGTCAACCTGTTCATGTTCCTGCTGCAGCTGTTCGGCCAGCGCCGGGACTGACGCCGCAGCTTATCGCGAAAGCGAAAAGGGGCCGAAAATCCGGCCCCTTTTTCTTTGCGCTAGTTCGCCTTCGCCTCGAGCCGCCAGGCCTTCATGCCGGCGACCTCGCCCTGCGGCACGACCGTGTAGTGGCTATCGAAAAAGGCGGTGAACTTGGCCTTCAGCATGCCGTCGCGGGTCAACAGCATCCACGGCGCGTTCCAGTTGATCGGATCGAGCGCCTCGAAGACGATGACGCGGCCACCGCGCGCCAGTACGGGATCGATCTTGGTCTCGACCGCCGTGAAGAACACTGGCGCGTCCTTGGAGCTCTCATAGAGTTGGTCGAGGACGACATGCGGCGTGGGCAACGTGAAGAAGCTCATGTTCGGCCCGCCGCCGTAGGTGACGAAATAGAGGAAGAGGTCGTTGGCGTTGTAATCGCGCGCCAGCTCGGCCTGATAGCGATCGAGCGGATAACGCGCCTCGGGCACCGCCCAGAGCGCCAGGTTGAGCGCGATGGTCACCGCAGCCCAGACCGGCAGCGCGACCCGCGCCAGGCGCGGCGGCGTCACCATCAGGAACAGGAACACCGTCGGCACCGTCAGGTGGAACCAGTGCTCGGGCTCGTTGATGTTGAAGAACAGGTTCCAGGCGAGCGCGCTGACGATGAACGCCAACGGTATCATCACCGGCGCGCCCTTGAGCGACAGCCACGCCGCGCGCAGATAAACCGCGGCGAGCAGGATCAGCGTCGCCAGCCAAGGTAGCGCCTGGAGAACGAGCGCCTTGCCATAAGGCGCGAGCGACGGAATCTGGTGCAGCAGCCAGGCGCGCATCACCGGGCCGAGCGCCGGCGCGGCGATGAAATTGTTGACCGTGCCGAAAACCATGCGGCCGGCGAGGTCGGTCCACGAAAACCAGCCGGTCCGGAGCGCATCCTTGGCGCCGACGCTGGCGCCGAACGTATCGGGGGTCAGCCAGTGGCCGAAGAAGACGAGACGCGCGATCTCGAGCAACACCAGAAACAAAAGCCCGGCCGTGGCGCCATAAAGCGCGGCGCGGCCGATGCCCTTGGCCCAGCCGTCGCCATGGCGGAGGCTCGCCAGCAGGATCACCAGGGCGACAAAAGACGGTGCGGCGAGGCAGCTCGAATGGAATGAGGCCGCCAACGCCAGGAATACGCCAGACCAGACGAGGGTGCGGTTGCGCGCAATGCCCGCCGCGAGATCGTGCTCCCAGGCCACCGCGAAATAGAACGTCGCCGTCAGGAACGGCAGCGCCAGCAGCTTCATGTGGCCGGTCGGTGCCAGCGTCAGGATATTGCAGCTGGCAGCGACCAGCGCCGACGCCACGCCGCGCTGCCACAAGCCGACCTCGAAGCGCATCAGCGCGAAATAGAAGACGCCGATGCCGGCGGCGGCGAACGCGGTGTTGATGTGCTTCTGGCTGTGTTCGGCGGTTTCGCCGAAACCCAGCTACCAATGCCAAAGCAGCATCACCGGCTGGAGCCAGACATGCCCCATGTCCCAGACGAATTTGTCGCTGTCGATCTGGGCGATGAAACGGATGACGTCGTGATAGGGCAGTTGGCCGTAAAGCGAGACATAGAAGGCCGCCGCCGCCAGCGCGGCCAGAGCCGGCTGCCACACAAAAGGCGACAACACGCCGGCGCGGCGGCCGGCGATGTGGGTTGGGGCGGCGGAAACCATGGCGGGAATCCCGCTCCGGTATAGGGTTTCTTAATTGAGGAAGCGTGAACGCCAGCCAAGCGGCCGCCTGCGCGCCCGGCGCAGGGCCGGTTTGCTTCCACCGGGATAGCCAGGGCCGGTATGCCGCGCTAGCGTGCCGGCCGCCAATCCACGGAGGGAATCTATGAAACTCTATTATTCGCCCGGCGCCTGCTCGCTCTCGCCGCACATCGTCCTGAACGAAGCCGGCTTCAATTACGAGGTCGAGCGCGTCGACCTTGCGAGCAAGAAGACCGAGAAGGGCGCCGATTTCTTCGCCATCAACCCCAAGGGATACGTTCCCGTCCTGGCGCTCGACGACGGCCAGATTCTCACCGAAGGTCCGGCGATCGTGCAGTATCTCGGCGACCAGAAGCCGGCCAGCAGCATCGTTCCCAAGGCCGGCTCGATGGAGCGGGCGCGCGCGCAAGAATGGCTCAACTTCATCACCAGCGAACTGCACAAGACCTATTCGCCGCTGTTCCGGCCGACCACGCCGGACGAATACAAGAAGCTCGCGCGCGAATATCTCGCCAAGCGGCTTGCCATCCTCGACAAGCACCTCGCCGGCAAACAGTACATTCTAGGCGACACGTTCAGCGCGCCGGACGCCTACGCTTTCACCGTGCTGCGCTGGTCGCAATATACCAACGTCGACCTGTCGCCGTTTCCGAACATCAAAGCGTTCATGGAGCGCGTCGCGGCGCGGCCCAAGGTGCAGGAGACGCTGAAGCAGGAAGGCCTGCTGAAGAGCTGACCGCTCAGCTCTTGCCGTAAACCGGCACGAGCGCGCCGCGGGTGACGCGGTTCGCCGGCGACGCCAGGAACAAGATGGTCGCCGCGATCTCGTCCACCTTGGGCCAGGTCTCATGCTTGGCCTTGGGCATCGCGGCGCGATTGGCCGGCGTATCGATGATCGACGGCGCGACGGCATTCACCAGGATGCCGTCGCCGGCGACCTTGCTGGCGCCGTAGGCGGCCATGCCCGCTGCCAGGCGCGGCTCGAGCGCCGGCCGCGCGGCGACGTTGACGATACGGCCGCCTTGCCCGCCCCGCCGCAAAGCCAGCACTGCGGCTGCGCAGCACAGATGGCAGGTGACGAGGTTCATCTCGATCATCTTCAGGATATCGGCCTTTTTGGTATCGCCGACCTGCGTCATCGCAAATCCGCCGGCGAGATGGATCGACGCCCACAACGCACCGGCACCGTCGTAGACACGCGCGACGTCGCTCTCGCTAACGAGATCGACGGGGCCGACCAGCGTCACCCGGTCCTTGAGCGGAAACTGCGCGGCTTCGGCCGCATGGATATAAGGCACGACGCAGGACGCACCGTTCGCCAGCAGCGCGCCGACCACCGCCTGACCCAGCGCGCCGGTACCACCGGTGACGACAACGGTGCGGCCGTGATAATCGGTCATCGACCGCAAGTGTAATGGATCGAACCTGCGCCCGCCATGAACGCGAAACCCGCCGATGCCCGCGCTACCGCACTGGCCCTGCTCGATACCGTGCTGGCGCGGCGCGTGCCGCTCGACCAGGCGCTGGCGGAGAGCCGGACGCTCGGCGCCTTGAGTCCGCGCGACCGCGCGTTCGCGCGGCTGCTGACGGCGACGGTGTTGCGCCGGCTCGGCCAGCTCGACGACGCGCTGGCGCGCTGCCTGGCACGGCTGGTCAACCCGGGAACCGTGCGCGACATCCTGCGGCTCGGCGCTGCGCAACTGATGTTCCTCGACACGCCGCCGCACGCCGCGGTCGCGACGTCGGTCGATCTCGCGGCCGCCAACAGCCCGGCGATGAAGGGCCTGGTCAACGCCATCCTCCGCCGCCTGGCGCGCGAAGGCGCCGACATCTTGAAGCAACAGGACGCGGCGAAGCTCGATACGCCCGAATGGCTCTGGCAGAGCTGGAGCGGCAGCTACGGCGAGACGACGGCGCGCGAAATCGCCATGACACATTGGCGCGAAGCGCCGCTCGATCTGTCGGTGAAATCGGATGCGCCGACGTGGGCGGTGAAGCTCGAGGCCAAGATCCTGCCGACAGGCACATTGCGCCGCGCACCGGGTGGCCTGATCGAAGAGCTGCCGGGCTACGTCGACGGTGCGTGGTGGGTGCAGGACGCGGCCGCGGCATTGCCGGTGCGGCTGCTCGGTAAGATCGACGGCGCAACGGTGGCCGATTTGTGTGCCGCGCCGGGCGGTAAAACGGCGCAGCTTGCCGCCAGCGGCGCGCGCGTCATCGCGCTCGACCAATCCGCGGTCCGGCTGAAGCGGCTGCACGACAATCTCGCGCGGCTCAAGCTCACGGCCGAATGCGTGACCGCCGACGCCGGCGACTGGCGGTCTGCCGAGCCATTGTGCTTCATCCTGCTCGACGCACCATGCACCGCCACCGGCGCGATCCGGCGCAATCCCGACGTGCCGCACCTCAAATCGCCGGCCGACGTCGCGCGCCTCGCCGCGCAACAGGACCGTCTGCTCGCCAATGCCGTGCGCGCGCTGGCGCCGCACGGCACGCTGGTCTATTGCGTCTGCTCGCTCGAAGCGGAAGAAGGCCCGGCACGCATTGCGCGGCTGCTCGACGAGGGCGCGCCGGTCGAGCGCCGGCCGGTCGCGCCGGTGGAGATCGCCGAGATCGCCGACTGCATCACGCCAGACGGCGATCTGCGCACCCTGCCGAGCCAGCTTGCGGACGGCGGCGGCCTCGACGGCTTCTACGCCTGCCGCCTCGTGCGCAAGTCTTGATGCCGCGCGGTATCCCTGTTAGTCAGGCCGCATGCGGCAGACGACCCGAATCGCGCCCTCGATCCTGTCGGCCGATTTCGCACGACTCGGCGCCGAGATCGAGGCGGTGACCGCGGCGGGCGCCGACTACATCCACGTCGACGTGATGGACGGGCATTTCGTGCCCAACCTGACCATCGGGCCGGTGGTGGTGAAGTCGCTGCGGCCGCACACCGAGCTGACCTTCGACGTCCATCTGATGATCGCGCCGGTCGACCCTTATATCGAGGATTTCGCCAAGGCCGGCGCCGACATCATCACCGTCCATCCCGAATCTGGACCGCACCTCCATCGCACGATCCAGCTGATCAAATCGTTCGGCAAGAAGGCCGGCGTCGCGCTCAATCCGGCGACGCCCGTCGACGCGATCGACTATGTCATGGGCGATCTCGACTTGGTGCTGGTGATGAGCGTCGATCCGGGATTCGGCGGCCAGAGCTTCATTCCGGCCGCGCTCGACAAGATCCGCGCCGTCCGCCAGCGTATCGACGCGACCAAGCGCGCTATCGACCTTGAGGTCGACGGCGGCATTAATTTCGAGACGGCGGCCGAAGCGGTCGCTGCCGGCGCCGACGTGCTGGTGGCCGGCACCGCGACGTTCGCCGGCGGCAACGGCGCCTATGCCCGCAACATCGCGAGGTTGCGCGGCGGAGAGCGGTGATGGCGCTCCGCGACTGGGTCTATCGTTCGAGTCTCTACAACCTTGCCCTCTGGGGTCCGGCGCCGAGCGAATTGCGCTTGCGCCTGGCCGAGACCTGGCCCGGCGACCCTGAGCGCGGCGAGGCGCTGCTTGGTCAGGCGCCGCAATGGACCGCCGAGAACCATCGTTTCGGATTCCTGGCCGACTTCGCCGCGCTTGGCACCGAGCCGGCCGTACGCGCCGCGCGCGCCGCCGCCGCCGACTGGCTCCGGCGCTGCGATGCGATCGAGCCGTTGTCGTGGAACGCCGAAATCGTCGGCGAGCGCCTGTTCGCCTGGATCGCGCATCACGACCTGCTGGCCGCGCCGCCGCAGGACGCGGTTTTCCGCGACGCCTTGCTGATGAGCCTGGCGCGGCAGGCGCGTCATCTGCACCGGACCTGGCGCCGGGCAAGCGGAATCGGCCGGCTGCGCGCGCTCCGCGGCCTCGTTACGGCGCTCGCGGCGCTCAAGGACCAGCGGCGGCTCGGCGCCGCCTGCGCCCGCTTGTCCGCCGAGGCGAAGGCGCAGATCCTGCCCGACGGCGGGCACGTCTCGCGCAATCCGCAGCAGCAATTGGCCGCGCTGATGGCGCTGATCGACGCGCGCGACGCGTTGAGCGCGGCCAGCGTCGAAATTTCCAAGCCGGTGATGGACGCGATCGACCGCGCCGCGCCGATGCTGCGCTTCTTCCGGCACGGCGACGGCGGGCTGGCGCTGTTCAACGGCGCGGCGGCAGGCGATATCAACCTGATCGAATCGGTGTTGCAGCGTTCCGCGGCCAAAGGCCGACCGCCGTCCCATGCGCCGCAGGCGGGTTACGAGCGGTTGCAGGCCGGGCACAGTCTGGCGCTGTTCGATTGCGGCACGCTGCCGCCGGCGCCGTTCGACGGCGAAGCTCATGCCGGCGCGCTCGCCTTCGAGTTCAGCCACGGCAGCGAGCGTCTGGTCGTCAACTGCGGCGCCTATCGTGGCGGTGATGCACAATGGCGAAACGCCATGCGCGCCACGGCGGCGCATTCGACACTGATCGTCGCCGACACCGCTTCGGCGCCCGTCGAGCACGGTGACTTCGCGACGCGGCCCGAGGTCAAGGCGCAGCGCAACGAACAGGACGGCAATATCTGGGTCGGCGGCAGCCATACCGGCTACGTGCAGAATTTCGGCCTGCGTCACGAGCGCGAACTGTACCTCGCCGCCGACGGCGACGACCTGCGCGGCGAAGACCGGCTGGCGGTAGCCGGCAACGGTCCGCCGCGCGGACACGGCTTCGCCATCCGGTTCCATCTGCATCCCGACGTGCAGGCGTCGACGACGCAGGACGGCAATGCCGTCCTGCTAAAATCGCCGAGCGGCGTGTTCTGGCGGCTGAAGGCGGTGGGCGCGGTGATGAATCTTGCCGAGAGCGTCTATCTTGGCGACGGCGCCGCGCGTAAAACACAGCAGATCGTGCTCGACGGCCATGCCGGTTCGACCGGCGCATCTGTCAAATGGGCGTTGAAGCGCGAAGCCAAGAAAGGCGAGAAGCCGAGCGCGGCATGACGGCATGAGCGAGCAGGTTGCGTTTTTCCAAGGCACCGAAATGCCAACCGCCGGCTGGTGGCCCGCGCTGTGGCCCGACCCGGCCGGCGTGCTCGCCACCATGGGCGTCGAGCGTGGCAGCGACGTGATCGATTTGTGCTGCGGCGACGGCTGGTTCACCGCACCGCTGGCGACGATCGCCGGCCACGTCGTCGCTGTTGATCTCGACTCGAAATTTCTCGACATGGCCCAGGTACGGGTTTCGGCGACGGGCGCGACCAACTGTGCCTTCGTCGCGGGCGACGCCTACGACGTCGCGGCGCTGGTGCCGCGGACGGTCGACTACGTTCTGATGGGCAACGCCTTTCACGGCGTGCCCGAGCCGGCGCGGCTAGCCGACGCCGTGCGCCGTGCGCTCAAACCGGACGGGCGCTTCGGCGTGATCAATTGGCACAAGCGGCCGCGTGAGGAAACGCCGGTATCCGGCGAGCCGCGCGGACCGCGCACCGAGCTGCGCCTGTCGCCGGAAGAGACCATCGCGCGCGTCGCGCCGGCGGGACTGAAGCGCGCCCGAATCGTCGAACTGCCGCCCTATCATTACGGCGTAATCTTCGCCCGCTGACCTTGCGCGGCGCGCAGCGCGGCCTTATGGTCGCGCTGCCTTTTGCGCGGAAATCCCATGTCCGAACCCCGCCTTCGCCCGGTCCGCCGGGCGCTGATTTCGGTTTCCGACAAGGCCGGCCTCATACCCTTCGCCCAGGCGCTCGCGCGGCATAAGGTGGCGCTGGTCTCGACCGGCGGCACCGCCAAGGCGCTGACCGACGCCGGACTCGCGGTCGAGGAAGTCGCGTCCGTCACCAAATTTCCCGAACTGCTCGACGGACGACTCAAGACGCTGCATCCGGCGATCCATGGCGGCATCCTGGCCAAACGCGACGAGCGCGCGCACATGGACGCGGTCGCCAAGCATGGCATCGCGCCGATCGATCTGGTGGCCGTCAATCTTTACCCGTTCGCCGCAGCGGTCGCGCGCGGTGCGCCGTTCGAGGAATGCGTCGAGAACATCGACATCGGCGGGCCGTCGCTAATCCGTGCTGCCGCTAAGAATCACGCCGACGTCGTCGTCGTGACCGATGCGGCGGATTACGACGCCGTCGTCCGTGGGCTGGACGCGCATAAGGGGGCGACGACGCTGGCGTTGCGCCGCAGCCTGGCGCAGCGCGCCTTCGCCCTCACCGCGGCCTACGACGCCGAAATCGCCTGGTGGCTGGCGCGTCAGGCCGGCGACGAATTCCCCGAGGCGCTGATCCTGGCGGCGGCGCGCAAGCAAACGCTGCGCTATGGCGAGAATCCACACCAGCACGCGGCGTTCTATGTCGGCGGCGCGGCGCGCAAAGGCGTCGCGACGGCGCACCAGCTCCAGGGCAAGGAGCTCAGCTACAACAATCTCAACGACACCGACGCGGCGTTCGAGCTGGCGGCGGAATTCGCCGAGCCGGCTGTCGTGATCGTCAAGCACGGCAATCCGTGCGGCGTCGCCGTCGGCGACAACCTTCGCGCCGCGTGGGACAAGGCGCTCGCCACCGATCCGACGAGCGCGTTCGGCGGCATCGTCGCGGTCAACCGGCCGCTCGATGCGCCGACCGCCGAAGCAATCGGCCAATTGTTCATGGAAGTGGTGATCGCGCCTACGGTCGAGGATGCGGCGCTCGCCACGCTCAAGAAGAAAAACGCACTGCGCGTCTTGGCGACGGGCGGCATGCCCGATCCGGCCGGGGCCGGCGTCACGCTCAAATCGGTGGCCGGCGGTTATCTATTGCAAACGCGCGACGGCG
>JBOHLR010000063.1:0-13091 GCA_050729555.1 Allostellaceae bacterium
GGTATGGCGAGGACCGCCCCGGAAGCGGCGAATGGCGCGTCGGCGGCAAGGCCATCGTGCCGCGGGAAATTTCCGTGCCCAGCCTCGTGATCCTGCCGGCGACCGACCGCATCGTGCCGCCGCTCTCGGCCCAGGCGCTGGCCGAAGCGCTGCCCAATGCGACGGTGATGACGCCGCCTTTGGGCCATATCGGCATGGTGGTGGCGCGCGACGCACCGAAAGCGGTGTGGGGAAAGCTCGGCGAGTGGGTGAGGGAGGTGGCATAGCGCGTGCGCCGTTTCTTTTTCTTACTCTCGCCCTCTGAAAGGGGGAGAGGGTAGGGTGAGGGGGTCACATGCAGCGCCGGGAGGGTGAGGGGCGCGTCACGTCGCGTGCACCGTCTTCGACACGCGATCGATCATCGGCAGACACGCACACGTCGATCCGCTGCGGCACATGCACGCGATATTTGCGCGCGTTGACCTCGCTGCGGGCATGGGCGACGGCCTCTTCCAATCCGCGCCGGATGCTTTTCGCCACCGTCTTGCTCATGATTCGAAAGCCTCGACCGATGCCCTTTTGTCTTTGTCCGCCGCCCTCAGCGTCCGGCCGAAGTGCGCTTCCGCGTGATCGCCGGAATATGGACCTCCGGATCGACGGCGGGCGCCGCCGTCACGCTGACGACGACCTGAAGGCCCATGGCGTGCAGCGCCTTCGCCACTGTCTGGACCTTCGACGGATGATGCACGTCGAGAAGCCGGCGCGCGTCCTTGTGGTCGATCTTGAGCTTGCGCGCCAGATCGGCCGCCTTCACGCCTTGCCGCCGCTTCGCCATGTGGAGCGCCGCCTTCAACGCCACGGTCGGCTCGGGCGCGACGACGACTTGCTCGGGCCGCGTCGGCGACGGTGACGGAATGTCTTCGTTCGCATCGATCGCCGCCATCAGTGCCTCCGACAGCGCGTCGCTCGCTTCGTCGAGCGCTTCCTGAATGGTCGCGCCATCCGTGACCGCGCCTTTCAAATCCTCGAAGCGCACGAGGAAGCGACCGTCCTCGTCCTGCCTGATCGTCGCCGGATAGGCGTAAACTTGCGCCGACATTTCATTCTCCTCGATCGAGCTCGTCCTTGGTCAGTCCGAGATCGCTCAGCATCGCGTTGAGCAGCCCTTTGCCGATTTCCTTCTTCAGGTCTTTGAGCGTCGTGCGGCGCTCGCCGTAGGTGAGGGTTCCGTGGCTGCCCTTCCCGTGCTTCTTGTCGAAAGCCACCGGCACGCCGCGGCTCCGCGCCAAGTCCTTCAGCTTCCGCAGGAATTCGGAGCCCTTCATCGGCGAGTCCCCATATAGGGCAAAAATGCCCCATGGTCAAGAGGGAATGGGGCAAATTTGCCCCGGCGCTGCAACGGGTCGGAAGCAGCGTGGGGAAGCTTGTAGAGCGGGTAAGCGAAGGAGTGCATACGTCTTGTAGGATCGATGGGCAGGTTGTTGTCTGTCGTCAGCATTACGTGAAATGAACGACAGAAAATGGCGAACGAAATCTCAGAAATCACGCGGCGCAATTTATTTGATGAAATGCGCCTCGCAAAAATCAATTGGAGCGGTCGGCTCAGTGAGTCCGATTTTCTTGGGCGTGTTTTCGACCTAGATGGGCTTCCTTCGCACGACATTCGGTTCAAGACAATGGCCGGCGATATCCAAATGCACCGGTATGGCCTGCACCCGGTTTGGATGACACCGACTTAAGCGAACCCGGCCCTGCGCTCGAACTCCATAGGGCTTAGGTAACCGATCGTCGAGTGCCGGCGCGCGACCCGCCTAATTCACCACGCGCGACGCCAAGGCACTGGCGTTAAGTTCGGCGGTGGTGCGCGGCTGCGCCGGCGTTTCGTGGCTCGGCGAATCGGCCGCGATGAGCGGCTCGGCCGGGTTGGTGGCGCCCGTCGCGTCCGCTGTCGCCAGCGTCGTGGCATCCGGCGCGTCCGCCGCAATCGGCGTCGTCGCCGGTTTCGCGCGGGCCATGCCGATGAGTCCCTTGAAGTCGGCCTGCGTCGCCTTCGCGCCGTCGGCCTCGCAGACATGGCGGTCCTTCTCCAGCGTCGCGTCCATCACGCTGCAATCCTGGCCGGTCGCCACGCTGAGCGCGTCGTCGCTGAACGACTTGCCGGTGAGCGCGGTCGCCGCCAGCGACCCGCCGGTGAGCAGATCGCTGAGCGTCACGGCGCCGATCACCGGCACGCAACCGGACACGCCGACGGCCATCAGCGCGGCCGCGCCGACGATGCACACGGATTTCACGGGAATTCCCCCCGGCGCTGGAGCGGCACCGGAGTCCACCCTGCGCCCTTTCCGGCGCTGGGGATAGCGCCGAGTCGCGTCTCTTCTGGGTGATGCCGATGCGCCGCCGGCGGTTAGGCGTCGGTCGCCGAATCGGCGTCCTTCGGTTCCTTTGCTGTCAGCCGGTCGGCCTCGGCCTGGGCAAGGTCGCTCGTCATGTAAAGCATGCGCGCCCCGCGGTTGCCGATCGGCGCCGAGCTTTCGACGATCCAGCCGGCCAAGCCGTCACGCCGGAATTCGACGATGCTATAGGTTGCCATGCGCTCATCATAACATAGAAGCGGCTGCTTCGACGCGGCGGACGACATTCGCGACGCTTTAACCTCCCGGGTATAGGTTGGTGTTATCGGCGAGCTCGCCAAGGGCGTTCGCCGGCTGAGAGAGAAGCGATCCCCGGTTGCGGAGGATCGCACGCGCTCCCGCCCTCGTTCAAAGAGGCTGCGATGAGTGCCGATCTCGACATCGTTCGGCTCAACGTCCGCTATTACAAGAACCTGCTCCAGCAGGGCCACCACACCGCCGAGCAGCGGCAACAGGTTCTGGCGCAGCTGGATCGGGCGCGAACGGAATTGCGCCGCGCGCTGGCGCAGGACGCCGCGCGCACGCCAGCGGCCGACTGACGCGCCGCGTCGAATTGCCTTGCTGGCTTCCCGGCGCACGCTACGATGACGCTCGACCCCGCACCGCGAAACTGGAGGCTGCATGGCGAGAAACCGCAAAGGCGCCGGCAAGCAGCTCAAGCACTACCAGCCGAGCAACCATCAACACGCCGCGCATCAGGCGCCGGCGCCGCACGGCCACGCGGCCGATAGCAGCCATCCGGCCCAGGCCGCCGGCCGGCGCGGCGGCGCGCAGCACAGCCGCTTCGTCGATCGCGCACCCATGGGCCCGCGCAAGGGCCAATAACGCCGCCGAAGGCATCCGCCTTCGACCAAACCTCGCCCCCTCCCATTCTCTCTCCGTCGAGGGGGCGTCAGGGTGGGGGTGACTCGCGACACAGCGCGAGGGTGAGGGGGACGCGAAGACTACTCCGCCCGCATCGCGCCCATGCTGAACCCCTTCGCCGTCATGCATTGATCGAAGGCGGCGAGCGGGGCTTGCTCCTCGGCGCCCGTGTATTCGATCAATCCCGTTGCCGGCCGATAGACTGCTTCGAAGTTCGCATCGAACGGCGACGCGTTTGAGCCGCGCACGATGGCGGCGCAATCGCTCACGGCCTTGGCGGCCGCTTCGTTTCCGGCGGCAACCGCTTGCGTCGCCGATTGCGCGAGCCATTCGCTGGAAGCTTTTTTCGCCGCGGCGATTTGGTCGGCGCTCATTTTCTGCGCCAACGCGTCGCGCAAATCGGCGGCATGAGAATCGCCCCTGGCGGCGGCGATGTCGTACCACTGATACGCCTTGACGTAATCCTGCCCGACGCCTTGGCCCGTTTCATACAGCGACCCCAGCTTTTCCAGCGACCATGCATCGCCGGCGCTGGCGGCTCTGGCGAACCACGACGCCGCTTTGCCAGTGTCCTGTGCGACGCCGGTTCCCGTGAGATAAGCGTTGCCAAGCCGGCTCATGGCCACGGCGTTGCCTTGCTCGGCCGCCTTCTGATACCAGGAAATCGCCTGCTGCTGGTCTTGCGGCACACCATAGCCGCCGGCGTAAAATCCGCCGAGAGCGAGTTGTGCCGTGGCATTGCCGCTTTGCGCGAGTTGCTCGATACAGGCAAACGACGCCTGGTGATCGGGCATCGCGGCGCAGCGATTATAATCGTCGGTGGCATCCGCCCGTGCGGCGCTGGCCGACGCCGACAACAGGAGCAGCACGATCATCCCGACACGCTTTGCGAACATGATCTGCCTCCTGTTGCGCTCCCGCCCGTGTGGACCACAATAATAGGGCGGGTAAACGGGCGAAACACGCATGTGCGGCCGCCACCAGCTGAGGGTACCGTTCCGGGCCAAACTTGCTAAAATGGCGCCGGAGGACGGGATGAATCCGCGCCTGCGCACGCTGATGGTTGTCGGTCTTCTGCTCGCGTCGGCTTGCGCGCTCGGCGGCTGCTATTATTACGCGCCGCCGCCCGCCTATTATGGCTACGGCTACTACCCCTATTATTACGGTTACGCGCCTTATTACGGCGCGCCCGCCTACGCCGCTCCCTATTACGGCGCAACGCCGTCGGGCCCGCCGGCTGGCGCTGCCGGGCCGCCGCCGCCGAACGAGCCGCCGCCGCGTTGATCGCCGCGCACGGTGCCGATTTTCACTGTGCGCGGTCGCCATCGTCGGGCTGCGGCGTCGGTTGTGGTTGTGGTTGTGGTTGCGGCTGCGTCTTGGTCAGTTATCCTGCCAGGATCGAGGAACGGTCCGGCGGGGCGATGCGCGCGACTCGATTTGCGGTGACGCTGGTGGTCTGCGTTGCGCTGGCTTGGGCCACGCCCGCCTTCGCCCAAACGACCGCTGCGCTCTCCACCTCCGGCTTGGTCAAGGCGCCGCACGGCTTCACCCTCGCCGAGCTGCAAAAGATGCCGTGGACCACGGTCGAGGCCTCGTTCCAGACCGAGCACGGCCCGCGTCACGGCACTTGGCTCGGCGTGTCGCTGTGGACGCTGCTCGATCAATCCGGCGGCCTCGCTGCGCCCGAGAAGGAGTCGCTGCGCCACTGGCTGGTGGTCACCGGCCGCGATGGCTACGCCGTCGTGCTTTCGGTCGGCGAGATCGATCCGTCGGTCGGTCATGCGGTGGCGGTCGTTGCCTGGTCGCAGGATGGCAAGCCCTTCGATCCAGCCCAAGGCTTGCGCCTCATCCTGCCCGGCGATCGCAAAGGCGGCCGCGATGTCCGCGACGTCGTCTCGATCGAGGTGAAGTAGCCGGGCGGTGCCATTTTCTCCCTCGTCCCCGTCAGGGGGAGAGGGCGGGGTGAGGGGGAAGCTTTGCCTTGGCTTCGCACGACGCCGATATGCCGGTTTCGCACATCGGCTGTGCTACGCCGGTTCACAAACCCCGCCGGCGGTATTACTTATTCCTTGATCCGGATCGAACCGGACGCGTCGTAACCCGGGCACGATCGCCCGCTTACTGGGTAGGCACATCCCATGGCTACTTCCACCGACATCGTCATCGCTTCAGCCGTCCGCACGCCGATCGGCTCTTTTAACGGAGGGCTCTCGAGCCTGCCGGCGCACGCGCTCGGCAAAATCGCGATTGCCGAAGCCTTGACGCGCGCGCACGTCGAACCCGGCGAGGTCGCCGAAGTGGTGATGGGCCAGATCCTGGTGGCGGGCGAGGGTATGAATCCGGCGCGCCAGGCGTCGATGGCGGCGGGCGTGCCGAAAGAGGTGCCGGCTTACGGCGTCAATCAGGTGTGCGGCTCGGGCCTGCGCGCGGTCGTGATGGGCTATCAGGCGGTGAAGGGCGGCGATGCGCAGGTCTTCGTCGCCGGCGGCCAGGAAAGCATGAGCCAGTCGCGCCACTGCATCCATCTGCGCAACGGCACGCGCATGGGCGACGCCGAGCTGGTCGACACCATGATCAAGGACGGTCTGTGGGACGTCTTCAACGGCTACCACATGGGCAACACCGCCGAGAACGTCGCGCAGAAATGGCAAATTACGCGCGAGCAGCAAGACAAGTTCGCGCTGACCTCGCAGAACCGCGCCGAGGCCGCGCAGAAATCCGGCCGTTTCAAGGACGAGATCGTGCCTGTCACCGTCGCCACCAAGAAAGGCCCGGTGACGGTCGACAGCGACGAGCATCCGCGCCACGGCACGACGCTCGAGGCGCTGACGAAGCTGAAAGCGGCGTTCGCCAAGGACGGCACCGTCACCGCCGGTAACGCTTCGGGCATCAACGACGGCGCCGCGGCGGTCGTGCTGATGTCGCGTGCCAACGCGGAGAAGCACGGCGCCAAGCCGCTGGCGCGCATCGTCTCGTGGGCGTCGTGCGGCGTCGATCCGGCGCTGATGGGATCGGGCCCGATCCCGGCGTCGCGCCGCGCGCTCGAGAAAGCCGGCTGGAAAATCGGCGATCTCGATCTGGTCGAAGCCAACGAGGCTTTCGCCGCCCAGGCCTGCGCCGTCAACAAAGAGCTCGGGCTCGATCCCGCCAAGGTCAACGTCAACGGCGGCGCCATCGCCTTGGGCCATCCGATCGGCGCGTCGGGCACCCGCATACTGGTGACGCTGCTGTACGAAATGGCCAAGCGCGATGCCAAGAAGGGCTTGGCGACGCTGTGCATCGGCGGCGGCATGGGCATCGCCATGTGCGTCGAGAGAGACGCGTAGCAAAGGCCGCGCGGGCGCGCGGCCGTCTTGCGAAGCCGACATAAAGAAGAATTCGAGGGGAGGAACTATGCCAAGGGTTGCAGTCGTCACCGGCGGTACGCGCGGCATCGGCCGTGCGATCTCCGAAGCGCTCAAGGGCGCGGGCTGTACCGTCGCCGCCAACTATTCGACCAGCCACGACGCCGCCAAGGCCTTCACCGCCGAGACCGGCATCCGCGCTTTTGCCTTCGACGTCTCAGACTTCAAAGCGTGCGAAGCCGGCGTCAAGCAGGTCGAAAGCGCGCTCGGTCACATCGACATCCTGGTCAACAACGCCGGCATCACGCGCGATGCCGTGCTCCACCGCATGACGCCGGAGCAATGGGGCGCAGTCATCGCCTGCAACCTGACGTCGTGCTTCAACATGTGCCGCCTCGTCATCGACGGCATGCGCGCACGCGGCTTCGGCCGCATCGTCAATATCGGCTCGATCAACGGCCAGGCCGGGCAGTACGGCCAGGTCAACTACGCGGCCGCCAAGTCGGGCATTCACGGTTTCACCAAAGCGCTGGCGCAGGAAAGCGCCGGCAAGGGCATCACGGTCAACGCCATCGCGCCCGGCTATATCGACACCGAGATGGTGCGCGCCGTGCCCGAGGACGTACTGAAGAAGATCGTCGCCCGCATTCCCATCGGGCGGTTGGGTCATGCCGACGAGATCGCGCGCGGCGTGCTCTTCCTCGTCTCCGACACCGCCACCTTCGTCACCGGCTCGACGCTGTCGATCAACGGCGGCCAGCATATGTATTAGGTGTATTAGGCCGTACGGAATAGACGCCAGTAATTTCGACTAATATCGTCGCGAATTGTCGGCGATACTTGGCGCTGACCGCGAAATAACACGCACCGCTCGGACCGTTGTTCGGCAAAGATCGTTGCGCTTACGCGACAATCTATTTTGCTCCCGAACGATTTCCGTCCGCAGCCGGAGACACGCATGTCAAACCCATGGAAGGCGATCGCCGCATGCGCGAGCGTCGCCCTCCTTGCTGCGTGTCAGAGCGCGCCGCCGCCACAGGCATTCGTCGCGCCGACGACGGTCGACGAACGGCCGCAATTCATGCAGGTCGGTTTCGCCTCGTGGTACGGACCCGGTTTCCGCGGCAATCAGACCGCCGACGGCGAGCGCTTCGACATGAACGCGCTGACTGCGGCGCATCGCACCTTGCCGTTCAATTCCTATGTACGCGTCACCGATCTCGCCAACGGCCGTTCGGTCGTCGTGCGCATCAACGATCGCGGTCCCTATGCCCCGAACCGCATCATCGATCTCTCCGCCGAGGCGGCGCGCGAGCTCGGCATCAATGACGGCATCGCGCGCGTCCGTATCCAATCGGTCGATGCCGGCGAGGCGGTTGTCGGAGGCGATCTGCAACCCGTCTGGGCGCAGCAGAGGCCGTAGGTCCGCGCGCTCCGCGCTACCGTGCAGCCAACGCGGCTCCACACGCCGAGGCTTTTGGCTGCGGGCGGCAATCGCGTGCGCGAGCCGCTTCACGCTGGCGGCGGCACGGTCGCCAGCATCGATTGACGCTTGGCGAAGTCGGCATACCATTTCGCCAGCGCCGGATGCCGCTCGCGCCAGCCTTCGCCGGCATAGCGGAAATCGAGATAGCCTAATGCGCAGCCGGCGGCGATCTGGCCGATGGTGAGCGGGCCGCCGAGCCCGCCGTCCTTCGCCGTGGCGTCGAGCGTGGTCAGGCCATTGCGGATCTTGCGCATCTGGCCGGCGCTCCATTCGGCCCATTGCTTGTTCTTGGGCCGCACCGCGGTCTCGTAGCGGCCGAGCACGCCGGCGTCGAGGATGCCGTCGCCCAACGCCTGCTGCCGCAGCGCGGTCCAGCGCGCCTTGCCGGCCGGCGGAAAAAGCTTTGGCCCGCTGTGCAAGCCGTCGAGGTATTCGCAGATGACACGGGAGTCGAACAGCACCTCGCCGTCGTCGGTCACCAGGGTCGGCAGCTTCATCAGCGGGTTTTGGTGCGACAAATCCTCGTTGGGCTGCACCGGCGTGACCGTGGTCGGCACGCGCTCGATGCTTTTGTCGAGCCCGGTTTCGATCGCCAGCACCAGCGCCTTGCGCACGAACGGCGACGACGGCCAATAGCGCAGCTTCATCGTCTCCCCCTCCGGTGATCCGTCAAAAATTGTCCTTCGCCTTGCGGATGGCGGCGAAGGTCGCGACAGCGTCGCCCGGCGCGCCCATCGCGCGTTGCAGGTCGGGCACGTCGGCACGCAGGAACGGATTGGTTGCGAGCTCGTCGGCCATCGTCCCCGGCACGGTCGATTGCCCCGCCGCGCGCGTTGCGTCGACGCGCTTGGCGCGCGCCGCGAGCGCTTCGTTCTTTGGCTCGACCGTCAGCGCGAAGCGCGCATTCGCCTGGGTGTATTCGTGGCCGCAATAGACGCGCGTCGCTGGCGGCAGCGCCTTGAGCTTGTTGAGCGATGTCCACATCTGCTGCGGCGTGCCTTCGAACAGCCGGCCGCATCCCATCAGGAACAGCGTGTCGCCGCTGAACAGCGCCTGTGAATCCTTGAACCAATAGGCGATGTGGCCGCGCGTGTGGCCGGGCACGTCGTAGACCGTCGCCGCCTCGTCGCCGAACTGGAACGTGTCGCCGTCGCCGACCGCGACGTCGATGCCCGGTATCCGTCCTTTATCGGCCAAGGGCCCGACGACAATCGCGTTGGTCGCCGCCTTCAATTCCAGATTGCCGCCGGTGTGGTCCGGATGGTGGTGCGTGTTGATGACATGGGTGAGCGTCCAGCCGCGGCTCGAAAGCGCGGCCAGCACCGGCGCCGCCACCGACGGATCGACGGCGCCGACCGCGCCGCTTTTTGGCTCGCGCAGCAGATGGACGTAATTGTCGCGCAGCGCGGGGATTTGCTGAATCTCGAGCGTCATGGCCGCAGACTAACGCAAATCGGCGCCCGTGCTACACTCGAAACGATGTTCATTGATGTCGTTGATTTACGCGATTTCTACGAACGCCGGCTGGGCGCCATCGCGCGGCAGATGATCCGCCGCCGCATCGGCGCGCTCTGGCCCGACGTCAAAGGCCTCAACATCCTCGGTCTCGGTTACGCGACGCCCTATCTGCGGCCCCTCTTGCCCGATGCCGAGCGCGTCGTTGCCATGATGCCGGCGCCGCAGGGCGTGTTGCCTTGGCCACGCGGCGTGCCGAACCGCGCCGCGCTGTCCGAGGAAAGCGAGTTGCCGTTGGCCAATTTCTCGATGGATCGCGTGCTGTTGGTGCACTGTCTCGAATTCAGCGAGCAGGTGCGCCCGCTGCTGCGCGAAGTTTGGCGCGTGCTTGCCGGCGGCGGCCGGCTGATCGTCGTCGTGCCCAACCGCCGCGGCATCTGGGCGCGCTTCGACCACACGCCGTTCGGCCAAGGCAATCCCTACACCACCGGCCAATTGAGCCATCTGCTGCGCGACGAAGGCTTCACGCCCGAGCGCAGCGCCGGCGCCCTGTTCGTGCCGCCGACGGCGAGCCGCTTCCTGCTGCGCTCGGCGCCGGTGTGGGAGCGTCTCGGCGAGGTATGGTTTGGCACCTTCGCCGGCGTCGTCGTCGTCGAGGCGACGAAACAGATCTACGCCGCCAGGCCGGTGGTCGAACGCCTGAAGCGGCGCCGCCATGTGCTGGTGCCGATGCCCGGCACGCCGAGCCCGGCGGGCCCATAGGCCGGCATCGCCGCACGGAGGAAGTTTCCCCCGTCATTGCAAGCGAAGCGAAGCAATCCGGCAATGACGGAAACAAGGTGCGCGCTACTCGTCGCGGAATTTGATCGCCGCGTGCGTGCCGTCGCAAAACGGCTTGTTCTTCGACTGGCCGCAGCGGCACAGCGTCACGCGGTTGCGCACCTCATAGGCGAAGTCGTCGGCGGCGATCACCGGAATGCCGCCGCGCAGCCACAGCGGTCCGCCGCTTTTTTCCGCTGGATCGTCGACGACGCCGATCGACACCGGCAGATGCGGCTCGAGCGCCTGACCCGTCACCTTGTCCCACGCCACCAGCCGTCCGGACGGACAGTTCTGAACCTGGCGGAGAAAGATCGCGCGCGTCTGCGGGCTGTCCGTGTGCCGCACCTGATTCCACACCTTGCCGTGCGGCTCGCAAAAGCGCGCAAAGGCGCACAGGCTGTCGGCGTCGGTCAGATTCATCGCCGGTCCGGCGAAGGTGCGCGCCTGTTGGCGATAGAGCGCGCGGCTCGCCGTCTCGCTGCCGTCGAAGCGGACCTTTTCGTGGCTGCCGTCGCAGAACGGCTTGCTCTTGGAATGGCCGCAGCGGCAGAGGGCGTATTCCGCCTCGGCGACGAATTGCTTGCCTTGGATCCACTTTTCCGAGCCGCCTTCGGCGTCGACGCCGATGGTCAGCTTCATCAGCGGCACGTCGCCGCTAACGACATAAGGCCCGTCTTTGGTGACCGTCACCCGCGCGTGATTTTTGGCGTTGTTCATGGCGCGTCCTCCCTATCCCACGCGCCCGATCATACGCCTTATGTCACTTGATCGGGCGGTCGCATCTTTCGCCGGACGTCGTCAGCGTGATGGCAGGCGGCTCCGAATGGACGGGCGGGTTGGACGCCTGGGCATAGGTCGCGCCCTGGCCGTCGAGCGCGCCGCCCTTGAACGTCAAGGTCGCGTTGCCGGCGTCGAATTCGTACGTACCGCTGTGGCCGGCCCAGTCGCGATAGCGGTGGTCGTCGACGATGGTGAAATTGAGCGCCATGCGCGCCTCGAGCCGCGTGCCGTTCTCCGCGAAGCACTCGTACCCGCCGCCATAGACGCGCACCGGATGGAACGCCTTTTCCCCTGGATCTTGAGCAGCCAGGGATCGTCGACGATGCCGCCGACCGGCCGGGTCGGCTCGCTGCCCGGCGGTTTCAGCATCTGCGCTGAAAACGACGTGTCCATGGTGTTGAGGTAGCCCAGCGGATGGACGCGGTACGGGAACGGGTTCTTCGGATCGACCCCGATGACGACGGAATCGAGATAGCTCGAGCCGAACGGCGCGTCGACCCGGTCGCCTACCTTGTATTGGGCCTGGGCGCGGGCGGCGCCGACCCCGATCGCCAGCAGACAGCCGACGGCAATCAAGAACGTGCGAAATTTCGGTGTCATCGCGGTCCCCCTCCTCGATGCGTCGGCCAGTATGGGTATGCCGCGGCCGGAATGGCAAGGCGAGCAAGTGCGTCATTGCGAGGCGCACAGCACCGGGGGGTGAGGGATGCACATCGCCCAATTCGTCATTGCGAACGCAGCGAAGCAATCCAGAAACCGTTGATGCAGACTGGATGCTTCGGCGCGGCGCGCCTCGCAATGACGGCGTTCATTCCGTCATTCCCGCGTAAGTGGGAATCCAGTGCATAATATCTGCACGTTCCACGGAGGACGCCATGGATGTCGCCACCGCATCGCTGTTCGCGCGCTATCGCGCCTGGGCCGATCGGCTCACCTATGATTCCATCGCGGCGCTGCCGCCCGGCGAGGCGGACAAGCCGCGTCCGACCCTGTTCAAGACGATCATTGGAACGCTCAACCACAATCTGCTGATCGACAGGGTGTGGCAGGCACACGTCGAAGGCCGCGAGCACGGCTTCAAGGCGCGCAACGTGGTGATCCATGCCAATCTACCGGCGCTCTGGACGGCGCAGCAGGCGATGAACCGCTGGTGGATCGACTGGTGCACGGCGCAGACCGACAAGAGCCTGGACGAGCCCGTGCGCTTCCGCTTCATCGACGGCGGCGACAGCACGATGACGCGCGGCGCCATCCTGCTGCACGTCGTCAACCACGGCTCCTATCACCGCGGCTGGATCGCCGAGATGTTTCACCAGGTGCCACGCAAGCCGCCGACCACCGATCTGCCGGTGTTTTTAAGGGAGACGGGGGTATAAGGCGGCGGCTCGAGATTATCAGGCGCTTTTCGCCGCGCTCGCGACAGCAATCAAATAGTTCACGAACGCAGAGCAGGTTACCAGCATGAACTGCGCGTCTTCATAGGTCAATTTCTCTTCGTCCAAAAGCGCGTGTCGAATACCGTCTGCGTCGCTTGCATATCCGTATAGCTTGTCAAAGGCATCCTGCCGCGCCTTGTGAATTGTCACACCTTGACTCTCGAGCTGTTAGAGCGCCTGACCTAGTGTTGCTTTATCGTTGTTTGAAATTATGCGGCATGCGGCTTCAACAGCGCTGATAGACTCTTTGATTGAATTTCGAAAGTCAGGGTTTTCTCGGCGGGTTAGCAAGTTCAACGCTCTTTGTATGTGAGACGCTGCGGGCGAAATTTTCCGTTGGCTCTCTGAACAGTGTCTACAGCGGCCAATTCTTGCTCTGATGTGATCTTTGAGCTGGTCCCGGTTGGTTGGACAGGTTGGCAGCGAAGTTAAGGTGTACTCCGGTTGCTGATCACGCTGCCAGAATCCCATTCATGTGGAGAGCCTTTTGCTGCGGTTGGGCCTGTGGAGATGT
>JBOHLR010000064.1:0-13061 GCA_050729555.1 Allostellaceae bacterium
GCCCGAGCCGGCGCCGCCCAAGCCTTTGCGGCCGTCGCGGCCCGCGCGCGCCGAGCCGCCGACCCGTTCGCCCTTGGGCGCCGACGACGGTCACATCTTCCGCAAGGGCTTGGTCGTCCATCGCTTGCTGCAAAGCCTGCCGCGTGTCGCGCGGGAGCAGCGCGCGGCGGCCGCCAAGCGCTTTCTGGCGCGGCCGGTGCTCGGCCTGCCGCCGGCCGAGCAGGCAAGCATCGCCGCCGAAACGCTGACCGTCCTCGCCGCGCCCGAATGGGCCGATCTGTTCGGGCCTGGCTCCGAAGCCGAAGTGCCCATTGTTGGTCTCGTCGGCGATCGCGCCGTGTCGGGCCGCATCGATCGCCTGCTGGTGACCGATACCGAAATCGCCATTGTCGACTACAAGACGATGCGGCCGGTGCCGCCGACCGAGGCCGACGTGCCCGAGTCGTATCTCGATCAGCTCGCCGCCTACCGCGCCGCGCTGGCGCGCGTCTATCCCGGCAAGAACGTGCGCTGCGCGCTGCTGTGGACCGAAGAACCGAAGCTGATGTGGATTTCCGCCGCTGCGCTGGACGGGCGCGGGGCCTGAGGCGGGATTTCAAGGGCCGAGCCATGCGGGCATCGCGCGGGAGCCTCGCTTGACCCTGTTTCCGGCGCTCGCCTAAGCTGCGGCCTCCGATGGCTCGTGGAGCAAGCGAAGCATGAAACCGAACAAGGTGACCGACTCATCGTTCGACGCCGATGTACTCAAGGCGCCGGGCCCGGTGCTGGTCGATTTCTGGGCCGAATGGTGCGGTCCGTGCAAGATGATCGCGCCGTTTCTCGACGACATCGCCGCCGAGATGGGCGGCAAGGTGACGGTCGCCAAACTCAACATCGACGAGAATCCGCAGACGCCGAGCAAATATGGCGTGCACGGCATTCCGACGCTGATGCTGTTCAAGAACGGCCAAGTCGCGGCAACCAAGATCGGGGCGCTGCCGAAGTCCAAGCTCGTCGAGTGGGTCCAGTCGGTCCTCTAGGCCGCTAGCCGTTGGCGGCCAAGACCTTTCCCGCCAGATAAAGCGAACCGCAAATCAAGGTGCGCGCGCCCGGCGCGCTCGCCGCGGCGACCGCGTCGCGCAGCGTTTTCGCCGGCTTGGCGTCGATGCCGACTTGCCGCGCCGCCGCCGCGCTCTCCTCGGCGCTCAGCGTGTTAGCTTCGCCCGGTATTGCTACCGCGCTCAGTCGTTTCACGTAAGGCGCCAGCGGCTTCAGGAACGCGATCGGGTCGTGTGTCTTGATCATGCCGAAGACCAGGCCCGTCGGCCGGCGCCAACCGGCGACGAACCGCGCCAAGACCTCGCCGCCCGCGGCGTTGTGCGCGCCGTCGAGCCAGAGCTCGGCATCCTTCGGCAGCGCCTTGACTAAGGGACCGCGCCGCAGCTTTTGCAGCCGCGCCGGCCATTCCACCTTGGCCATGCCGCGCGCCAGCGCCGTCGCCTCGAGCGCGAAGCCTGGCAGACATTCGAGCGCGGCCAGCGCGGCGCCGGCATTGTCGTACTGATGCGTGCCGGCAAGCATCGGCGGCGGCAGGTTGAGCGTCGTGCGGCCACGATAGATCAGGCCCCCGCCTTCCGCCTGCTCGACCGACCAATCATGCCCGTGCCGGAAGTGCGGCGCGCGCAACTCGGCGGCGCGCCCGGCGATCACCGCCGCCGCTTCGGGCGTTTGCGGGCCAACGACAACCGGCACGCCCGGCTTGAGGATGCCGGCCTTCTCGAAGGCGATGGCGGCGACGGTCTCGCCGAGGAAATGCTGATGGTCGAGCGACACCGGCGTCAACACCGCGACGGCCGGCTTGACCATGACGTTGGTGGCATCGAACCGGCCGCCGAGACCGACCTCGATCAGCGCGATATCGGCGGTCTCGCGCGCGAACGCCAGGAAGGCGGCTGCCGTGGTGATCTCGAAGAAGGTGATCGGTTGGCCGGCGTTGGCGCGCTCGCATTCGGCCAACAGCGCGCCCAGCATCTTCTCCGGAATGACCTTGCCGGCGAGCCGGATGCGCTCGTGGAAGCGGACGAGATGCGGCGAGGTATAGACGTGGACGCGCTTGCTGGCGGCCTCGAGAAAGGCGCGCAGGAAGGCGATGGTCGAGCCCTTGCCGTTTGTGCCAGCGACGTGAATCACCGGCGGCAGCTCGTCCTGCGGATCGCCCAACGTCTTCAGCAGCCGCTGGACGCGGTCGAGCGATAGATCGATGAGCTTGGGGTGGAGCGTCAGCAGACGCTCGAGAATACGGTCGCTCGGCGCCCGGCGCCCGGCTAGGCGCGATCCCATCCGCGTCCCGGCGTCGCCGGCGCCGCAATCGCCGGCGGTCCCTTGCGGAAAAGCAGACCGAGCATGCGGTCGAGCGTCGCTTTGAGGTCGCGGCGGTGGACGACGATGTCGACCATGCCGTGCTCGAGCAGGTATTCCGAGCGCTGGAAGCCGTCCGGCAACTTTTCGCGAATCGTTTCCTCGATCACCCGCGCGCCGGCAAAGCCGATCACCGCGCCCGGTTCGGCCAAGGTGACGTCGCCGAGCATGGCGAACGACGCCGAAACGCCGCCGGTGGTCGGATCGGCCAGTAAGACGATGTAAGGCCGGCCGGTTTCCTTGACCATCTCGACCGCAAGCGTGGTGCGCGGCATCTGCATCAGCGACAGGATGCCTTCCTGCATGCGCGCGCCGCCAGACGACGGGATGACGATCAGCGCCGCCTCTTGCAGAACGGCGAGGCGCGCCGCCGACAGCAGGGCTTCACCGACCGCAATGCCCATCGAGCCGCCCATGAAGCCGAAATCGAAGACGCAGACCACGGCAGCGGCGCCGCCGATGGTGCCGTGCGCCACCAAGGCGGCGTCGCGCGTCGCGCCTTTGGTGCCTTGCGCTTCTTTGAGCCGTTCGGAATAGCGCTTGCGGTCGCGGAACTTGAGCGGATCGGCAAGCGTCTTGGGCAGCTCGATGAGCGTGTACTTGCTGTCGTCGAACAACATCGCCAGCCGCTTGTCCGGCGCCAGGCGCAAATGATGGCCGCATGCGGCGCAAACATGGAGATTGGCCTCGAGCTCGCGATGGAACAGCATCTGCCCACAGCCCGGGCATTTGTGCCAGAGATTGTCCGGCACCTCCTTCTTGGCGACGACCGCCCGGATCTTGGGCAGGACGAAATTGGTGAGCCAGTTCATTGTGCCGCCCGGGCCGGCTGACGCGGCCGCGCTTTGCGCACGCCCGCCGCGAGCGCGCTAACGTCCTTGAGCACGGCCGGCACCAGGCTCGCCTTGGCCTTACCGCGCTTGTCGAGATTCTTCGCCAGCCGGTCGACCAGCGCCGAGCCGACGACCGCGGCGTCAGCGACGCGCGCAACTTCGGCCGCCTGGGCCGGTGTGCGGATGCCGAAACCGGCGGCGATCGGCAAGCGCGTGTGACACCGCAGCCGTGCGACCGCGGCGGCAACGATATCGGCCCGCGCCGACTTGGTGCCGGTGATGCCGGCGATCGCGACGTAATAGAGAAAGCCGCCGGCATTGTTGAGGATCGCCGGCAGGCGCTTGTCGTCGCTGGTCGGCGTCGCCAGGCGGATGAAATCGATGCCGGCGGCGCGCGCCGCCAGGCACAGCTCGTCGTCGTGCTCGGGCGGCAGATCGACGACGATCAAGCCGTCGCAGCCCGCTGCCTTGGCGTCCTTCACGAATCGCGGCACGCCGTAGTGATAGATCGGGTTGTAGTAACCCATCAGGATCGCCGGCGTTTCGTCGTCGGCCTTGCGGAAGCGGCGCAGCATGTCGAGCGTCTTGGCGAGACTCATGCCGGTCTTGAGCGCGCGCAGGCTCGCCGCCTGGATCGACGGACCGTCGGCCATCGGATCGGAGAACGGCATGCCAATCTCGATCAGGTCGGCGCCGGCCTTGGGCAGCCGCGTCAGAAGCTTCTCGAAGGTGGCGCGGTCGGGATCGCCGCAGGTGAGATAGGTCACGAGGCCGGCGCGGCCTTCGGCGTGGAGCTGCGCAAAGCGTGCGGCAATGCGGCTCACAGCTTGGCTCCGAGCGTCGCCGCGACGGTGTTGACGTCCTTGTCGCCGCGGCCCGACAGATTGATCACCAGCAGATGGTCGCGCGGCAGATCGGGTGCGCGTTTGGTCGCCGCCGCCACCGCATGTGCCGATTCGAGCGCCGGAATGATGCCTTCGAGGCGCGTCAGCAACTGGAAGGCGGTCAGCGCCTCGCGATCGGTGACGGTCACGTATTCGACGCGCTTCTGTTCGAAGAGCCAGGCGTGTTCCGGCCCGACGCCGGGATAATCGAGACCGGCCGAGATCGAATGCGTGTCGAGGATCTGGCCGTCCGCATCTTGGAGGTAATAGCTGCGGTTGCCGTGCAGGACGCCGGGTGCGCCGCCGTTGAGCGAGGCGGCATGCCGGCCGGTCGACAGGCCTTCGCCGGCCGCCTCGACGCCGATCATCGCGACGTCGGGATCGTCGAGGAACGGATGGAACAGGCCCATGGCGTTCGAGCCGCCGCCGACGCAGGCGACGAGCGTGTCCGGCAACCGGTCTTCCGCCCGCATCATCTGGACGCGGACTTCGTCGCCGATCACGGTCTGGAAATCGCGCACCATCGCCGGATAGGGATGCGGTCCCGCGACCGTACCGATGAGATAGTAGGTGCCGTCGACATTGGCGACCCAGTCGCGCAGCGCCTCGTTCATCGCATCCTTGAGCGTCGCGGTGCCCGAAGTCACCGGCCGGACCTCGGCACCCAAAAGCTTCATGCGGAAGACGTTGGGCTTCTGGCGCTCGATGTCGGTCGCGCCCATGTAGACGACGCACGGCAGGTCGAACAGCGCGCAGACGGTGGCAGTGGCGACGCCGTGCTGGCCGGCGCCGGTCTCGGCGATGATGCGGCGCTTGCCCATGCGGCGCGCCAGCAGGATCTGGCCGAGCGTGTTGTTCACCTTGTGCGCGCCGGTGTGGTTCAGGTCTTCGCGTTTCAAATAAATCTTCGCGCCCTTACAGTGGCGCGTCAGCCGTTCGGCGAAATAGAGCGGCGACGGCCGGCCGACATAATGCTCGAGGTAATAGCGCAGCTCGGCGGCGAAGCTCGGGTCGTGCTTCGCCGCTTCGTAGGCGCGCTCGACCTCGAGGACGAGCGGCATCAGCGTCTCGGCGACGAAGCGTCCGCCGTGAATGCCGAACAAGCCGCGGTCGTCGGGTCCGCCGCGAAAGGTGTTGGGACCAGCCATCTCGAAAAAGTCGCCTGGGGTCGCCCGGAGAGCCCGAGTTTTACCCTTAAACCATTGAGTCTCAAAGGATCATTTCGGGCTTTAGAGGGCCGCGACTGCCCCCAGGAAGGCGCGAATTTTAGCGACGTCCTTGATGCCCGGCGCGCTTTCGACGCCCGACGACACGTCGACTGCGGTGGCGCGCGCGATGCGCACCGCTTCGGCGACGTTCTCTGGCGTCAAGCCGCCCGACAACATCCACGGCAGCGGCCACGCCCGTGCGCTGAGCAATTCCCAATCGAAGGCAAGCGCGTTGCCGCCCGGCCGGGTCGCGGCCTTGGGCGGCCGCGCGTCGAACATCAGCCAGTCGGCGACTTTGTAATAGCGCGGCGCGGCGGCGAGATCGTCGTCGCCGGCGACCTTGATCGCCTTCATCGTCTTTTTGCCGAAGCGCTGTTTGATCTGGGCGACGCGCTCCGGCGTCTCGTCGCCGTGCAACTGGATGAGATCGAGCGGCGCCGCCGCCAGTACGCGCTTCAGCAGATCGTCGTCGGGATCGACAAAGACGCCGACGCGCGTCACGCCGGCGGGCACGGCGCGAATCAACGGTCCCGCTTGCGCCGGCGACAGATTGCGCGGGCTTGGCGGAAAGAACACGAAGCCGACGAAACGCGCGCCACCGGCGATCGCGGCAGCAACCGTCTCGGGCGTCGACAGGCCGCAGATCTTGGCGGCGACGCTCACGGCTTGCGGATTTCCGCCAGCATGGCGCGCGCCGCCGCCGGCGGACTCGGCGAGCCGGTGATCGGCCGGCCGATGACGAGATAGTCGGCGCCCGCTTGCACCGCGTCGCGCGGACCCTTGACGCGCTTTTGATCGCCATGGCCGAGCGAGCCGACGCGAATGCCCGGCACCACCAGCAGGAAATCGGGGCCGACGAGCTGGCGCAGCTCGGCGACCTCGTGCGGCGAGCAGACGATGCCGTCGAGGCCGCTCTCTTTGGCGAGCAACGCCAGACGCTTCACCTGTTCGCCGGTCGGGCCTTTTTGGCCGACGGAATCGAGATCGCGTTCGTCGAGGCTGGTGAGCACGGTGACGCCCAGCAGTTTCATGCGCGTCTTGCGCGCCGCCTGTTTCGCCGCCTCGGCCGCCGCCTGCATCATGGCGCGGCCGCCGCTGCAATGGACGGTGAGGAACGCGGGCTCGAGCGCAGCGGTCGCTTTCACCGCGCCCGACACCGTGTTGGGGATGTCGTGCAGCTTGAGATCGAGGAACAGCGGCAGGCCTTGCGCCACGTCGCGCACCGCGCGCGGTCCATTGGCGGTGAAGAACTCGAGGCCGAGCTTGATCCCGCCGACGGCGCCCTTGAGCTCGCGCACGAGGTTTTTGGCCTTGGCCGGATCGGCCAGGTCGATGGCGCAGAGGATCGGATTGTCTGGCTTGTCGCTCATGGCAGGCTCGATATACGGGATTCACGCCTCACGGTGCGAGCGCATTTTCCAATCCCTGCTTCGCCGCCGCCAGGTCTGTCAACGCAAGGCCGACCGACTTGAAAAGCGTGATCTGGTCGTGGAAACGCCTGCCGGCGCGGGTGCCGCGGGTCAGATCGAAGAGATCGCCGGCGACGTCGTCCGGATTGAAGGCGCCCGCGCGGATCGGCTGCGCCAGGTCGCCAGCCTCGGCCAGCGCCTTATCGCGCGTGTCGAGGAAGACGCGGGCGCGATGCAGGGTTTCGTCGTCGGCCTGGCGCAGCGCCGGCGTCGCGCCCCCAACCAGGTCGAGATGGACGCCGAGCGGCAGCCAATGGCCATTGAGAATGGGCGCCGCTTCGGCGGCGATGCAGCAGACGATATGCGTACCGTTGACCGCGCGCTGGAGATCGTCCGGGGCGGCGATCTTGAGCGTCCGCAGCGTCAGCCGGCGCGATCCCAGACCAGGACGTTGCGGATCGGTCGCACGCTGGCATGCGCGGCGAGCAGGTGCGACGCCAGCAGACCGCCGCCGATCAGCAGCAGCCGCTCGCAATCCGGTCGCGCCAGGTAGCTCGCCGCGCGGGCCGAAACGGCGGCGGTGCAGCGGGCGGTCAGTGCGGCGGCATCGAAGACCGCCAGCGACTTGCCGGTGCGCGCGTCCATCAGCACGTAGGCGCCTTCGCCGCCGGGACCACGGCTCGCCGCGTCGAACGCCGCCGTGATCTTGACGCCGAACCGGTCGCCGGTCCGTCATGCGGGGCCATTTGCAACGTGCCGGAAAAATCCGGCGGCGCCGCTATCGTGTGCCGATGCGGCGGCGGCGCGATGGTGTCGGCGGAGCGGAAAGCCTGCCGCAGGGCCTCGATCAGCGAGGAAAATTCAAGCGCATCGACGGCCTCGCTCCAGCCGAAGACGCGCACCCTAGTCGCCCGCGCCCGGTAGCGAGCGCGGCGGCGGTCCGGCAGGCCGGCTGGTGCGCAGGCCGTCGATCTCGCGTTCGAGCGCAGCGATGCGCTTGGCGCGGGCACGCGATTCCCGCCGCGCGGCGCTGCCGCTCAGCCAGGCGAGCAGCATGCCGACCAGCAAGCCGGCGAGCAGCGATAGCAAGATGACGAGGAAGAGCTGCGTTTCGATCTCGAACGGAAACGGCCACAGCGTGACGCTGACGCGCGCCCGGTTCGAGATCGCGAACACGACCAGAACCAGCGCCACCGGCGCCGTCACCAACCAGTGGAACAGTTTCATCCGTTACTCGGCCGCGCGTGCGGCCGCCCGTGACTTGGCGCTTGTCGCCAAGTCACCAAAACGCAATGGGCCAACCCCGCGCAACCGGGCTGGGTCTCCGCTCAAGGCCGCTCGTTGAGCCGCTCGCGCAGCTCCTTACCGGTCTTGAAAAACGGAATGTGCTTTTCGCCGACCTGGACCCTTTCGCCGGTGCGTGGGTTGCGGCCCATCCGCGCGCCGCGCCGTTTGACCGAAAACGCGCCAAAACCGCGCAACTCGACCCGGTCGCCGCGCGACAAGGCGGCCGCGATCTCGTCAAAAACCGTGGAAACGATGCGCTCGACGTCGCGCTGGTACAGGTGCGCGTTGCGCTCGGCCAGCCGCTGAATCAGTTCGGATTTGGTCATTGCGCAGCCCAGGCCCCCCGCCGCGTTAAAGCGTTGGAAACCCTGCCAAATTCAACCCGCGCCGTCAAGAAACGTGGCGCGGGCCGGCGGCCGGGTTTCAGCCGCCGGACTTGTCGTCCTTTTCGGTCTTCCGGTTCAGCGCCGCGCCGAGGATGTCGCCGAGGCTGGCGCCGGAATCGGACGAGCCGTATTCCGCCATCGCCTGCTTGTCCTCGTCGATCTCGCGCGCCTTGATCGACAGCGTCGCTTTGCGGCCGCTGCGGTCGACGCCGGTGAGCTTGGCATCGACTTTTTCGCCGACGGCGAAGCGGTCCGGACGCTGCTCGGCGCGGTCGCGTGACAGTTCGGCCTTGCGGATGAAACCTTGCATGCCGCCGGCCAGCGTCACCTCGATGCCGCTGTCGGTGACTGCCGAAACCGTGCAGGTCACGACCTCGCCTTTCTTGACGCCGGCGGCTTCGGCGGGCGATGCCGGCTCGGCCTGCAGCTGTTTAATGCCGAGCGAGATGCGCTCCTTCTCGACGTCGACGTCGAGCACGCGCACCTGGGCCATGTCGCCCTTCTTGTAGTCCTTGATCGCCTCTTCGCCCGCCTTCTGCCAGTCGAGATCGGAGAGGTGCACCATGCCGTCGATGTCGCCGGGCAGGCCGACGAAGACGCCGAATTCGGTGATGTTCTTGATCTCGCCTTCGAGATCGGTACCGACCGTATACTTCTCCTTGAAACTCTCCCACGGATTGGCGAGGCACTGCTTGAGGCCGAGCGAAATCCGGCGTTTCTGCGGATCGACGTCGAGTACCATGACCTCGACCTCTTGGCTGGTCGAGACGATCTTGCCGGGATGCACGTTCTTTTTGGTCCAGCTCATCTCCGACACGTGCACCAGGCCTTCGACACCGGGCTCGAGTTCGACGAACGCGCCGTAGTCGGTGATGTTGGTGACGCGGCCCTTGAACTTGGCGGCGGCCGGATATTTGAGCTCGACGCCTTCCCACGGATCAGCCTCAAGCTGCTTCATGCCGAGCGAAATGCGCTGGGTCTCGGGATTGAAGCGGATGACCTGGACCTTCACGGTCTGGCCGATATGCAGCGCCTCGGACGGGTGATTGATGCGCCGCCAGGCGATGTCGGTGACGTGCAGCAGGCCGTCGACGCCGCCGAGATCGACGAACGCGCCGTAGTCGGTGATGTTCTTGACAACACCGTTGAGGACTTGGCCTTCCTTGAGCGAGGCGACGAGCTCGGAGCGCGCCTCCGCGCGGCTTTCCTCGAGCACGGCGCGGCGCGAGACGACGATGTTGCCGCGCGCGCGGTCCATCTTGAGGATCTGGAATTGTTGTGGTGAGCCCAGAAGCGGCGTGATGTCGCGCACCGGCCGGATATCGACTTGGCTGCCCGGCAGGAACGCGACGGCGCCCGAGAGATCGACGGTGAAGCCGCCTTTGACGCGGCCGAAGATCACGCCCTGAACCCGCTCGTTCGCCTGGAAGCTCTTCTCGAGCTGCGACCACGCTTCCTCGCGCCGCGCTTTCTCACGCGACAGCTGCGCCTCGCCGTTCTTGCCTTCCATGCGCTCGAGGAAGACTTCGACCGTGTCGCCCGCTTTGATCTCGGAAGCGCGGCCGGCAGCGCCGAATTCCTTCAACGGCACACGGCCTTCAGATTTGAGGCCGACGTCGATCAGCACCATGTCATTTTCGATGGCGACGACCTGGCCCTTGACCACCGTGCCTTCGAGGCCGGATGCGGCACCGAGGCTTTCGTTGAGGAGCGCCGCGAAGCTCTCCTTGCCTTTGTCTTGTGAAGCGGCGGATTGACGAACGGCCATACGAACTCCAGAACTTCCCCGTGATCAAGACCGCCGCCCCACGGGGAGAGGACCGCAGCCGGCCGCCGCAGGATCGGGCGCAGCGGCGTAAACCCGTCCGTCTTGGCAGGACAAGCCTAACGCCGCGGCTTGAGCTCCCCGATGTACCGGAGAGCGGTCGCAAAAGCGGCGTCGGCATCGAGCGCGGTGGTATCGAGCTCGAACGCGTCAGCGGCGCGCTGCAACGGGGCGGTTCGGCGCTCCCGGTCGCGCGCGTCACGAAGCATCATGTCCTGCAGGACGCGCTCGTATATAGCGGGGCCGCCCGCAGCCTGCAACTCTTTGAATCGCCTCAATGCTCTGGCCTCGACCGTGGCCGTCAGGAAGATCTTGGCGTCGGCGTCCGGGCAGACCACGGTGCCGATATCGCGGCCGTCCAGCACGGCGCCCGGGGTGCGCCGGGCAAAATCGCGCTGAAAGGCCAGCAGCGCCGTCCGGACGCCGGGGATGGCGGCGACGACCGCCGCCGCCTGGGCCACCTTGTCCTCGCGCAGCCGCAGATCGGCGAGGTCGCCGGGATCGACCTGGCGGGTCGCGGCCACGGCGGCATCGGGATCGGCGGGATCGGCGCCTGCGGTCAGCGCACGGAAGGCGACCGCGCGGTAAAGCGAGCCGGTATCGAGATGGTTGAGACCGAAATGCTTCGCGAGGCGGCGCGCGAGCGTGCCCTTGCCCGAGGCGGCCGGGCCGTCGACGGCGATGATCACCGCCGGACCTCGGCGATGCGCGCGCCGAGCCGGGTCATCAGCTTGACGAAACCGGGAAAGCTGGTGGCGATGGTCGCGCCATCGTCGATGCGCACCGGCTTGCGCGCGGCGCCGCCCAGCACCAGGAACGCCATCGCGATGCGATGATCGAGCTGGGCCGCGACCAATGCGCCGCCCTTGGGCGGCATACCGTCGCCTTCGACGGTCAACGTATCGCCGTCGACCGTCGCGTCGACGCCGCATTTCCGGAGACCGCCGGCGATCGCAACCAGCCGGTCGCTTTCCTTGACGCGCAGCTCGCCGAGGCCGCGCATTACCGTGCGGCCTTTGGCAAAGGAAGCCGCGACCGCCAGCACCGGATACTCGTCGATCATGCTTGGCGCGCGCGCGGCAGGCACGTCGACGCCATGCAGGTCGCCCGCCTTGATCGCGACATCGGCGACGCGCTCGCCGCCGGTGATGCGCTCCTTGGCGAACGTCAGCCGCGCACCCATCTCGCGGAGCGTCTGATAAAGGCCGGTGCGCAACGGATTGGTGCCGACGCCTTCGATGGTGATCGCCGAGCCGGCGCGGATCAGCGCGGCGACGATCGGGAACGCCGCCGCCGACGGATCGCCCGGCACCGTGAGGTCGGCCGGCTTTAGTTCCGGCTGTCCGGTCAGGACGATTCGTTTGCCGCCGGTTTCGGTTGTCGTCACGGCAATCGCGGCACCAAAATGCCGCAGCATGTTTTCGGTGTGATCGCGCGTCGCTACCGGCTCGATCACCGTGGTTTCGCCGGGCGCGTTGAGGCCCGCCAGCAACACCGCCGATTTCACCTGAGCCGACGGCACCGGCACGGTGTAGGCGATCGGCATCGGCGATGGTGCGCCCACGACCGCCAACGGCAGACGGCTGCCGTCGCGGGCGACGAAACGCGCGCCGATCCGGCTCAGCGGCTCGACGACGCGCGCCATCGGCCGGCGGCACAAGGACTCGTCGCCAGTGAAAAAACTGGTGAAGGCATGTGTCGCGACCGCGCCCATCAGCAGCCGCGCGCCGGTGCCTGAATTGCCAAGATCGAGAACCCCGTCTGGTTCGACCAATCCGCCGACGCCGACGCCGTGGACGGTCCACGTGCCGTCGCGGCCGCGTTCGATGTGCGCACCGAGGGCCCGCAGCGCCGCCGCGGTGCGCAGCACATCGTCGCCTTCAAGCAGGTTGCGAACGCGCGTGCGACCGACGGCGAGCGCGCCGAGGATCAGCGCGCGATGCGAGATCGATTTGTCGCCGGGTACGCGGCAACGGCCGCGAAGCGGACGCGACGAGCCGGATGAAAGCGCGGTCACGGGTGCGGTGTCCTCGATGGTGCGGTGTCTTTAGCACAGCGCGGTCGCGGGTGCGACCGGACCGCGCCCGACGCCCAACCCGCTTTCCGAAAGCATCACCAATTAGCTTTTGACAGCGGCTCGCGGTCGTGGCAAAGGGCCCGGAACAATGGATTTGGCGTTCGCATACGTAGCGGAGGCACCGTGACGAAGGTCGAGTGGGGTACGAAGCGGATCTGCCCGAATTGCGGCACGCGTTATTACGACATGCGCCGCGATCCGGTGATGTGTCCGAAATGCGGCGCGCCGTTCGATGCCGAGGTCCTGGTTAAGACCCGGAAGTCGAGGGCCGTGGCGTCGGCCGCGGTCGAGGAAACCGCGCCGCTGGAGGAGGAACTCGAAGCCGATCTGGCGGCCGAGCCCGACGAGGCGGGCGAGGTCGTGACCGCGGTCCCGGCCGGCGAAGAGGCGGAGGAAGAAACCGCGGCCGAGGAGCCGGCCGAGACCGCGAAAGCCGGCAAGGGCAAAGGCCGCGGCAAAGGCGCCGGCGAGGAAAAGAAGGATGGCGACGACGAGGAAGAGGGCCAGGAAGTCCTCGAGGACACGTCGGAACTCGGCGAGGACGAGGACGACATGGCCGAAGTCATCGAGAACGTCGACGAGGAGGACGAACGCTGATCCGGCGGGCCTTTCCCGCCGCCGCTCGTCGCGTTAAATTTCCCGCGTTCCCGCCGCGGAAGACAATCGCTTCGGGGCCATAGCTCAGCTGGGAGAGCGCTACAATGGCATTGTAGAGGTCAGGGGTTCGATTCCCCTTGGCTCCACCAATCGAAGGC
>JBOHLR010000065.1:0-12999 GCA_050729555.1 Allostellaceae bacterium
TTCGTTTACGGCATCGCGGCCGCGGCCGGCACCAGCACACTGGCGCAGCTGGGCGGCGGTCTGCTCGGCCTAGCCTGCGGCGTCGCCGTCGGCGCCGGACTCTATTGGGGCCTGTTGCGGATCCCGATGCGCCACCTGTTCACCGTGACGAGCTGGCTGATCCTGCTGCTCGCCGCCGGCATGGCGTCGCAAGGCGCGGCGTTTCTCAACCAGGTCGGCTTGCTGCCGTCCGCGGGCGGCGTGTTGTGGGACAGCTCGTTCCTGTTGAGCGACAACAGTCTGGTTGGCCGGACGCTGCACGCGTTGGTCGGTTACGTCTCGCACCCGCTCGGCATTCAGCTCGTGTTCTATGTCGGCACGATCGTCATCATCGGCGCGCTGATGCGGCTCTGCGGGCGCGAGCCCGAACGGCTCGTGCTCCTCAAACCAGCCGAATAGGCCCGCCGCTTTGGCAATTGCCGCGGCGTACGAAACCCAATAGGTCTTAGGGCTCCTGCCGCATCCGGAGCCCCGCGTGACCTCCCGCCGCGCCGCGCAAATCCTCGTCGATCAGCTCAAAATCCACGGTGTCAATACGGCCTTCGGCGTGCCGGGCGAAAGCTATCTGGCGCTGCTCGATGCGCTGCACGACGCGAACTCAATCCGGTTGACCGTCTGCCGCCAGGAAGGCGGCGCGGCGATGATGGCCGAAGCCTACGGCAAGCTGACCGGCCGGCCGGGAATTTGCCTGGTCACGCGCGGTCCGGGCACGACCAACGCGACCGCCGGTATTCATGTCGCGATGCAGGATTCGACGCCGATGATCGTCCTCATCGGCCAGGTCGCGCGCGATGCACGCGGCCGCGAGGCGTTGCAGGAACTCGACTACAAGCAGTTCCTCGGCGGCATGATGAAGTATGTCGAGGAGATCGCCGATCCGCGGCGCATTCCCGAATATGTCAGCCGCGCGTTCCATGTCGCGACGAGCGGCCGGCCGGGGCCGGTTGCGCTCGCCTTGCCGGAAGACATGCTCGACGAGATGGCCGATGTCGCTGACGCCGAACCCTATAGCCGGATCGAAGCGCATCCGTCGCCGCGACAGCTTGAGGCGCTGGCGGCGATCCTCGGCAAGGCCACGCGGCCGATGCTGCTGCTCGGCGGCAGTCAATGGGACGCGGGGGCGGCGAAGCAGATCGAGACGTTCGCCGACGCGTTCGCGCTGCCGGTGTGCACCGGATTTCGCCGGCAGGACCGGTTCGACAACCGCCATCGGTGCTTCGCCGGCGATCTCGGCATTGCCGCCAATCCGAAACTCGCGGCGCGGGTGCGCGACGCCGACGTGCTGATCGCGCTTGGCGGCCGGCTGGGCGAGGCGACCACCGCCGGTTACAGCCTGGTCGCGGTGCCGCATCCGCGGCAGACCCTGGTGCATGTCCATCCCGATCCGGGCGAACTCGGTCGCGTCTATCAGCCGACGTTGGCGATCAACGCCAGCCCGCGGACTTTTGCGCCGCTGGTGGCCGCGCTCAAACCGGCGAGCAAACCGCGCTGGGCCGACGAAACCGAGGCCGCGCATCGCGATTATTTGGCTTTTGTGGAGCCGTCGAAGCTACCGGGCGCGGTGCAGCTCGGCGCGATCGTCCGCTGGCTCGACGCCAATCTGCCGGCGGATGCGATCTGGTGTAACGGCGCCGGCAACTTTGCGGGCTGGGTCCACCGCCATCACCAGTATCGCGGTTATGGGACGCAGCTCGCACCGGCCAGCGGCTCGATGGGATACGGATTTCCCGCAGCAGTCGCGGCGAAGCTCGTGCATCCGGATCGCGCCGTGGTCTGCTTCTGCGGCGACGGCGATTTTCTGATGACCGGCCAGGAGCTGGCGACGGCGGTGCGCTATCGGCTGCCAATCGTCACCTTGATTGTCAACAACGGCATGTATGGCACCATCCGGATGCACCAGGAGGCGCACTTCCCCGGCCGCACCTACGGCACCGATCTGGTGAACCCGGATTTCGCTGCGCTCGCCAAGGCCTATGGCGCGCACGGTGAAACTGTCGAGCGCACCGAAGATTTCGCGGCGGCCTTTGCGCGCGCCGCGGCTGCCGGCAAGCCGGCGGTGCTCGACCTCAAGGTCGATCCGGAAGCGATCACCACGCGCTCGACGATCGCCGACCTGCGCGCCGCCGCCAAGAAGACGGCGCACTAAAAACCGCACGCGACGCTGCCCGTCAGGTATCGCCGGCCTGGTGCCGCGCGTGCCACCATACATAGGCCGCAATGGCGAGTGCGACGACGACGGCAATCGCAATCGCCAGCGGCGTTGCGTGGCGGAACGCATCGGTCAAGGCGAAGATTTTTTTGCCGAGCCAGTAGGCAAGCGTGCTCCAGAATCCGACCCAAAGCGCCGCGCCGATGCAGTTGAATATCAAAAACCGCCACCAGGGCATGCCGAGACTGCCGGCGGCGATGCCGTTGAGTTGCCGCGCGATGACGACAAAACGTGCGAAGATGATCACCGGTGCGCCATAGCGCTTGACGAAGCGATCGACCTTGGCGAGGCGCTCGGCCGTGATGCCGATGCGGCGGCCATGGCGGACAAGCAGGCCACGACCGCCGCTGTGGCCGATCAGGAAACCGAGATTGTCGCCAAGCACCGCGGCGATCCACGCAAACCCGGCGATCATCCAGATGTTGAGCGCGTCCTGGCCGGCAAAGGCGGCTGCCGACACCAGCAGCGTCTCGCCGGGAACCGGCATGCCGAAATCTTCGAGAAAAATGCCGATGAACACGGCGAGGTAGCCGTAATCGTGAACGTAGTGATGGACGAGATGGCCGATGTCGGCGTGCACGAATTTCTGCCGGATAGGGTGAGGTCCGCCTGTTTAGGGCGAACCGGATCGAACGGCAATGCGTGTCGGCCGAGCCACTGAGCGGCAAATAGCCGCGCTATTATACATTTATTACAGGTTTCACCATTTTCCCGGTTTGTTGCATATTTCGTGCGGCCCGCAGCCTGCGGGGACCACCGAATTTGTCCGTCACGAGGAGAACAATGAAAAAAACGATTGGGATCTTTTTGCTGGCCGCTTTGGCCGCGCCGACCATCGGCGGCACGCCAGCGCGCGCCGCCGAACCGACGACGCTCAGCGTCTTCGCGGCCGGCACGCTCGCGGTGCCGTTCAAACAGGTCGATGCACTTTTCGAGAAGAAATATCCCGACATCACGGTGCAGCCGCAATTCGGCGGCAGCGTCAAGATGGCGCGGCAGATCACCGACCTGCACCAGGACGCCGACATCCTGGCGGTCGCCGACTACAACGTGATTCCGAAATACCTCTTTGGCGGTGACGGCAAGACCGCCTACGCCGACTGGTATGTCGGCTTCGTCCGCAACGCCATCACCTTCGTCTATACCGACAAGAGCAAATTCGCCAACACGATCACGCCGAAGAACTGGTACTCGGTGCTGGCGCGCAAGGGCGTCGAAATCGGTCGGTCCAATCCGGACACCGATCCCTCCGGCTACCAGACGGTGCAGATGCTGAACCTGGCGGAGAAATTCTATTCGTCGCCCGGCCTCGCCGACAAAATCCTCGCCAATGCGCCGCTCGCCAATATGCGCGACACGGAAACCTCGCTGATTTTGGCGTTGCAGCTGGGGCAGATCGATTATCTGGCGATCTATCGCTCGGACGCGTTGCAGCACCATCTCAAGCTGCTTAACCTGCCGGCGAAGATCAATTTGAGCGATCCCAATTACGCGTCTTTCTATACCCAGGGCGTCGCGCACACGAAGAACGGCGATCTCGCGGGCAAGCCGATCGTCTACGCGATCACCATCGTCGCCAGCAGCACGAAGAAAACCGCCGCGGAGAAGTTCGTCGCGTTCCTGCTGGGGCCGCAAGGGCGCAAGGTGATGAGCGACGACGGCTTCGGCACCTTCAGCCCGGCTTACGCGGCCAATCCAGACAAGCTGCCGCCGGCGCTGAAGCCGCTCGTCAAGCCGTGGCCGGCTTCCTGATCGGAGCGATTGCTGAATGATCGCCGTGCCGCAGCCGTGGCGCGGTGGCGGGAGCCTCGGCTCACCGCTGGTTGTGCTCGCCGCCTTGCTGTGCGGCGGCGTTCTGCTGGCGTTCATTCTGCTGCCGCTGCTCCAGCTGGTCGCCGTCCAGACCGCCGGAACGCTGCTGGCGGCCGCGCGCGCGACCGACGTACAGAGCGCGCTGACGCTGAGCATCACAGCGTCCATCCTGACCGCGCTGGTCGCTGGACTGCTCGGCGTGCCGTTCGCTTACTTTCTGGCGCGCGCCGATTTCGTCGGTAAGAGCGCCGTCGCGGCGATCGTCGACGTGCCGTTGACGGTGCCGCACACCGTCGCTGGCATCGCGTTGCTGATGGTGTTCGGCCGGCACGGGGTGATCGGCGGTCCGGCCGAGGATCTTCTCGGCCTGAGGTTTTGGGGCACACTCGCCGGCATCGTCGTTGCCATGCTGTTCGTTTCGCTGCCTTATACCGTCAATGCGGCGCGTATCGCGTTCGAAGGCGTCGACCCGCGGCTCGAGATGGTGGCGCGGACCTTGGGCCTAGGACCGTGGCGCGTGCTCGCACGGATCACGGTGCCACTCGCCTGGCGCGGCATCGCCACCGGCTTGACGCTGACCTTCGCGCGTTCGATCAGCGAATTCGGCGCTGTCGTCATCCTGGTCTACTACCCGATGACGGCGCCGGTGCAGATCTACGAGATGTTCCTGCGTTACGGCATCGAAGAGGCATCGGCCGTCGCTGTCCTGCTGCTGATCATCTCGCTGGCGCTGTTCATCCTGTTCCGCCACGTTGCCTACGGTCGCAGGCCGGTCGCCGGCAGCGGACGATGACCGCGCTGACGGTTGCCGGCCTTTCGCTCCGGCTCGGCGACTTTGCGCTCGACGACGTCTCGCTCGCGCTGCCGGACCACGATGTCATGGTCGTGCTTGGCCCGAACGGTGCCGGCAAGTCCGTCTTGCTCGAGACCGTCGCAGGGTTCCATCGCCCGGCGCGCGGCCGCATCGCCATCGGCGGGCGCGATGTCACGGCGTTGCCGCCGGAGCGGCGCCGGGTTGGTTTTGTCGTGCAGAATTTCGGTCTGTTTCCGCATCTGAGCGTGGCACACAACGTTGCACTCGGCGCGCGCGGGCATCGGCGGGACGGACCGCGGGCGGAGCGCGTCGATGTCGCGGCGCTGCTGGAGCGTTTCGGCATCGCCCATCTGGCAAACGCCAGTCCGACAGTGCTCAGTCCCGGCGAAAAGCAGCGCGCTGCCTTGGCGCGCGCCGAAGCCGGCCATCCCGACCTTTTCCTGCTGGACGAACCGTTCGCCGCCCTCGATGCGCCGGCGCGTGCCCAATTGCGCCTCGAGCTGGCGCACTTTCTGCGGGAACGGCGCCTGCCGGCGCTGTTCGTGACGCACGACTATGTCGACGTCGCGGCATTGGGCGACCAGCTTGCGTTGATGCGCGGTGGCCGAATCATTCAGTGCGGCGCGATCGACGAGGTTTTCCGCCGTCCCGTCAGCCGTGCTGCCGCCGACATTCTCGGCTTCGAAAATCAATTGGTCGGGCGCATAGAGAGCGGCGAGGGGCGGTTGACGCGCGTCCTCGTCGCCAGCCAGGTGCTGCACGCGACGGCTGCCGGCGGCGCGCCGGCAAATGGGGAAATCTATATCGTCATTCGGGCGGAGAACGTGCGTTTGGCGCGCCCAGTCACGCCGCCAAAAGGTGCGGCCGATAATCGACTGACGGCCACCGTCATCGCGCTCGAACCGCTCGGCGCGCTGACCAAGGTTACGCTCGATTGCGGGTTTCCGCTGGTCGGTTGCTTGATGAGCCGCGACGTGCCGGATATCGGACTGGCGCCCGGTGCTGCGGTTACGGCAACGGTCGCCGCAGCCGACGTTCACGTGGTTGTGGCCTAGACTCCGACCGTTCCGCGGCTCCATATAACCGGCATGGGCAACGATCGCGAACGCGAGCGGCCGGTGCCGGCGAACCGCCAATCGGCCGAGGTCAGCGCGTTTCTCAAGACGGTCGCCAGCCTGCCGACGCAAGTGCGCCCGGCCGCGACCAAGGGCCGGCTGATCTTCACCATGGACGCGACGGCGAGCCGCGAGCCGACCTGGGATCGAGCCAGCCGCATCCAAGGCGAGATGTTCGAAGCGGCCGCCGATCTCGGCGGCGTCGAAATCCAGCTCGTCTATTACCGCAGCTATGCCGAATGCAAAGCGAGCCGTTGGCTGCGGACGGCTAATGAGCTCCACGATGCGATGCGCGCGGTGACGTGCGCGGCCGGTGAAACGCAAATCGAGCGGGTCTTACGGCATGCAATCACCGTTGCGCGCGGCGAGCATCTCAACGCGCTGGTGTTCGTCGGCGACGCGATGGAAGAGAACGGCGATACGCTGGTCCAACTGGCCGGCGAGCTTGCGTTGCTCAATGTGCCGGCGTTCATTTTCCACGAAGGCAACAATCCAGCGGTGGCGCGTGTCTTTCGCGAAATCGCGCGGCTATCGCGCGGTGCCTACTGCCCGTTTGATTCGTCGAGCGCCGCCGAGCTCAAGGCGCTGCTGGGCGCCGTCGCCGCCTATGCCGCTGGCGGCCGCCAAGCGCTCGCCGATTACAGCCGCCGGACAGGTGGCAGTGCGTTGCTCCTGGCACGTCAGATCGGCGGTTCATGATCTATCTGCTCGCTGGCGTCGGTGTCCTTGCCGTCTTGTTCCTACTCGCGCGGCTATTCGTTGCCGCCGATGCGGCGCGGCTCAGCCGTTTTCTCATCTGGTTTTTCGGGGCGATTGCCGTGCTTGGCACCGGTGTCGCCTTGATCTTGCTGCTGTTGAGCGAGCGGTTGGCGCCGGCGCTGATCGTCGTCGGAACCTTCTCGCCGCTCGCGATCCAGCTCTGGCGCCGGTGGCGCAGCCAAGCCTCGCCGGTGGGCGGCGGAACCGGGCGCACATCCAAAGTCGAATCCGAGATGATCGCGATGACCCTGAATCACGCCACCGGGGAGATGAGTGGTACCGTCAAGCGCGGTGTCTATGCCGGGCGCCACCTCGAACGCCTCGGTGAAAGCGAGTTGCTCGATCTTTGGCAACAATGCCGCGCCGCCGATGCCGATAGCGCGCGGCTGCTCGAAGCCTATCTCGACCGCGCCGTCGTCGATTGGCGTCAGAAGGGTGCCGCCGGCGCTCGCCAAGGCGGCACGAGCGACGCGATGACGCGCGACGAAGCCTATGCCGTTCTCGGTCTCGCGCCAGGTGCCAGCGAGGCGAAGATCCGCGAAGCCCATCGCCGTTTGATGATGAAGGTACACCCCGACCAGGGCGGCTCGAATTATCTCGCCGCGAAACTCAATCGCGCCAAGGACGTTCTATTGGGCACGTGAGTCGTATACCGATTCGCGGCACCTGCCCGTGCCGCGAGCAAGCCCAAAATTGGCCACGATCTGCAACTGGATTAGCGTCGGGAAGCAGTATAAAAGCGGCGGACGCGATAGAGGCGAGGCTGGAATATGGTACGGCGCATTCGCAAGGCGGTGTTTCCGGTCGGTGGCCTCGGCACCCGATTCCTCCCGGCGACCAAGGCCATGCCGAAGGAGATGCTGCCGGTCGTCGACAAGCCCTTGATCCAATACGCCGTCGAGGAAGCGCGCGCGGCCGGAATCGAGGAGTTCATCTTTGTCACCGGACGCTCGAAAAGCGCGATCGAGGATCACTTCGATCATTCCTACGAACTCGAAAGCACGCTGCAGGCACGCGGCAAGAAGGCCCAGATCGACGAGGTCAAATCATGGATGCCCGAGCCAGGCCAGATCGCCTATACGCGCCAGCAACACCCACTCGGCCTCGGCCACGCGGTCTGGTGTGCGCGCGCGCTGGTCGGTGACGAGCCGTTCGCTGTGCTGCTCGCCGACGACCTAATTCTGGCGGAGGAGGCCTGCCTCAAGCAGATGGTCGACGCCCAAGCGAAGGTCGGCGGCAACATGGTCGCGGCGATGGAAGTGCCGCACGAGCACACCAGCCGCTACGGCATTCTCGACGTCCAGAAGGATAACGGCCGATTGGTCGCGGCGCGCGGCGTCGTCGAGAAGCCCGAGCCGGCCAAGGCGCCGTCGCGCCTGTGCATCATCGGCCGCTACATTCTCCAACCTGACGTGTTCGACGCTCTGGGCCGCATCGGCAAGGGCGCCGGCGGCGAGATCCAGCTCACCGATGCGCTGGCACAGTTGATTGCTGCCAAGCAGCCGTTTCACGGCTTGCGATTTACCGGCCGGCGGTTCGATTGCGGTGACAAAGTCGGCTTCCTCGAGGCCAATATCGCCTTCGCCTTGGCGCGGTCGGAGCTCGGCCCGGCGGTCAAAGAATTCATCAAGCACTACGCGTGAGGTCCGATCCGTGATGCGCACTGCCGAAGGCCACGTCTTCGATCCAACGATCCTGCGCGAGTACGACATTCGCGGCGTCGTCGGCCAGACGTTGCACGAAGCCGATGCGCACGCCATCGGCCGCAGCTTCGGCTCGATCGTCGCCGAGAAAGGCGGCAAGCGGATCGCGGTCGGGCGCGACGGCCGGCTGAGTTCGCCCGCGCTCGAGCAAGCCTTGGTCGACGGACTTACGGCCTCTGGCATCGACGTTGTGCGTGTCGGTCTCGGTCCGACGCCGATGCTTTATTTTGCCAGCCATACGCTCGACGTCGACGGCGGCATCATGGTGACCGGCTCGCACAATCCGCCGACGCATAACGGCTTCAAGCTGGTGCTCGACCACAAATCGTTTTTCGGCGCCGACATCCAGCGACTTGGTACGATTGCTGCGGCTGGGCGCTTTTCGAATGGCAAAGGCAGCGTCGTCGAGAAGCTGGTGCTGACTGATTACGTGAAACGGCTCGCCGCCGATTATCGCGGCGGCCAGCGTGCCCTCTCGGTGGTATGGGACGCCGGCAATGGCGCGACCGGCGAGGCGGTGCAGCTGTTGGTCAAGGCGCTGCCGGGTCGCCATGTGCTGCTCAACGAGACGATCGATGGCCGTTTCCCCGTCCATCATCCCGATCCGACCGAGCCCAAGAACCTGAAGCAGCTCCAGCAAACCGTATTGCAGGAGAAAGCCGATCTCGGCATCGCCTTCGACGGCGATGGCGACCGTATCGGCGTCGTCGATGGGCAAGGGCGCATCCTGTGGGGCGATCAGTTCATGATCCTGCTGGCTGGCGAGATCATAGCCAAGCAGCCGGGTGCCACGATCATCGCCGACGTCAAGGCGAGCCAATCGCTGTTCGACGAGATCAAGCGCATCGGCGGCACGCCATTGATGTGGAAAACTGGACACTCGCTGATCAAGGCGAAGATGGCCGAGATCGGCGCGCCGCTCGCGGGCGAGATGAGCGGCCACATTTTTTACGCGGACGGGTACTACGGCTACGACGACGCGCTTTACGCCGCCGTGCGACTCCTCGGCATCATCGCCCGCGGCCGCGATAGCCTGGCGGCGCTACGGGACCGCATGCCGGTGGTGGTGAATACGCCCGAGTTGCGGTTTCCGTGCGCGGAGGACCGCAAATTCAAGGTGGTCGATGAAGTGCGCGCACGGCTCAAGGCAGCCAAAGCCGAAGTCGCCGTTGTCGATGGTGCGCGCGTCAAAACCACCGATGGCTGGTGGCTGTTGCGCGCGTCGAATACCCAGGACGTGCTCGTGGCGCGCGCCGAAGGGCGCGACCAGGCAGCCTTGGAGCGGCTCAAAGGGTCGCTCGCCGAACAGCTCAAGGCCAGCGGCATCATGCCACCGCCCGAGTTCTACGGCCGCGAATCAGTCTAGTTGCTTTTGTCGGCTTCGACCGGCGTCGTTGGATTGGCGTTGGTCGCAGGCGCCGCCGGAGCGGCAGTCGGCGTTGCCGGGGCTGCGGCTGCGGCCGCTGGCGTCGGAGTCGGCAAGTGCAAATCAATCGGCCGCGGCGTCGGCAATGCCGCCGCGATCGCCTGGACTGGCGCGATGACGGCGCACAATTTGTGGCCATGCAGCTTTTCGCGCAACACGCGGCATGCATTTTCGGCTTCGCGTTGCGTGAACCCAGCAATGCGAGCGCGGAACAGCGGTTCCTTGTCGCCCGGCGCCGGCGGCACGACGTGCCCGGCCTTCTCCGGCAAGCGGAGCCGGACGAGTGCGAGCTTGGCCGCATGCTCGGCCGCGTTCTGGCTGCCGAAGGCGCCGACCTGGATCTCCCACGTATGACTGTTCTTCAGCGCGCGGAGCGTCGGCGCCGGCGGCTTCGGAGCCGGTTGCGGCACCGCCGCCTCGGCATTTTGCACCAGGTTGAGCTCGGCCATCGGCGACGGTGCGTCGGCGGCGTTGGATGCGTTGTCGTTGCTCGCGGTTCGCAGCGTGGTATCGGCCGCTGGCACGACGCCGGCGAAGGCGTCGTCAAGCAGACCGGCCATCTGCAAGTCGCGGGAATGAGCCGAGCTGCCGCCCATGATGACACCGATTAGCCGCTGCCCGTTGCGAACGGCCGATGCCGCCAAATTGAATCCCGAGGCGTGGATGTAACCGGTCTTGATGCCGTCCATGCCAGCGAAACTCGCCATCAGATGATTGTGCGTGTCGTAGACCGTGCCCCGATAGGTGAATTCCTCCGTCGCGAAGAAACGGTATTCAGTCGGGTAGTCGCGCCACAGCGCCCGCGCAAGGGTCGCCAGATCGCGCGCGGTGCTCATATTCGGCGGCGTGGGCAGGCCCGAAGCGTTGCGGAACGTCGTCGCCGTCATGCCTAATGCGTGCGCGGTCGCCGTCATGCGCTGGGCGAACGCGGACTCGCTGCCGGCAAGGTTCTCGGCGATCGTCACGGCGGCGTCATTCGCTGAATGCGTGACGACCGCAAGGATCAGGTCGCGCACCGCGATACGTTGACCGGGACGCAGGCCGAGCTTCGACGGCGCCTGCCGCGCCGCGTGCGCCGACACGACAAATTCGCTACCGAGCGAAATCTTGCCCTGCTCCAACGCGCCGAACGCGAGATAGAGCGTCATCATTTTGGTTAGCGACGCCGGATAATCGGGCCGGTCGGCATTGTGTTCGCTCAGCACCTTGCCGGTTTGGGCGTCGATAATGATCGATGAGATATCACCGGGCGGATAGGGCGAACGCAGCGTGTGGCCCTTTGCGAACACCGGCTGCGCTATGCCGAAAAAGAGTAAAAAAACGGCACAGGTAACGATCCACCCGCGCCGGCATCGCGCACACCGTAGTGACGCCGCGGCAATCATTCTGTCTTCACCCCACAAACAACTATTCCCCCGAAAATCTAACGTCCCTCAACCGTCTGCGTGCGTCGCAAACGGATACAAACCAGTGCCCGAAGGCCTTGGAACAGATTAGAAATTTGGTGAATCTCTGTCCAGTTATTCCGCCTTCTCAGGTAAAGTTTTCGGGGAAATAGGGATGCGCGCGTGATTGCGGCGTTCCCGGACGTTAGCCGCGGCAGTCGCATTTACATGGCGAACCGCCGGGTCGGAGCGTTCGAAGCACCCTCTCTTGACACACGGTACTGACACACGAGCGTGGCAATATGACTTTGTTGCAGCGCAGCAAGAGACCTGGATTGTGCCGCGCGGCGTAATCGATTCGTGAGCAGGAGGCCCCAATGACGCCCAAACGCAAGAAACCCGCAGTGACGGCGATGCCGCCGCAAGCCAGCGCCGCTGAGGCGAAACGTGCGGCGACGACCGCGGCAGCGTGGGCGCGCGGCTATTACGATGAGTTCGCGGCCGGTGTCGCGCGAGAATTTCGACGCGGTCCTTAAGGCCAATGCTGCTTGGGCCGACGGCGTCGAGGCGATTGCCAGCGAGGCGGTGGGCTGCGCCCGCCAGACCCTCGTGGTGACAGGGGCAGCGACCATGGACTTGCTTGTCGCACGGACATTCGACCGTGTCATTGAGATCCAGGCCGGCCTCACGAAGACCGCGCTCGAAGCGCTGGTCGAACGCAGCGCGCGTCTGTCGGAACTCGGCGTTGCGCTCGCCAACGGTACCTGGGCGCCGCTCGGCGACTGCATCGAGACGGCCCTGACCAAGCTGGCGCGGCCGGTCACAGCCTGATTCGCTCCGACGGCGACAACTGAACGGCTTGCAGGCCCGTATACGGGCCGCACACGCCGAACTTGTCAGGCTGTTAACGAGCCGACCGTAGGCTAAAGACGCGGCCGGAAGGCTCGCGACGGCGTGTAATTGCCCCTTTTACGCCGTCGCAGGCATCCAATATCATGGCCAACGCGGTCAAAGCGGGGGCGGAGTCGCGTTCGATCAGGCAGTTCGTGCGATGAGCGATATCGAGAAACGTAATGGCAACGAAGGACCGTCGACGGGCGTCATCGTCAAGGCAAAGCCCAAGACGAAAAAGCCTTCGATGTACAAAGTCCTGATGTTGAACGATGATTACACGCCGATGGAGTTTGTCGTGCACATTCTCGAGCGGTTCTTCGGCAAAAGCCGCGACGAGGCGACCCGCATCATGTTGCACGTGCATCGCCGCGGCGTCGGCGTCTGCGGCGTGTATACTTACGAAGTCGCAGAATCGAAAGTGACGCAGGTGATGGATTTCGCGCGCCAGCACCAACACCCGTTGCAATGTACCCTGGAGAAGGACTGACCCGCACCCAGGAGCCTGTGACCAGTAGAAGGATTGACTTCGATGTTGTCGCGTAATCTCGAAAAGACCCTCCATCGCGCTCTCGGCTATGCCAATGAGCGCCGGCACGAATATGCGACGCTCGAGCACCTGCTGCTGGCGCTGACCGAGGATCAGGATGCGATGGCGGTGTTGCGCGCTTGCACCGTCGACATCGAGAAGCTTCGCCGCGAGCTGGTCAATTACGTCGACAATGAGTTGGTCAATCTGGTCGCGACGCACGTCGAAGACGCCAAACCGACGGCGAGCTTCCAGCGTGTGTTGCAGCGCGCCGCGATTCACGTCCAATCGTCGGGCCGCGAGGAAGTGACCGGCGC
>JBOHLR010000066.1:0-12925 GCA_050729555.1 Allostellaceae bacterium
CTTAACGAACCAGTTTGGGCGGCCCGAGGACGGAAAGACGGCGCCCGCTAAGAGGCGCCGCTTTCTTTTTCGCGTTAAGCTTCGCGCCATGACCCGCGCTGCGCTCAAACCGCCAGCCGAAAGCCTCGACGCGCTGCTCGTCCGGCTGGGTGGCTGTCGCGTCTGCGCCAAGCATCTGCCGCTCGGTCCGCGGCCGGTGCTCCAGGTCGCGCCCGGCGCCCGCATCCTGATCCTGAGCCAGGCGCCCGGCACGCGCGTTCACGAAACCGGCCTCAACTTCAACGACCGCAGCGGCGACCGCTTGCGCGATTGGATGGGCGTCGACCGCGATACGTTCTACGACGGCCGTCGCGTCGCGGTGATGGGCATGGCGTTCTGCTATCCGGGCCGCGACGGCAAAGGCGGCGACCTGCCGCCGCGGCCGGAATGCGCGCCGCTCTGGCATCCGGACCTGCTGGCGCACCTGCCCAAAGTCGCGCTGACGCTGCTCGTCGGGTCTTATGCCATCGACTACTACATGCCGGACGCCAAGCGGCAGAGCATGACCGAGACGGTCAAGGCGTGGCGGTCGGCGCCGGCGGGAACCTTGCCGCTGCCGCATCCGTCGTGGCGCACGACCGCGTGGGAGAAGAACAATCCCTGGTTCCGGCGAACGCTGGTCCCGGAATTGCGCCGGCGCGTCGCCGCGCTGCTTTAGGGATTGCGCGCCGTCACGATCCAGATACCGGCAGCCAGGGGCACCGACTTGCCCTTGACGTGAGGCTTGAGTCCCGCGCGTAGCGCGGCCTCGATCTTCGCGCGCGCCGCCGTGTTGCCTTTGTCGAAGGTGCGGCTCGCCGGGCCGATGTCGATCATGTATCCGACCGCCGTCTCGAGCCCGCCGCTCGCCGCGATGTCGAAGCTCAAATCGTGCGGTGTCATCTTGACTGCGGTGAAGCCCGCGCCGCCGAGGATGCGCTCGACCCGCGCCGGATTGGCAAAGGAAAACGGGCCGGGATCCTCGGGCCCGGGCTTGGGCAAGCGCGGCATCACTTGATAGGCCGCCTCTAAAGGCGTCATCGCCCACGGATTGTCCTTGGGTGTGCGGAAGCAAGAGAAAACGAGACGGCCGCCGGGTTTCAGCGCGCTGCGCAAATTGGCGAAGGCGCGCACCGGATCGGCGAAGAACATCACGCCGTGGCGCGATGCCAGAAGGTCGAACCCGCCACGCGGAAACGCATAGGTCGTGGCGTCCGCCTCGATGAATTCGGCGTGCGCGCCGGGAGGCGTCAGCTGGCGGGCGACCGCCAGCATCGCCGGCGATATGTCGACGCCGAGGACACGACCTTGCAGCCCGACGGCCTTGGCGAGCGCCAGCGCCAATGCGCCGCAGCCGCAGCCGGTGTCCACGACGCGCTCGCCCGGCTTGGCCGCGGCCGCCGCGATCAGCGGCGCCATCACCGGCGCGAGCAGGGTTTCGGTGAAATCGTTTTGCCGGGCCCAATGGTCGCCGCCTTCGCCGCTCCAATAGGCCAGCCCGGGATTCGGTGTTTCGCTCATGCCCCCTCCGCTTCGATGCGCTCCATGTCGTCGTCGCTGAAGCCGAAATGATGGCCGATCTCGTGAATCAGGACATGGCGCACGACGCGGTAGAGGTCGTCGCCGGTTTCGCACCAATAATCGAGGATCGGCCGGCGATAGAGGAAAATCATGTCGATCGCCGGTCGTGGGTCGCTGACGTTCTTGTAGGGCATGCCCACGCCGCGATAGAGGCCGAGGATGTCGAAAGGGCTTTCGAGCTCCATCTCTCTCTCGGTATCCTCGTCGGGAAACTCGTCGACGCGGATAACGACATTGCCGACGTGGTGCTTGAGGCGCCCGGGGATGGTGGCGAGAGCGCGGTGCGCCAGCGCCTCGAGGTCGGCCAAGGTCGGCGCCGTTGACGGCTCACTCATCGCGGCAGCAAAGGAGGCAGACGATGGTCGATAAGCTGACGGGTACGGCGCGCGCCGAGGCGCTCAAGGGCCTGCCGGGCTGGGCGGAGGTCGCCGGCCGCGACGCGATCAAGAAGAGCTTTCAATTCCGCACCTTCGCCGATGCCTGGGGGTTCATGAGCAAGGTGGCGCTCGCGGCCGAAAAGATGGACCACCATCCCGAATGGTTCAACGTCTATAACAAGGTCGAAATCACGCTATCGACCCACGATGCTGGCGGCCTGTCGAAGCGCGACGTCGACTTGGCGAAGATCGTCGACAAGCTGGCGACTTAGCTGCGCAGCTCAGGCCGGTCGCGGAAATAGGCGAGCGCTTCGGGATTGGCCAGCGCCTCGAGGTTCTTCACCGGCCGTCCGTGCACCACTTCGCGCACCGCGAGCTCGACGATCTTGCCGCTTTTGGTGCGCGGAATGTCGGCGACCTGGACCGTGCGCGCCGGCACATGGCGCGGGCTGGCATTGGCGCGGATCTGCCGGTTGACGCGCTGGATCAGCGCCTCGTCGAGCGTGACGCCGTCGCGCAGCTTCACAAAAAGCACCACGCGCACGTCGCTCTGCCATTCCTGCGCCACGACCAGCGATTCGAGCACGTCGGGAATCTGCTCGACCTGGCGATAGATTTCGGCGGTGCCGATGCGCACGCCGCCGGGATTGAGCACCGCGTCCGAGCGCCCATGGATGACGAAGCCGCCGTAGCGCGTGCGCGCGGCGTAATCGCCGTGGCACCAGATATTGGCGAAGCGCTCGAAATAGGCGGCGTGGTACTTGACGTCGCCCGGATCGTTCCAGAACCCGAGCGGCATTGACGGGAAGGCGCGGGTGCAGACCAGCTCGCCTTTTTCGTCGTCGGCCGCGCGGCTGCCGTCGTCGCGGAACACGTCGACCGCCATGCCGAGCACCGGCGCTGCGATCTCGCCGCGCCACACCGGGCCGATCGGATTGCCCATGACGAAGCAGCCCATGATGTCGGTGCCGCCCGAGATAGAAGCCATGAACAGATCGCGCTTGATGCCGCGATAGACGAAATCGAAGCCTTCGGGCGACAGCGGCGAGCCGGTCGAGCTGAGATACCGCACGGTCGAAAGCTTGTGCGTCTTGGCCGGTTCGAGGCCGGCCTTGAGCACCGAGTCGATGTATTTGGCCGACGCGCCGAAATGCGTCATGCGCTCGTTGTCGGCGTAATCGAACAACACGTTGCCCGACGGATGGAACGGCGAGCCGTCGTAGAGCAGCAGCGTCGCGCCCGCCGCGAGGCCGGTGGCAAGCCAGTTCCACATCATCCAGCCGCAGGTGGTGAAATAGAACAGCCGGTCGCCGTCCTTGAGATCGCAATGCAGCTGCTGCTCGACGATGTGCTTCAAAAGCGATCCGCCGGCGCCGTGCACGATGCATTTCGGCACGCCGGTCGTGCCCGACGAATACATGATGTAGAGCGGATGGTTGAACGGCAGCCGCGCGAAGTCGATGGCGCGTGGCGCATAAGGCGCGACATAGGCGGCGTAGCCTTTCGCGTTGGCGAGTCCGGCGGGCGGATCGCCATTGCCGATATAGGGCACGACGACGGTGCGCTTGAGCGACGGCAGCGCCGCCGCGATTTCGCGGTTCTTGTCGCCGTTGTCGAAGGTCTTGCCGTTGTAGAAATAGCCGTCGACCGCCAGCATCAGCTTGGGCTCGATCTGGCCGAAACGGTCGAGCACGCCTTTGACGCCGAAATCCGGCGAGCACGACGACCACGCCGCGCCGAGCGACGCGGCCGCCAGCATGCCGGTGATCGCCTCGGGCATGTTGGCGAGGATGCCGCCAACGCGGTCGCCGGCACCGATGCCGTCGGCCTTCATCGCCTGCGCCAGGCGCGATACCTGATCGTAAAGTTCGGCCCATGACAGGCGGCGGCGCACCTTGTCCTCGCCGCGGAAGACCAGCGCGTCGCTGCCGTCGCGCTTGCGCAGCAAATTCTCGGCGTAATTGAGCCGCGCCGCTGAGAAGAAACGCGCGCCCGGCATCCGGTCGCCGGCTTCGAGCACCGCGGCGCCGGGCTCGCCGATCACCCGCCCCCAATCCCAGATCAGCCGCCAGAAGCCTTCGCGATCCTCGATCGACCAGCGGTGCAGGCCGGCGAAATCGCCGAACCGGCGGCCGGTGCGGCGGCCGGCTTCGTCCATGAAACGCCGCAGATTGGTCGCCGCAATGCGCTCGGGCGTCGGCTCCCAGAGGGGCGCGTCTTGCCGCGCGTCCATCGTTGCCTCCCTGGCGAAACTCTACCGCGCCGGCTTGCCGGCGGCCAAGCCCGCCTACTTGTCCTTGATCGCGTCGAGCGCGGCATTGACCGTGTCGCGTTCGGGCGCATCGGCCGGCATCACCCGCAGCAGGTGGGTCCAGTCGTCGCGCGCCTGCGCAAAATCCCGCTGCTGCGCCGCCGCCAGACCGAGGAACCACAGCGCCATCGGCTGGTCGGGCTGCTGCGCGGTGACGACCTTGAGCAGCGCGACGGCGCGTTGCGGCACCGGATCTTCGAGCTTGCGGCCGTTCAGCATCGCTGCCGCCTCGGCCAACGCGATCTGCGGATCGTCGGGCTTGAGCTGGTGGGCGTGCTCATAGGCGTCGATCGCCTTGTCGGTTTCGCCCAGCACCGCATAGGAGCGGCCGAGCATCGCCCAGCCCTGCGCGTCCTGCGGATTGCTTTTCAGCTTGGTGGCGAGGCCCGCGACCATGTTCTCGATCATCGCCTGCTGCGCTTCCGGCGCCGCGCGATTGGCGAACGGCAGGTCGGGCAGGCCCGGCGATCCCAGCACGATATAGACCGCGAGCGCGAAGGCGGCGGCGCAAATGCCAAGGATGGCGGCGAGACCGCGCCGCGGCGCACGGACGACGGGCGCATCGGGTTCGTCCGCCGCGGCCAGAATGCGGCGCTCGATCTCGCGCCGCGCCGCGGCCGCATCCTCGGGCCGGACGAGGCCACGAGCGACATCGCGCTCGATCTCGTTCAACTGGTCGCGATAGACCGCGCGATCGTACCGGCCGCGTGTCAACGCGCGCCCGGCGCGCTGCCACAACGGCGACAGCACGGTGCCAAGCACCGCCACGGTGACGAACAGCAGGGCGAGGGCGAAGATCATTGGTCGTCGAGCAGCAGCCGTTCGAGCTGCCGGCGCTGGTCGAGATCGAGCGGCTCGTCCGGCGGCGCCGGCCGGCGGCGCAGATAGAACCACGCACCGGCGGCGCCCAAGATCAGGATGGCGAACGGCGAGAACCACAGCAGATACGTCGCCGGCTCGACCGGCGGCTTGAGCAGGACGAATTCGCCGTAGCGGTCGGTGACGTATTTGATCGTCTGCGCGTCGCTATCGCCCGCCGTCAGCCGTTCCCGGATCAGCACGCGCAGGTCATGCGCGAGATCGGCGCCCGAATCCTCGATCGACTCGTTCTGGCAAACCACGCAGCGCAGTTGCTTGCCGATCGCTTCGGCGCGCGTCTCGAGCGCGGGATTTTTCAGCATCTCGCCCGGCTCGACCGCGAGCGCCGCCGGCATCGCGCCGAGCAGGATCGCCGCGGCGATGAGCGCGCGGATCACGACGCCCCCAGACGTTGCAGCAGCGGCATAATTTCGTTCTTCACGACGTCGTCGGTCAGCGGCCCGACGTGGCGCCAGCGGATATGGCCGGTGCGGTCGATGGCATAGGTCTCGGGCACGCCATAGACGCCGAAATTGATGGCGGTACGGCCGCTGTCGTCGATGCCGATGCGGCGATAGGGGTCGCCGTATTGCTGCAGGAATTTCTCCGCATCCGCCGGCTTGTCCTTGTAGTCGATGCCGTACAGCACGATGACGTTGCGGCGCGAAAGATCCATCAGTACCGGGCTTTCCGCGCGGCATGGTACGCACCACGACGCGAAGAAATTGACGAAGACGATCTCGTCGGTAAACGCGCGATTGGTAAGCGGCGCCTCGCCCTTGAGACCGGCCAGGTCGAAGGCCGGCGCCGGCTTGTCGATCAACGCCGACGGCAGGAGCTCGGGGTTATAGCCGGGCGCGAGACCGTGCGAGAGGTAGATGGCGAGAGCGGCAAAGGCCACCAGCGGCAAAAGATAAATCGCCCGGCGCCAGCTCATGCGCGGCTCCCGTCCGCCGGCAGCGCAGCTTTGCCGGCGCGGCGGGCGGCGATGCCGACGCGCCAGCGCCGGTCGCTCAAGCTGACGACGCCGCCGAAGGCCATGATCACGCCGCCGATCCAGATAAACGGCACCAGCGGCTTCCAATAGGCACGGACGGCCCAGCCGCCTTTATTGTCGGGGTCGCCAAGCGCCAGGTAGAAGTCGGCGAAGAAATTGGTGTGGATCGCGGTCTTGCTCACCGTCTGCTGCTGGAGCGGAAAGAAACGCCGCTCGGGTTCGAGCTGTGCAACGACGCGCGTGCCGTCGAGCAAGGTGAAGTCGCCGCGGTCGGCGGTGTAGTTGATGCCCTCGTGCCGGCCGATGCCGTCGAAGCGCAGCGTATAACCCGCCACCGGCAGCGTCTGGCCGAGATGGAGCAGCGCGATGCCCTGCTGCTCGAAGCCCGAGGCCGCGATGCCGGCGACGGTCACCGCCAGGCCGAAATGCGCCAGCGTCATGCCATAGGAGGCGCGCGGCTGGGCGAGCGCGCGGCGGATGATTTCGGACCACGGCGCGCGGAAAAGGCGCAGCCGGTCGGCGATCTCGACCACCGCGCCGCCGCCCATCCAGGCGGCGAGACCGACGCCGAGCACCGACAGCACCGGGCCGCCGTGGCTCAGATAAAACGCCACCAGCATCGCGGCGATGACAGCTGCGAACGCCGCCCACAGCCGCTGCAACGCGCCGAGAAAATCGCCGCGCTTCCAGGCCAGCAAGGGTCCGAGGCCGACCGCCAGCAACAGCGGAATCATCAGCGGCACGAAGGTCCGGTCGAAAAACGGATAGCCGACCGACAGTTTGGGTCCGCCGACCGCGTCGAGGAATAGCGGGTACAGCGTGCCGATAAACACCGTGGCGCAGCAGCTCGCCAGGATCAGGTTGTTGAGCAGCAGCGCGCCTTCGCGCGAGATCGGTGCGAACACGCCGCCCGGCTCGACCGTCGGCGCACGCCAGGCGTAAAGCGCCAGCGAACCGCCGATGGCGATGCACAGCAGCACCAGGATGAAGACGCCGCGGCGCGGATCGAGCGCGAAGGCGTGCACCGACGTGAGCACGCCCGAGCGCACCAGGAAGGTGCCGACCAGCGACAGCGAAAAGGTCAGGATCGCCAGCAGAATCGTCCAGCTCTTGAGCGTGTCGCGGCGCTCGACCACGATCGCCGAATGCAGCAGCGCCGTGCCGGCCAGCCACGGCATCAGCGATGCGTTCTCGACCGGATCCCAGAACCACCAGCCGCCCCAGCCGAGCGTGTAATAGGCCCACCAGCTACCCATGGCGATGCCGAGCGTCAGGCAACACCACGATGCCAGCGTCCACGGCCGCACCCAGCGCGCCCAGGCGGCGTCGACGCGACCGTCGATCAGCGCCGCGACCGCGAAGGCGAAAGCAACCGAGAAGCCGACATACCCCAGATAAAGGAACGGCGGATGAAAGGCGAGGCCGGGGTCCTGCAGGATCGGGTTGAGGCCCATGCCTTCTTCCGGCGCCGGCGACAGGCGCAGGAACGGATTCGACGTCAGTAGGATGAACAGCAGGAAGCCGATGGCGATCAGCCCTTTGACGCCGAGCACGCGCGCGCACAACCGCGGCGGCATGGCGTCGCCGAACCAGGCGATTGCCGCGCCGTAAAGCGCCAGGATCAGCACCCACAGCACCATCGAGCCCTCGTGGTTGCCCCACACGCTGGTCAGCTTGTAGAGCAGCGGCTTGGCGCTGCTGCTGTTCTCGGCGACGTTGGCGACCGAGAAATCCGACACGAAATAGGCATGCACCAGCGTCGCGAAGGCGAGCGCGATGAGCGCGAATTGCGCCATCGCCGCCAACCGGCCCGCTGCCATCAGATTGAGGTCGTTGCGCGCCGCGCCGGTGAGCGTTAACCCGGTCTGCAACATCGCCACCGCCAGCGCCAGGATGAGCGCGAAATGACCGAGTTCGATGATCATGGGTTCGCTCCGGTCGCGGCGGGCGTCGCCGGCGGAACCGGTTTGCCGTTTTCGCCTTCCTGCCAGCGGCCGGCCTTCTTCAGCGCATCGACGACTTCGGGCGGCATATAGCGCTCGTCGTGCTTGGCCAACAAGGTCGTCGCCTTGAAGCCGCCGCTGGGCGTCAGTCGGCCTTCGACCACGACGCCCTGACCTTCGCGGAAGAGATCGGGCACCGTGCCGCGATAGGTCACCGGCACGGATTTGCGTCCGTCGGTGACGGTGAAATCGAGCGTCGAGCCGTCGGCCTCGTGCTTGACGCTGCCGGCGGCCACCAGGCCGCCGATGCGCACCAGGCGGCCCGGCGGAATATGTTGCGCATAAAGATCGGACGGGCCGTAGAAGAAGACCAGATTGTCGTTGAGCGCCGACAGCGTCAGCCCGACCGCGAGGCCGAGCAGCGCGACGCCGCCAAGCACGAAATAAAGCCGCCGCCGCTTGCGCGTCATCGCCGTTCCTCGGCGTCGAGCGCGCGTTGCGCTCGGCGATAGCCGGTCATGCTATGCACCAGCAGGCCGATGAGCACGACCACCGCGACGCCATAGGCCGGCCAGACGAAGCGGGCATAGCCGCCCATGGCGAAAAACTGCGCCATCACGCGCCGAAACGCAGCGCGCGCAGCTTGGCGCGCAACAACGCGGTCCGCATGCGCAGCATGAGGAGGACTGCGAACAGGAACAGGAATCCCGCCGCGATGACGAGTAGCGGCCACAGCATCGAGACGGCGATGGTCGGACCGCCCATGCGGAATACGCTCGCCTTCTGGTGCAGCGTGTTCCACCAATCGACCGAGAATTTGATGATCGGCAGGTTGACCACGCCGACGATGGCGAGGATCGCTGCGGCGCGCGAACCGCGCGTGCGGTCGTCGAAGGCGTTGGCGAGCGCGATGAAGCCCAAATAGAGGAAGAACAGCACCAGCACCGAGGTGAGCCGCGCGTCCCATACCCACCAGGTGCCCCACATTGGCTCGCCCCATAGCGAGCCGCTGGCCAAGCAGACGAAAGTGAACCCGGCGCCGACGGGCGCGGCGCTTTCGGCGGCGATATGCGCCAGCGGATGCCGCCAGATCAGCGCCACCGCGCTCGCGATCGCCATCACGGCATAGACCAGGCTCGCCAGCCAGGCCGACGGCACGTGCACGTACATGATCTTGACCGCTTCGCCCTGCTGATAGTCGGGCGGTGCGATGAACAGCGCGCCAAAGAGTCCGATCGCGATCAGCACCGCCGCCGCGACGCTGCACCATGGCAGCAGAGCGGCCGAAAGGCGCATGAAACGGGCCGGATTGGCGAAGCGCTGCATGGCCGGTTTTTCTGCTATTCGAGCGCCTGGCGCAAGGCCGCCGCTGCCGCCCACGGCGCCAATGCCAGCGACCCGGCGAGCAGCGCCGCCAGCAGCAAAAGATGCGGCCGCGATTCGAGACCCAAGGCGGCCGCTTCGCTGGCGGCAACGCCGAAGATCAGGACCGGAATGTAAAGCGGCAGCACCAGCAACGACAACAGCACGCCGGCGCGGCGCGCGCCCAGCGTCAATGCCGCGCCGATCGCACCGATCAGGCTCAGCACCGGCGTGCCGAGCAGCAGCGCCGCGATCAGCGCCGGATAGCCGGCTGCGTCGAAGTGCAGCACCAACGCCAGCAGCGGCGCGATGATCGTCAGCGGCAGACCGGTGGTGAGCCAATGTGCCACGCATTTCGCCAGCACCTGAATTTCGAGCGGCACCGGCATGAGAGAGAGGGCTTCAAGACTTCCATCTTGGAAGTCGGCATCAAAGAGCCGTTCCAATGACAGCAATGCCGCGAGTAACGCCGTGACCCACAAGACGCCGGCGGCGATGCGCGCCAGCAAATCGGGATCGGGTCCGACGCCGAACGGAAACAGGATCACCGCCAGCGCGAAGAATGCGACGACGTTGGCGACGTCGCCGCCCTGACGGAACGCCAGCCGCAGATCGCGCGTCAGCAGCGCGGCGAAGCCGCTCATCCCTGTCTCCAGGTGGCGTGGCCGGCGAGCGACAGAGTCTGCGCGCCGGGCAACGGCAGCGGCGCGTGCGTCGCCAGCGCGATGCAGCCGCCGGCGCGCCGATGGTCGGCAATTGCCGTCAGCAGGATCTCGGTGGCTTCCGCATCGAGGCTGGTGGTCGGCTCGTCGAGCAGCCAAAGCGTCGCCGGCGACGCCATCAGCCGCGCCAGACCCAGCCGCTTGCGCTCGCCGGCCGACAGATAACGCGCCGGCCAGGTGGCGCGCGCGTCGAGACGGAAGCGGCGCAACGCGTCGGTGGCGCCGCCATCTGTTCCGCGCATTCCGGCCCAGAATGCCAGATTCTCTTCGGCGGTCAGGGCCGGCTTCACGGCGTCCTGATGACCGATGTAGTGGAGGCGCGCCCGATGGGCGGCCGGATCGTTGGCGATGGCGTCGCCATCCCATGCGATCACGCCGTCTTCCGGCTGGGCGAGACCGGCCATGAGGCGCAACAGGCTGGTCTTGCCGCTGCCGTTGGGTCCGCCGAGCAGCAGCGCGTCGCCCGGCGCCAATGCGAAGGCGACGCCTTTGAACACCCGGCGTTCGCCGCGGCGGCACGCAAGCCCTTCACCGGTAAATGATTTCTGCGATTCCCGGCCCGCCATGGCGCGGCACTATGCCATGCGCCGGGCACGTCGGCTCCGGCGAATCGCCGCGGTCCGGTTAAAAAAGTGACGGCCTCGGTGGGGGAGGTACCGAGGCCGTCGAATTAGAGCGGTCGGGGGGCGACCGCTTCATGGAGATGCGAGACAAGCCAAAAGCCAAATGTCTCTCACCGGCCGCGATGAAAGCCCGGGATTGAGACCCGATTTGGATCGAAATGTGGCGAAAGCATGATTTGTAGGTCGGGTCGGCCCGATCACCGATTTGGCTCAAAAGGCCGTGCCCAGGCCTGTTCAGCGGCCGGCGGGGCTTTCGGCGGCGCGAATCGCCGTCAGGCCGTAATAGCGAGCCGTCCAGCGGTTGATCCAGAATGGGTCGTCGCCGCGGATGTCGGCGTGGAAGACATAAGAGCGCGGAAAGTCGGCCTTGGCGATCACCGGCAGCACCGCGCTCGTGGTGCCGGCAGCTTGCAGCCGGTGCAGCGTCGAATCGCGCGCGGCCATGAAGGCGTGAAACGATTCGGCCGGTCCGCGCAAATCGGCGATGCCGGCGACGATGTTGCGGCTCGCCGGCAAGGTCACGGCCAGCGCCACCAGCAGCCAGCGCACGGCCCGGCCGCTGTCGATCCGTCGCGCGGTGAGGACGCCGACGGCCTGTGGCGCCCAGGCGCTGATGACGATCAGACCGCCGCAAAGGAACGCCAGGTGGATTCCGGCCAGCGTGCGCGCCGGCACGGCGCCGCCGAGCGCCACCGCCGGGACGACGTAAAGTGCTATCAGCACGGCCGCAAACAATCCGGTGAGCGCCCAACGCGCCGATCCGTTGAGCCGCTCGCTCCAACGCGGCGCGATGGCGCCGCGTGCGCGCAACGCAATCAGCAAGCCGGCGGCGGCGAGCGTCTTGGGGTCGATGATCCAGAGCGCGACATAGCGCGCGATCTGTTCGAGCGCCATGCCGACAAGCGCGGACAAGGCCGGTGCGGCGCCGACCGCGGCCTCGCGCGCGTCGTTGCCGGGCGCGACGACGATCACCGCAAGCCCGATCAGCGCGGCAACGAACCCGACCAGCGCCGCCGGCCGCCAGCGGCCACAGGCGAGACGCATCGCGACGGCGACGACGGCGAACAGGCCGACTTCAAGCGAAGCTGCAAGCTCATGCAGGCCGCTGACGAAAAAGACCGCGACAGCCAGGGTTGCAAGACGCACGACGCCGACGGGCGCCGCCGCCAGGTCGAGACGGCAAGCGGCGAAGGCGAGCGCGATCGCCGCCGACCAGCCGAGCTGGTATTCGACTTCGGCGGCGCGAAAGAAGAACAGCTCGTTGATGCTCGGCGATTCCGTCCACCACAGCGCGGCGAAGACGGCGACGACCAGCACCGTCGCGTGCGAACGCCAGGGCAGGCCTAGTACGCTGGCGATGAACGGCGACAGCATCGCCAGCGACGCGAGCATGATCGCCATCAGGCTGGCGCCGTAGAAGCGCGTCAGCGGCAGTATCGCGGCAATGACGAAGTGGATGAAGCCGGCGGCCCAACGGCACGACCACGTCGTGTATTCGATCCAGACGCCGCCGAAAATGCCGTGGGTGCGGCCTTCGACCGCACGGACGAAATCGTCGGCGATCGGCCAGGTGAACAGGAACAAGCCGATCGCGACCGCGAAGACGAACGCGACCGACAACGCCAACAAGATGGCGGGAAACGTGACGGTCTGCGCCGCCGCAGGTGCGGTCGCACGGCCGGCCGGCAACGCCATGGGCGGAGATCGCCTCGCTCGACGTCGGTGTTCGCTGGGGGCCGATCATAGTATGCGGCGGCGTGATCGCCAATTCCGGGGTCGCCGGCCGGTCGGCCACCTGCGCAGCGCGCATGGTCGCCGTGCTGCGCTTGATCTCGCGTGCCGGACGCGGTAGCAGCAACCGTTGACGCCCGGCCCCGTTAGCGAAGAGAAGAGAGAGGGAGCCTCGTGCCGGTCACCGGACAAGATTCATTGAAGGCGCGCCGCACGCTCCAGGTCGGCGGCAAGTCCTACGATTATTTCAGTCTCGCGGCAGCCGCCCAGGCGGCGGGATTGGGCGACATTTCGCGCCTGCCGTTCTCGCTCAAGGTCCTGCTCGAGAATCTGGTGCGCTTCGAGAACGGCCGCACCGTCACGGTCGACGATATCAAGGCGGTGGCGGCCTGGCTCAAGGCC
>JBOHLR010000067.1:0-12915 GCA_050729555.1 Allostellaceae bacterium
CCGCGCCGAAAAAATTAAAATCTGCGAAACGAACCCAATTTCGGAGCTGGTGCGGACGACGATTGATGCCGAAAGCGCGAGTCCTGCCCCTCACCCTCCCGCTGACGCGGGGCCCTCCCTCTCCCCGCTGACGGGGGGGATATAGCTTAGCCGCCCGCTGACGGGGAGAGGGTCGGGGTGAGGGGTACCCGGCGTGCGCAACGAAGCCGTACGCGACGAAGAGCGTCACCACGGAGACATGGAGGTCTTTTATAGCCGTCATTGCGAGCGTCGAACGGCGCGAAGCAATCCAGGAGTTCCTGGATCGCTTCGTCGCGCGCGCTCCTCGCGACGACGGGCGGGAAAGACCGAGTCGCGATGGCCGTGAAACGCGGGGATCGATGCGTAGCACCGCTTTGACCACTGCGCGCGTTATGCGAAGCTGACGTCATGGCGCATGCCGATTTCGTTCATCTGCGGGTTCACTCGGCCTATTCGCTGTCATCCGGCGCCATCAAGATCAAGGATCTGGTCGCGCTCTGCCGTCGGCATGCCATGCCGGCCGTGGCAATCGCCGATTCGGGCAATCTCTTCGGCGCGCTCGAGTTCGCCATGGCGGCGAGCGAGGCGGGCGTGCAGCCCATTGTGGGATGCGAGCTGGGTATCCGACGAAGCGATGGCGAAAATGGCAACCGCGCCGCGCGCATCGGCCCGCCGCTGCCGCCCGATCCGGTGGTGCTGCTGGCGCAAAGCGAGGCGGGCTATCGCAACATCCTCAAGCTGGTCAGCAAGTCGCATCTCGAAAGCGTGCCGGCCGAAGGGCCGCAGCTCGATCTTGCCGCGCTCGACGGTCATACCTCCGGTCTGATCTGTCTCGCCGGCGGTCCCAAAGGCCCGGTCGGGCGGCTCATCGGCGAGGGCCAGGCATCGGCGGCTGAAGCGATCCTGACGCGGCTCGCCGAGCTCTTCCCCGGCCGGCTCTATGTCGAACTCCAACGCCACAACACCGCGATCGAGGAGCGCATCGACGCCGCGCTGATCGAATTGGCGCTGGCGCGCGACTTGCCTCTGGTCGCGACGAACGACGTCCATTTCGCCGAGCGCGACGATTACGAAGCGCACGACGTGCTGCTGTGCATCGCGCAAGGCACGACGATCACCGACGGCAACCGCAAGCGGCTGACGCACGAACATTATTTCAAGTCGGCAAACGAAATGCGCATCGCCTTCGCCGACGTGCCCGAAGCCTGCGACAACACGCTGGTGATCGCGCAACGCTGTGCCTTCATGCCCGAGCCGCGCCAACCCATCCTGCCGCCGTTCAAAAGCGCGTCAGGCCGGGACGAGGCGGCGGAGCTGCGCGAGGCCGCCGCCACGGGCCTGGAACGCCGCTTGGCGCGGGCATTGCCGCCCGATCTCGACGCCGCGCAACGCGAGGCCGCGTCGGCGCCTTATCGCGAGCGGCTCGCTTTTGAACTCGACGTCATCGTCAAGATGGGCTTCGCCGGCTATTTCCTGATCGTCGCCGAGTTCATCCAGTGGGCGAAGGCGCAGAACATCCCGGTCGGACCCGGGCGCGGTTCGGGCGCCGGCTCGCTGGTCGCCTGGTCGCTCACCATCACCGATCTCGATCCGCTGCGCCTCGGCCTCGTGTTCGAGCGGTTTCTCAATCCCGAGCGCGTGTCGATGCCCGACTTCGATATCGATTTCTGTCAGGACCGGCGCGACGAGGTCATCCGTCACGTGCAGGAACGGTACGGCAGCGACCGCGTGGCGCAGATCATCACCTTCGGCAAGCTCCAGGCGCGCGCCGTGCTGCGCGACGTCGGCCGCGTTCTCGGCATGCCCTACGGTCAGGTCGACCGCATCTGCAAAATGGTGCCGAACAATCCGGCGGCGCCGGTGACCTTGCAGCAGGCAATCGACGGAGAGCCGATGTTGCAACAGATGCGCGACGACGATCCGCAGGTGGCGCGGCTGATCGAGATCGCCTTGCAGCTCGAAGGGCTTTACCGCCACGCCTCGACGCACGCGGCGGGCGTGGTCATTGGGGATAGACCGCTTGACGAATTGGTGCCGATGTATCGCGATCCGCGCTCGTCGATGCCGGTGACGCAGTTCAGCATGAAGTATGTCGAGGCTGCCGGGCTGGTGAAGTTCGACTTCCTGGGTCTCAAGACGCTGACCGTGCTGGCGAAGGCGCGCGATCTGCTGGCTGCGCGCGGCGTGGCGATCGATCTGACCAATCTGCCGCTCGACGACAGCAAGACTTTCCGGCTGCTGGCGCGCGGCGAGACCGTCGGCGTGTTCCAGCTCGAAGGCGCGGGCATGCGCGACGTGCTGAAGAAGCTCGACGCCGACCGCTTCGAGGACATCGTCGCGGTCAACGCGCTCTATCGGCCCGGTCCGATGGAGAACATCCCGCGCTATATCGCGGTGAAGCACGGCAACGAGCGGCCGGAATACATGCATCCCGACCTCGAGCCGATCCTGGAGGAGACCCAGGGCATCATCATCTATCAGGAACAGGTGATGGAGATCGCCAAGGTGCTGTCGGGATATTCGCTCGGCAGCGCCGACCTGCTCCGCCGCGCCATGGGCAAGAAGATCAAGTCCGAGATGGAGGCGCAGCGCAAACAGTTCATCGACGGCGCCAAGGCGCATGGCGTCAACGACCGGCTTGCCGAATACATCTTCGAGCAAGTGGCGAAGTTCGCCGGCTACGGCTTCAACAAATCGCACGCCGCCGCATATGCGCTGGTCGGCTACCAGACGGCGTATCTGAAGGCCAACTATCCGGTCGAGTTCATGGCGGCGTCGATGACGCTCGATCTCGGCAATACCGACAAGCTCAATATCTTCCGACAAGAATGCGACCGGCTCGGCATCAAGCTGCTGCCGCCCGACATCAACCGGTCGGACGTCGAATTCGCCGTCGATGCGGCGGGCGAGGGCGGCGCGATCCGCTACGCGCTCGCCGCGGTCAAGGGCGTGGGATCGGGCGTGATGCGCGAGGTGGTCGCCGAGCGCGCGACGCACGGTCCGTTCAAGACCCTGTTCGATTTCGCTGCGCGCATCGATCCCAAGCATTTCAACAAGCGGCAGTTCGAGAGCCTGGTGAAGGCGGGCGCCTTCGACGCCATCGCGCCCAACCGGGCCCAGGCCTTCGCCGCGATCGAGTTGTTGCTGCGCCATGCCAACGCCGCCGCCAACGAGCGTACCAGCCAACAGGTCAACCTGTTCGGCGGTGCAGCGGGTCCGGCCGCCGGCCCGGCGCTGCCGGCGGCGACCGATTGGCCGCTCGCTGAACGCCTTCAAAAGGAATTCGAAGCCATCGGCTTCTATCTCTCGAGCCATCCGCTCAGCCCCTATGGCAAGAGCCTGGCGCGGCTCGGCGTGTTGCGGTTCGCGGATCTGGCGCGGCGGCCGGCGGGCGCCGAGACGCGCGTCAAGCTCGCCGGCGTCATCATCGGCAGCAGGGAGCGCACCTCGGCGCGCGGCAACCGCTTCGCCTTTCTCCAGGTCTCCGACATGAGCGGCATCTATGAGGTGATGGCGTTCTCGGAAGTGCTGCGCGACAGCCGCCCGCTCCTGGACTCCGGTCAGCCGTTGCTGGTGACCGCCGATGTTCGGGTTGAAGGCGACACGTTCCGCCTGACGGCGCAGCGCATCGAGGCGCTCGACAAAGTCGCCGCTGGCGCCGCGGCCGGCTTGCGGCTGGTGCTGGAGCGCGAAGAGGCCCTGGCTGGTGTGCGCAAGGCGGTTGCTGCCGAAAGCGGCGGCCGCGGGCGGGTGAGTGTGGTGGTGGCGTTGGACGATGCGCGGGAAGTCGAAATCGCGCTGCCGGGCGGCTTCAAGGTGACGCCGCGCCTCGCCGCCGTGCTGCAAACCGTGTCCGGCATCCGCGAAGTGGCGGAAATCTGACGCGATGATCGCGTCATTGCGAGCGAAACGCAGCAATCCAGCTGTCGGCTCCGGATTGCTTCGGCGCGACGCGCCTCGCAACGACGTTTGACGCACGCCATCGCCGCCGTCGGCGCGCTTGACGCGGCGCCGCCGCGAACGGCAAGGCCGCCGACGGAAGATTAACGATCTGGGTTTGACTTGACAGTTCCGCGTTAACTATTTGGCTGAAACAGTCGAATATTTCGTGTCTACTGTGGCGCTTTTGCGCTTGCAATAGTAATTCTCTCCGCTATATTAACATTACCTTTTGGTAATCTTAATACGGCGCAGGATTCAACCATGCGCCGGACGCGGGGGTTGAGTCGCTATGGCCGGACGCAGTGGTGGCGCGCAAAGTCGCCCGGGGTGGGTGCTCGAAGCCGACCTCGTCGACGAGCAGTTGCGGCGTCGGCGCTTGCGCATCCTGCGCGCGGTGCTGCCGATCGGCCACGGGCTCGATCCGTTGCCCACCTGGGTCAAGACGCCGGAGCAATTCGTCGGCTGGCTGATCGGCCGCTTGAGCCCGGCCGGCCTGCGGACCTATTTCGAGGATCTCGAAGAGATCGCCAAACAAACCTGCGACCTCGAACTGTTGCGGCTGGCGCGTCGCTATCAGGGCCAGCGCTGACTTTCGGCGAGACTCGACGCGTTGTCGCTTGAGCGTGACGGCGGAATCACCCTAAGGTTTCTGGCGTGTGACAACGGCGCGCCGGCGGGGGCCCCATGGGTTGCAGCGGCCAGGTGATTTATCGGCAAGCCAAATTCGCGGTCGGCCAGATCGTGCGCCACCGGCTTTATCCGTTCCGCGGCGTGATCTACGACGTCGATCCGATCTTCAACAATTCCGAGGAATGGTATCAGTCGATCCCGGCCGACCGGCGGCCGTCGAAGGATCAGCCCTTCTATCACCTGCTGGCGCAAAACGCCCAAGGCGGTCCGTACGAGGCGTATGTCTCGGAACAGAATCTGCTGCCGGATTCCGAAAATGGTCCGATCAGCCATCCGATGATCGACGTGATGTTCGAGAAGATCGCCGGCGACCGCTATCAACTGCGGCCGCAACGCCGGCAATAAGGACGCCGCGCTACTTGCGCTTCCAGGTAAACACCGAGGACACGGCGTAGTTCCACACCGAGCCGACGATCACGCCCGCGACGCTGGCGAGCCACGGAATGCCTTTGACGCCGGCCAGCCAGTGCGCGTCGCCGGCGAAGACGAAGGCGGCGAAGCCGACATTGGCGACCGCGCCCAACGCGCAGATCACATAGAACGAGAACAGGCCGCGCCACAGGCGCCAGCCCTTGAGCTGCCGGTCGCGGTAGGTGAAGACGTTGTTGAGGAAGAAGTTCGAGGTCATCGCCACCAGCGTGGCGATCGCCTGAGCGGCGATGAAGCCGAAGCCCGTCGCGAGCGACAGCGACAGCACGATCAAATCGACGACGACGCCGAGCGCGCCGATCATCGCGAACAACGCGAAGCGCACCGGCACGATATGGCCGACCAGTTTATCGGCCAACAGCATGCCGAATTCCCAGGCCACCATCGTGTCGAGCTTGCTTTTGCCGTAGCGGCGGGTGCGGAACTGATAGGGCAGCTCCTTGAGCCGCGGCGCCGACGGCGCCGAGGCGAGTAGATCGAGCAGTATCTTGAAGCCCTGGCCCGAGAGGTTGCGCATCGCGCTTTCGAACATCTCGCGGCGCAGCATGAAGAAGCCGCTCATCGGATCGGCGATCTTGGTCTTGCAAATCAGACGCGACAGCTTGGTGGCGAGACCGCTCATGCCGGCGCGGGTCTTGTCCCACTCGCCGACGCCGCCGCCCGCGACATAGCGCGAGCCGACGACGATGTCGTAAGGCTCGTGGCGCAGGACGTTGAGCATGCCCGGCAGCAGCGATTCGTCATGCTGCAAATCGGCGTCCATCACCGCGACGAACGGCGACGCCGATGCCAGGATGCCTTCGATGCAGGCGGTCGACAGGCCGCGCCGGCCGATGCGCTGCAAGCAGCGGACACGCGGATCGCTGCGGCCGATTTCGCGCACCGCTTCGGGCGTGCCGTCGGTCGAATCGTCGTCGACGAAGATCACTTCCCAACGCGTGCCGGCGAGCGCCAGATCGAGGCGTTCTAGCAGGGGTCGGATGTTTTCGCGCTCGTTGAGCGTCGGAATGACGATAGTGAGGTCGGTGGCGCGCAACGGCAGGGGCTGCGGGTCGATCTTGCGGGCGGTGGCTTCGCTCATCCGAAAAGGGTCCTCAAACGCAAAAATGCATCGATTCGCCCTGATTCCTCAAGGCTTATCCGTCACAAGCAGGTCGCGGAACGGCCGGCATTGTAATAGGGTCGTGACCCGCAGGAGGACCTCCCATGGTTAAGCGCGCGTTGATCACCGGCGTTACCGGTCAGGACGGGGCCTATCTGACGGAACTGCTGGTCGGCAAGGGCTATGCGGTCCACGGCATGCTGCGCCGGGCCAGCCTGTTCAACACGGACCGGATCGACCACCTCTATCACGATCCGCACGTCGGCGGCGCCAATCTGACGCTGCATTACGGCGATCTGTCGGACGGCACTGTGCTGCGCCGGGTTTTGGAAAAGGTCCAGCCCGACGAGGTCTACAATCTGGGCGCGCAAAGCCACGTCAAAGTTTCGTTCGAGGTGCCGGAATACACCGCCGACATCGATGCGCTCGGCACCTTGCGGCTGCTCGAGGCGTTGCGCGATCACGTCGCGCACGGCGGACGCAAGGTCCGCTTCTACCAGGCAGGCTCGTCGGAGATGTTCGGCGCCGCCAAGCCGCCGCAACACGAAAAGACGCCATTCGAGCCGCGCAGCCCCTATGCCGTGAGCAAGGTGGCGGCGCATTGGTACGCGGTGAATTACCGCGAGGCTTACGGCCTGTTCATCTGCAACGGCATCCTGTTCAATCACGAAAGCCCGCGGCGCGGCGAAACGTTCGTGTCGCGCAAGGTGACGCGCGCCGCCGGACGCATCAAGGAAGGGCTGCAAGACAAGCTCTATCTCGGCAATCTCGATGCGCGGCGCGACTGGGGGTTCGCCGGCGATTATGTTGAGGCGATGTGGCTGATGATGCAGCAGGACAAGCCCGACGATTACGTGGTCGCCACCGGTCAATCGCACGCCGTGCGCGAACTGGTCGAGACGGCTTTTGGCGAGCTCGGCCTCGACTGGACGAAGCACGTCGAGCTGGATGCGCGCTATCTGCGGCCGACCGAGGTCGATGCGCTGCAAGGCGATGCCTCGAAGGCGCGCAAGGCGCTCGGCTGGCAGCCGAAGATGGATTTCAAGGCACTGATCAAACTGATGGTGACGCACGATCTCGGTTTGGCGCAACAAGAGAAGACGCTGCAACGCGCCGGCTTCGAAACGCCGGCGCGCGGCGCCGCGTCGACGGGCGTCGGCTGATGCGCGAGCCGAAAACGGCGCCGGCGGCGCCAGTGATCTTTCCCCTGGCTGGCAAGCGCGTGCTGGTCGCCGGCTATCGCGGCATGGTTGGCAGCGCTGTCGTACGCCGGCTCGGTAACGCCGATTGCACGGTGTTGACCGCTGGACGGGGCGAAGCCGATATGCGCCGGCAGGACGCCGTCGAGGCGCTGCTGCGCAAGTTCAAGCCCGACGCCTTGTTCGTCACCGCCGCGACGGTCGGCGGCATTCTCGCGAATTCGACGCGGCCGGCGGAATTTCTCTACGACAATCTGATGATCGCCGGAAATCTGATCGAGGCGGCGCGGCAGACCGGCGTCAAGAAACTGCTTTATCTCGGCTCGTCGTGCATCTATCCGCGGCTTGCCAAGCAGCCCATGGTCGAGGCGGAGCTCCTGTCGGGTCCATTGGAACCGACCAATCAATGGTACGCCGTCGCCAAGATCGCGGGCCTGAAGCTGTGCGCGGCCTATCGCCGCCAGTGGCAATGCGATTTTATTTCCGCCCAGCCCACGAACCTCTACGGTCCGGGCGATCGCTACGATCTCGAAGGCAGCCACGTCATTCCGGCGATGATGATGAAAGTCGACCGTGCGCGGCGCGAGAACGCACCTCATGTGGACATCTGGGGCAGCGGCAAGCCGCGGCGCGAATTTCTCCATGTCGACGATCTCGCCGACGCGCTGGTGTTCCTGATGGAGCGCTATTCCGACGAGAGCCATGTCAACGTCGGTTGGGGCGAGGATTTGACCGTCGCCGAGCTTGCCCAGACGGTTGCCGACGTCATCGGCTACAAAGGCACCTTCCACTTCGATGCGTCGAAGCCTGACGGCGCGCCGCGCAAGCTGCTCAACACCGGCAAGCTCGAGGCGATGGGCTGGCGGCCGCGCATCCGCCTCAATGACGGCCTTGCCGACGCCTATCGCTGGTACCGCGTGCACGCCGCACGGTGACAGGCCGTACGGCCGCCGCCGCGTAGGCGCGTAAGTCTCTACGGTTGGAATTCAGGTAATGAGCCGTATTTCTGTTTCAATTCGCCAAAGAGGCGTTCGACTTCAACGCGCTGCGCGGGTGTTAGACGTGCTGCAACCTTCGGCAATAATTTTGCCGTGTCGTCAGTCTTGCCCTCATGAAGCTCATAGAGGGATAGCCATCCGTACGTTTTAGCGTTGTTGCCAACATCCGGGATTGGAAATGAATACAGAATACCTAACTGTAACTCGCATCCGCGATGACCGAGCCCCGCACCTTTTTGGAAAAAGAATTCGGCATTTTTGTATTGGCCGCTGCCAGCGGCAATGATCCAAAGGTTGTAAAAGGCCGGCGCATATCCAAGATGGGCGGCCTTGATATATAAGTTGATCGCCTCCTGGCCGTCGCCGCCTATGCATTTCCCCGTGCTGTAATAACGCGCCATTTTGTAAGTCGCCGCCGGGTCACCTTTTGCTGTACCCGCACGCGCGGCCGCAACTGCCTCTGGAGTACACTCGGGCAAACCGCGCTCTAGTTGCTGCGCGTGAGCAGCCGCTCCCCAACTGAGGAGCATCACCGCCAGGAGTGCCCGCCGTATCGACATTGATGGCTCGCTAGGTCGATCGCTCAGTGTGGATCGCCTGCCACAGCCGCTCGGGCGTCGCCGGCATGTCGAAATGCCGGATGCCGAGCGGCAGCAGCGCGTCGTTGATCGCGTTCATCACCGCCGGCAGCGCGCCGACGCAGCCGGCTTCGCCGGCGCCCTTGATGCCGAGCGGATTGCTTTTCGACGGCACGTTATGCTCGCCGACTTCGATCGGACAGAAGTCGGTCGCGCGCGGCATGCAATAATCCATGAACGAGCCCGACAGCGGCTGGCCGCTATCGCGGTCGTAGACCATCGCCTCGCACAGCGCCTGGCCGGCGCCTTGGGCGATGCCGCCGTGGATCTGGCCTTCGAGCAGCAATGGATTGACGACGCGGCCGACATCGTCGACCACCGCATAGCGCATGATCGCCGCGACGCCGGTATCGGGATCGATCTCAACTTCGCACAGGTGACAGCCGTTGGGAAAGGTGCCGGCCGGCGGCCGGAAGACGGCATTGGCGTCGAGGCCGAGTTCCAGTCCTGGCGGCATCCGCACCGGATTGAACGACGCGCGCGCGACCGCCGTCAAATCAATCGATTTGTCGGTGCCGACGACGGTGAACTTGCCGCCGGTGAATTCGATGTCGGCGGTCGCGGCTTCGAGCAGATGGCCGGCGACCTTCTTGCCTTTCTCGATCACGCGCTCGGCGGCCATTTGCAGCGCACCGCCGCCGACCGATAGCGAGCGCGAGCCGAAGGTGCCGCGGCCGTGGAACACCTTGTCGGTATCGCCGTAGATCACCGTCACCTGTTCGGGCGCGAGGCCAAGGAAGTGATAGGCAAGTTGGCGGAACGCAGTTTCGTGGCCCTGGCCGTGATTGTGCGAGCCGAGCAGAAGAGTCGCGCTGCCGGTCGCGTCGAAGCGGATTTCGGTGGCCTCTTCAAAGGGTGCGGCGGCGGGTCCGCCGGCAACCTCGATCACCGAGACGATGCCGGCGCCGTAGAGCTTGCCGCGGCGCCGCGCTTCTTCCTTGCGCGCTGCCACGCCCGGCCAATCGCCGAGCGCCAGCGCCTTGTCCATGACGCGCTCGAACTCGCCGCAATCGTAGGTGAAGACCAGGCCGGTCTTGAATGGCATGGTGGACGGCGGAATGAGATTGCGGCGGCGCAGCTCGACACGGTCAATTTTCATCTCGGCGGCCGCCATGTCGATGACGCGCTCGACGCAGAACGAAGCCTCGGGCCGGCCGGCGCCGCGATAGGGGCACGTCGCGTTCGTGTTCGAGAACACGCCGGTGACCTTCACGTGGATCGCCGGTGTGGTGTAGGGGCCGGCGAGGCCACCGAGATTGCCGACCGGCACGTGCAACCCGTTCGATGCAATATAGGCGCCGATATTGGCGACCGTGGCGACATCGAGTGCCAGGAATTTGCCGTTTTGATCGAGCGCCAGCGCCACCTCGGAAACGTTGTCGCGCGCGTGATGATCGCCGACGAAGGATTCGCCGCGCTCGGCAAACCATTTCACTGGCCGGCCGACGCGCTTCGCCGCCCACAACACCAGCGCATATTCGGGAAAGGTGCTGCCCTTCATGCCGAAACCACCACCGACGTCGGGCGAGATCACGCGGAAGCGGCTCGCCGGCAGCTTGAAGATGTTGTCGGCGAGATCGGCGCGCATCAGATGCGGCGCCTGCAAGCCGGCGGTGAGGGTGTAGCGCTCCTCACGCGTGTCGTAGAAGCCGAGGGCGGCGCGGCCTTCCATCGGCGACGCGGCGACGCGGCTGATGACGAAGCGCTGGCGCACGACGTGTTTGGCGCGCGCAAATGCGTCCTTCACCTTGGTTTCGTTGCCGACATGCTCGACGAAGCAGATATTGCCGGGCGCTTCGTCCCAAACTTGCGGCGCGCCCGGCGCCAGCGTGCCGGCCGTATCGGTGACGGACGGCAGGATCTCGTAATCGACCGCGATTAGCTCGGCGGCGTCCTTGGCCTGCGCCAGCGTCTCGGCGATGACCGCCGCCACTGGATCGCCGACATGCTGGACGCGGTCGAGCGCCAGGATGCGGTAGGCCGGCTGGTAATTGGGACTGCCGTCGGGCCGCTTGCGGGCGATGCGGCCGCGGAGCGTCCCCAGCCCGTCGGCGACGGCGTCGCGGCCGGTCAATACGGCGACGACACCCGGCGCGTCCTGTGCGGCCGTTGCGTCGATGCCACGGATCCGCGCGGCGGCATGCGGCGAGCGCAGCACGTACAGATGAGCCGCGCGCGGCAGGTCGATGTCGTCGGTATAGCGTCCGCGGCCGCGCAGCAGCAGCAGATCTTCGGTTCGCGGCACGGCCCGGCCGAGGTCGAATTCGCGCATGGCGTCACAGTTCCGGCATCGTCGCGGGCGGCGATCCTGCCCATTCCGTCATGCTCCTGTCCAGAGTCCGAACATGTTCGAGGATGGGTTGACAATCGAAGGTGGGACCGCAAAAGTCCTGCAAGCGTCGCGTCAGCCGACGGTCGGGGAGGGATAAAAGATGCGTAAGATTCGTGCAGCAGCCGTGACGATAGCGCTCGCGGCCGCCGTCTTCGCCGGATTGGCGCCGGCGCGCGCCGCCGAGCCATTGAAGATCACGATCTCGTGGGCGGTCGTTCCCGGCCAACTAACGGCGGTGCTGTTCAACAATCCGGCGATCCTCAAGCACTACGGCAAGAGCTACACGGTCGAGCTGACGCATTTCCGCGGCAGCACGCCGCAGATCACCAGCCTGGCCTCGGGCAATGTCGATTTCGCGTCACTCGCCTTTTCGTCCTTCGGCTTGGCGATCCAGAACGCGCACCTCGACGACATCCGTGTCGTCGCCGATCTCTATCAGGACGGCATCCCCGGCTACTACACCAGCGAGTACATGGTCCGCGCCGACAGCGGCATCACCAAGCCGGAAGACCTCAAGGGCAAGATCGTCGCCACCAACGCGATCGGCGGCGCCGTCGACATCGCCTCGAAGAAATTCCTGCTGAACCACGGCCTTCAGGCGAATCGCGATTATCAGGTGGTCGAGGTGCAGTTCCCGAACATGCTGGCGTCGCTCGAGGAGAAAAAGGTCGACCTCGCCACCCTGATCATGCCGTTCTCGATCGAGGCGCATAAGCAGGGCAACCTCAAGACGCTGTTCACCGTCGGCGACGCGATGGGACCGGCGCAGACGACATTGCTGGTCGCGCGCGCGCCGTTCATCAAGGCGCATCGCGCGGCGCTGGTCGATTTCTTCGAGGATTGGATCCGTGCGCTGCACTGGTTCTACGATCCGAAGAACCGCGAGCAGGCGATCAAGATCGTCGCCGATTTCACCAAGAAGCCGCCGTCGGAATATTCCGATTGGCTGTTCACGCACAAGGACAACTATCGCAACATCAACGCGTTGCCGAATTTGACGGCGTTGCAGAACAACCTCAACGTGCAGAAGGAACTCGGCTTTCTCAACATTCCGATCGACGTGAAGAAGTACGCCGATATCTCGCTCGTGACCGAAGCGGCGAAGCGTCTGCACTGACACGGCCGGTTTGACCATGGCAGGGATTTCGTTCCGCGAGGTTCGTCACACGTACCGGCCGCCGCGCGGAAAGCCGGTGCTCGCGCTCGAAGGAGTCTCGCTCGAAGTTTCGGATCGCGAATTCCTGGCGCTGCTCGGGCCATCGGGTTGCGGCAAGAGCACGCTGCTGTATCTGCTCGGCGGCTTCATTCCGGTCGAAGGCGGCGCGATCGCGGTCGGCGGTAAGCCGATCGACGGACCGAGCCCGGATCGTGGCATCGTCTTCCAGCATTTCGCGTTGTTTCCTTGGAAGACGGTGCGCGAGAACATCCTCTACGGCCTCGAGAAGCAGGGCATGGCCAAGCCCGATCGCGAAAAGCGCGCACAGGAATTCGTCGAGCTGGTGCATCTGAAAGGCTTCGAGGACAGCTATCCGTCGCAGCTCTCGGGCGGCATGCGGCAGCGCGT
>JBOHLR010000068.1:0-12756 GCA_050729555.1 Allostellaceae bacterium
CCATCCGGCACCCGTTTGACCGCAAGGCCATAAAGGCGGCCAGCTTCCGGCTGGTCGCCGTAGGACTCGAGCCAAGCGGCGAGCTCGGCGTAGGTGGTGTGGTACTTCGGGTGGATGTAGCGCTGGGCCAGAACATGGCCGAGCAGCAGCCGGTCATTCAGCAGACCGATCTCGCGATCGGCCGCCTGCCATTGACCGAGGCGCTGCTGCAGCTCGATCAACCTATAGCGTTCCGCATCCGCCCCACTCAATACGTAGGGCAGGTCCGTATCGCTCCGGAGTTCGGTCGGAGGTGTCAGCGCGGCGGACTTGAACTCGCCGCCGAAATCACCTGCAGCCGCGTTATGGAAGGCGAACAATGCTGCTGAAAAAATTGCAATAACAAAGAGTGCAGCATAAGTGTTGTTCGACCGTCTCCCACGTTCCCAGCCGTTCATACGGACGGCCTTAAACTATCTTGTAGGCAAAAGGCAAGTCAAAATTTTATAAAGTTTCGTGATACCGAGGCTGCATTTATACCACAGTTAAAAATTCTACAAAATGGCCGTCTATTACTATGCTATGTTCAATCTATTCTGTATCGCCAAGAGATCGCGCCACGATTCACTTTTGTGTGCAGGTGCACGCAAAAGAAAAGACGGGTGATAGGTTGCCAGGCTTGGTACGGGTCCCAGGTCGGGAACCAATAGGTCGAACCATCGCCCGCGCAGGCGGGTAATGCCGTCGCTACGGTTGAGCAGGGTGGCGGTGGCGGTTCCGCCGCATAAAACCACGATTTTCGGCCGCTTCAGGGCGATATGCCGCCAGACGAAGGGCAGGCAGATCGCGGTTTCCTCGGGGGTCGGCTTGCGATTGCCGGGCGGCCGCCAGAACAGGACGTTGGTGATATAGGCGTTCTCGCTGCGCCGGACGCCGATGGTGGCCAGCATCCGATCGAGGAGCTGGCCGCTCCGGCCGACGAACGGCAAGCCGATCCGGTCTTCGTCGGCGCCGGGCGCTTCGCCGATCAGCATCAGCGGTGCCGCCGGGTTGCCGTCGGCAAAGACGGTGTGCGTCGCCGTCCGCCGCAGCGAACATCCATCGAACGATTCGACGGCGGCGCGTAGGGCGGCAAGGTCGGTCGCAGCGTCGGCCAGTTCCTTGGCGCCGGCCAGCATCGCGCTCTGGGGCGCGGTCGCAACCGGTGCTGGTGTTTGGGCCACCGGCGCCGTCGATGGCGTCGCCCGCCGCGGCCGTTCGGGTTTCGCCTCGGCCCGCATCCGATCGCGCGGCGCGTCAAGGACGGCATCGTCCGCGCCCATCGCGGTCTGCCATTCGAGAAGCCGCAGCAGCGCGGCGCGATCCTGCATGCGCCGAGCCTAGCATCGCTGGCTCTTTGGGCACCACCGGCTATAGTCGCGCCGATGCCGCGCGAGCGCATGGAATACGACGTGCTGATCGTCGGCGCCGGGCCCGCGGGTCTTGCCGCGGCCATCCGGCTGAAGCAGCTGCGACCGGCGACGTCCGTCTGCATCATCGAGAAAGGCTCGGAGGTCGGCGCCCATATCTTGTCCGGCGCGGTATTCGAGCCGCGCGCGCTTGACGAGCTGCTGCCGGACTGGCGCCAACGGGGTGCACCGTTGCTGACGCTGGCGACCGACGACTGGTTCGTATTTCTGACCCGACAGCGCGCTTGGCGTCTGCCGACGCCGCCCCCTATGCGCAACCACGGCAACTACGTCATCAGCCTCGGTAATCTCTGCCGCTGGCTTGCCAAGGAAGCGGAAGCGGCCGGCGTCGAGATCTATGCCGGATTCGCTGGCGCCGAGGTGCTGTGCGACGCTGATGGCCGCGTCGCCGGCGTCGCCACTGGCGCGATGGGCATCGGCAAGGACGGCCAGGCGACCGCTTCCTTTCAGCCCGGCGTCGAGCTCCACGCCAAGTTCACCTTGTTCGCCGAAGGCTGCCGCGGCTCGCTGGCCAAATCGCTCGAAGCGCGGTTCGGTCTCCGGGACGGTTGCGATCCGCAAAGTTACGGCATCGGCATCAAAGAGCTGTGGGAGGTGGCCGCCGACCGCCACAACCCCGGCCGCGTCGTCCATACGATCGGCTGGCCGCTCGACGCGCGGACCTACGGCGGCTCCTTCCTCTATCACCTCGAGAACAATCAGGTCGCGGTCGGCTTCGTGATCGGACTCGACTACGCCAATCCGTATCTCGATCCGTTCGAGGAATTTCAGCGCTTCAAGACGCATCCGGCGATCCGGTCGACCTTGGCCGGCGGCCGTCGCATCGCCTACGGCGCCCGCGCGCTCAATGAAGGCGGATTCCAGTCGATCCCGGCGCTAAGTTTTCCCGGCGGCCATCTGATCGGATGCGGCGCCGGCTTCCTCAACGTGCCGAAAATCAAGGGCAGTCATACGGCGATGAAATCCGGCATGGTCGCGGCCGAAACCGTGGCGCGTCAACTCGCCGGCGAGCCGGCTGATTTCCGGCGGGCATTGGCGGCGTCGTGGGTTTGGCCCGAGCTGCGGGCCGTGCGTAACATTCGGCCCGGATTTCGCTGGGGCCTATGGGCGGGTCTCGCGCACGCCGCGTTCGACACCTACATCTTGCGCGGCAAGGCGCCGTGGACTTTGCGTCAGACCGCGGACCATCTGGCATTGAAGCGCACCGATACGGCGCGGCCGATTGCCTATCCGAAGCCGGATGGCGCGGTCAGTTTCGACCGGCTGTCGTCGGTTTATCTGTCGAATGTCCATCACGAGGAAAATCAGCCGGCACACCTGCGGCTGCGTCGGGCAGAGGATGCGATTGCAATCAATTACGCGCTCTATGATTCGCCTGAGACACGCTATTGCCCGGCCGGCGTGTATGAAATCGTCGAGAGCCCGGCCGGCGCACCGCGCCTCCAGATCAACGCCGCCAACTGTGTCCATTGCAAAACGTGTGACATCAAAGATCCGACGCAGAATATCGACTGGACCGTGCCGGAAGGCGGCGGCGGCCCCAACTACCCCAATATGTGACGAATAGGCTGACCTAAGCGCGACCGGGCGGTGTAATCTCCGCCCACCACTTGAGCCGCCGGATGGTGCGATGAAGCTGCGATTGAACCTCGCCTGCGCTGCGGCGACGGGCCTTATCCTGGGATTGACTGTCGGAGCCGGCAACGCCGCTGACAGTCCGATGGCCGCACCATCGCTCAAGCCCGAAAGCGCCTTCGGCGGCTACTTGGCGGCGTTGCACGCGCAGGAGGATCACGACTATCGCGGCGCGACGGCGTTCATCGACGCCGCGCTCGCTGCCGATCCCGACAATTACAATTTGATGCGCCGCGCCTTTGCATTGCGCGTGTCGGCCGGCCGCATCGATCAGGCCGCGCCGCTGGCGAAAAAACTCGTGGCCCATGACGGTGCTGGCGGATTGGCCGGGCTGGTCCTCGTCGAGCAGGCGATCAAAGCCGGCAACTATGCCACGGCGATCAGCCAGGCCGCCTCGGCGCCGCATGAAGGCGCGCAACGTTACGCGCTGCCCTTGCTGACTGCCTGGGCGGACGTCGGACGCCATGATCGGGCGAAGGCGCTGCGCGATCTCGAGACGATGGGCGACACGCGCGGCCTCGGACCGCTCAAGCCCTTGCACCAGGCGCTTGTCGCCGATTTCACCGGCCAGGCGTCGATGGCGTCGGCTCTCTATAAGAAGGTGCTGGCGACGGAAACGCCACCGACCGCGCGGGTCGCCGAGCTCGCAGGCAATTTCTACGAGCGGCACCATGACGGCAACGCCGCGCGCGCGGTCTATCAAAGCATCCTGCCAATCGACGATTCCGACGTCGGCGCCGCCGGGCTCGATCGCTTGGCGCTTGGCGTGATCCCGCGACCGCTCGTTACAACGGCCGCCGACGGCGCCGCCGAAGCTTTGTTCGACCTCGCGAGCCTGCTCGATCAGGCTGAAACGCTCGATGCCGCATTGATCTACGTGCGGCTGGCGCTCGATCTCAAACCCGATTATCCGCTGGCTTATCTGCTCACCGGCGAAATCCGCGCGCAGCAGGACCAGCCCGAGGAGGCGTTGGCGCTCTATCAGCGCATCGATACGGCGTCGCCCTATTGGTGGACGGCACGGATGCGCATTGCGTTGACGCTCGATACGCTATCGCGCACCGACGAGGCGCTTAAGCTGCTTGAGACGCTGGCAGCGGAACAGCCGACGCGCCCGGCGCCGCTGATCGAACTCGGCGACATCCTGCGGTCGCACAGCCGCTTCACCGACGCGATCGGCGCCTATGATCGCGCGCTGGCGCGCATTCCGAAGCCGCAGGAAGACGATTGGCGGCTCTTCTACAGCCGCGGCGTCTCGTACGAGCGCAGCGGCCAATGGCCGCGCGCCGAGGCCGACCTCGAACACGCGTTGAAGCTGCGGCCGGAGCAGCCGCTGGTGCTGAATTACCTCGGCTATACCTGGATCGACAAGGGCGAGAAGGTGCCGGAAGGGGTCAAGATGATCAAACGCGCGGTCGCGCTCCGGCCGAACGACGGCTATATCGTCGACAGTCTCGGTTGGGCTTATTTCCGGCTCGGCGACTATGCGCACGCGACCGAAACGCTCGAACATGCAATCGAGCTGGTGCCCGAGGATCCGACGATCAACGATCACCTTGGCGATGCTTATTGGCGATCTGGCCGTGAAACCGAGGCGCGCTATCAATGGCAGCGCGCGCTCCAGTTCAAACCGGACACGGACGAGGCGAAGACCATCCAAGCCAAGCTCGATCATGGGCTCGGCGCGCCAGCGAAGGTGAACGGCGGCTGAGCTTGCTCGCGCCGGCCAAGCTCAACCTTTATCTCCACATCGTCGGCCGCCGCGCCGACGGCTTTCATTTGCTCGACAGTCTCGTCGCCTTTGCCGATATCGGCGACCACATCACCGTTAGCCCGGCGCACAGTCTCAATGTCGCCATCACCGGGCCGTTCGCCGCCGAACTGTCGGCGCACGATCCGACGAAGAACCTCGTCTGGCATGCTGCCGAGGCGCTCGCGCGCGAGCTCGGCCGTCCGCCCGGCGCACTCGTCGTCTTGGAAAAGAACCTGCCGATTGCCTCCGGCATCGGTGGCGGTTCAAGCGACGCCGCGGCGGCCCTGATGTCGTTATCAGCGTTGTGGAAAGCGAAGCTTTCACCGGAACGGCTCGTGGCGCTGGCGGCGAAACTTGGCGCCGACGTTCCGGTCTGTCTGGTGGGACAGGCGGCGTTCATCGGCGGCATCGGCGAGACGATCGCGCCGGCGCCGGCGCTGCCTGAAGCGTGGGTCGTGCTCGTCAACCCCCGCCGCGAGCTGCCGACGCCCGATGTCTACAAATCGCGGCAGGGTCCGTTTGGCCAACCCGCACGCTTTGCCTACTCGCCGAGCAACGCGGCCGAGCTGGCGGCGATCTTGAAGCAACGCCGCAACGATCTCGGCGATGCGGCTCGTGCGATCGTGCCCGAAATCGAGGACGTGCTCGCGGCGTTGGCGGCGTGCGACGGCACACTGCTGACCCGCATGAGCGGCAGCGGCGCGACCTGCTTTGCGCTGTTCGCCGACAAGGGCGCGTCCACCGCCGCGGCCGCGCACATCCGTCGCGCCAAACCCGGCTGGTGGGTGGCGAGCGGACGGCTGCTATCGTAACGGAACGGTTGGGCGCGGTGCGAACGCTCGCGCCGGTCAATCAGGGCGTTGCCGTGTTGGCCTTCTGCATCGCCGGACCGGAGCCACTCTGGATCGTCTGCTGAAGTTGCGCCGCGCGCGCCTGCGCTTTCTTAAGGTCGCCCGGATTCAGCGCGCTGGCGATGTGATCGCGCCGTTGTGCCGCGCCCTGGTCGCCACGCGCGGCCGCCGCGGCGTACCAAGAATAGGCCTCGACCAACGATTGCGGCACGCCTTCGCCGCGCTCGTAGAGCAGGCCGAGATTGAACTGGGCGTTGATGACGCCGGCCGCAGCGGCGCGGCGGAACCAACGCGCCGCCTCCTGAATGTTCTGTTGCACGCCGGCGCCGTTCGAATAAGCGACGCCCAGGTTGAAGGCGGCGTTGGCGTTGCCTTGCTCGGCGGCCTTCTCGTACCACGTCACGGCTTGCGCCGGATCGCGTTGAACGCCCATGCCTTCGTTGTACATCACGGCGACGTTGTATTGCGCTTCGGCGACGCCGCCGTTGGCAGCGGCTTTGAAGAGTTGCGCGGCGTGCGCGTAATCCTGCTTCACGCCTTGACCAAGTGCATAGAGCACGCCCAGCCGATATTCGGCGACCGCGTCGCCGGTTTTGGCGTGCTGTTCGAGCCAGGCGGCGAGCTTGGCGGGATCCTTCGGAACGTCGGCATCGGCGGCCTGACGGGCGGCCGCGCTGGCGGCGGCCTCAGCGGTCTGGGTCGCTTTTTCGGGCGTCGGCTTGGCGGCGATCTTGCGCGACGGCAGCGGTGGCGGCAGGGCAGGCGCCGTGGCTACGGTCGCGGCCGGTTGTTCAGGTTCGGGCACGGCGGTAGCCGGCGGCTGCATGGCGACCAGCGCGGACGGCGGCGCCGCGACGATCGGTGCGGGGGCCGGGGTGGGCACCGACGCCGTCACGGGCGGCGGGGGCGGCGGTGAATTCTCGGGCGATACCAGGGACGGCGGCAGCAGCGCACCATTGTCGCTTTCCGGCGCCCGCGGCGTCGTGGCCGACGAACCTGGCTGCATGGCAACCGATGGCGGCGGCGCCGGGGTCGGCGTCACGGCTTGCGGCGTAACCGGCGACAGCGCGGCTTGGTGCGACATGGTAAACGGCACAGTCGCCGGCGGCGACACCGCGGCGCTTTCGACCGATTCGAAATGACCGAGGCGGCCCGAGATGAATCGCTGCGCGCCGATGGCGCCGAAGGCGACGGCCAGCGCGACGCCGACCGCGATCAGCAGCGGCCGGCGCGAACGCCGAGTGCGGATCGGATTATGCAGTTCGAGCGGTTCGCGCGCGTCGAACCCGGCGTCGGCATCGAGCGGCACGTACGGTTCGCTCTCCAGATTCTCGCCGTATGCCGGCCAGGGCGCGCCGGCACGTGCCGGCCGCTCTTCGTGCGCACGCCAATCCGCAACTTCGGTGGCGAACGCGGCGGCGCGACGCTTCGAATCGCGGGCCCGCTCGAGCGGTGACGGCTGCGGTGGTGCGAAATCCTCGGCCGGCGGCACAGGCGGACGCCGCGTTTCGAAAACCGGCGCGGGCGGCATCGTGCCGCCGAACGAGACTTCGCCGAAAATCGGTGCGGCCGGACTCGGCATCGGCGCCGCCGCCGCCGGTACATAAGGGATCGGCGCCGGCATGGGCGACGGCGCGTCGGCCCGCGGCTGGCGGGCGCGAGCCATCAGTTCGGCAAGCGCAGCACCGGCGCCGCTCGGCGCGGACGCCGACGGGATTTGGGGCATCAACGGCGGCGGCACAGTCGGATGCGACGGCGCCATCGGCCGCGGCGGTTCGACGAACGCGGGTGCTGGCGACGCGATCGGCGCAGCCGGCATGAAATATTCGGGGCAAGCACGCCGAATGGCGCGCTCGAGCCACGCACTCACAGGAATGCCGGCGATCCGCGCGGCACGCTCGGCGAGCAACCGCAGGGACGGGTCGACGTCCATGTCGGATCGGCTGGCAGGCAATTCGCGCATCATGAGCGTTGAGCTCCTGGCACGGCGGCGATGCGCCGCAGCGCCTCGTCGACGCCGGCTTGTTCGGACAACATCTGGTCGGCGGCACGTTCGGGATCGGGTGCGTCGAGCAACGCGTAGGTCTGCGCCGGCGACAAGCGGCCGGCGACGATCAAACCGCGCAAACGCGGCGACAACCCGAGAAGCCGCAGTGTACGCACGACGTGGGTCATGTCGCGACCGATCGCACAGTACACGACGCGCGGATCGAGCGAGAATTCAGTCAACAGGCGCAAATAGGCGCGCGCTTCGTCGACGGGCGACAGCGTGCCTTCGCCGAGATTTTCGGTGAGCGAGGCGAGGACCGCTTCGGGATCGGTGGGGTTGATGACCACTGTCGGAATCTGCGCCAGGCCCAGACGCTTGGCGGCGCGCCAGCGGCGCCGGCCGGCGATGATCTCAAAGCGGCTATCGCTGCCGGACTTGCGGCGCGCCAGAATCGGTTGACGCAATCCTTCGCGGGCGATCGCCGCGACGAGGGCTTCCGGTGCATCGGCCTCGTCGCCGCGGACGCCGACATTGCCGGGCTCGAGCGCCAGCGGCGATACCATGATCGTGGTCGCGTAGAGCGCCGTGCCGTGGGCGGGAGGTTCCGGCATGGGTTGCGGCTGAGTCGGCACCATCGGCGCGACCGATGGCGGCAGCGGCGTAACCGGCGGTACCGGTGGTTGCGGCATCGGCGTCGCCGCACGCGGCGGCGCGGCCGGACGAACCGGCAGCGGCTGAACAACGGCGCGCGGTTGCGGCGCCGGTGCGACGGCACGCGGCGCGACAGCCAACGTGACGCCTTCGGCGGCGGTCTCGGCGATCAAACGCCCGAGCCATTGTGAGAGCGGCAAGCCGGCGTGCCGGGCCGCACCGTCGGCGGCATTGCGCGCCTCCGGGGAAAGCTGGTCGAATTGCCAGAGAGCGGATGCCGACACGGACCTGGCTCCTTAAGTCGCCGCCATTAGTTGCGTCTATAAGACAATTTAAAGGTTAATGCTTCGTTATCGGATTCATATATTAAGTACCTGCCTGCGTTGACGTTTCGTTTACAAACCGCCTAGAGTCGCGGAATCACTTGAGGGGACCTAGGCGTGGGGCGACTCGAGCAGGCGGCCGGCCAGTTGGAACAAGCGGTGGTGCGCCTCGAATCGGCGGTTACCAATGTTTCCGGTCATGCCGCGGCGCGGCCCGGATCGTCTGCAGGCAGACCCCCGGCCGACGTGGCTGCACGGATCGACGCGGTAATCAGCCGTCTTGACCGGGTGCTGGAGGGCTAATGCCGCAGGTAACGGTGGCCATCAACGGTCGCTCCTACATCATTGCCTGCGAGCCCGGCGAAGAAGACCGCGTGCGTCAGCTTGGCCGCAGCATCGACGCCAAAGTCGTCGGTTTCGCCAAGGATGCACCGCATGCCGGCGAAGCCCGGCTGTTGGTGATGGCCGCTCTGTTGCTGGCTGACGAATTGAGCGAGGCGCGTGAGACGCTTCGGCGCGCGCGCACGTCGTCGAACGGCCCGACGGCATCCGCTGCCGACGAAGAAGCGCTGGCCGACGGTATCGAAAGGCTAGCGTTGCGCATCGAAACGGTTGCAGCGCGTCTCGAAGCGACCCAATTATAGCGGACGAGGATGGGGCTGCGCGGTGCGTTAGGCGCATGAAACCCCGGGGCCGATATCGACACCTCGGGGACTGTCCCTACCGGAGCCCTGGTTCCGGCATATGGTTCCCACCTGCGTTAGCGGGCCACGAGGGTTCGTCAAGGCCGACGGCCAACGCGGCTCCATCCTCACTTTGATTTTTCACGCCGTCCGCCGCATGAACCGAAGCACCGCCGATATCGCCGCGCTAAAAGCGACCCTTCGCGCACAGGCGCGCGAACGCCGTTCGGTCGCCTATCGCGCCATCGGCGCGCAAGTCGGGGTGCAGTTGAGCAATTATCTGCCGCAGCTTTATCTGCCGTCGCAATGCGTCGTCGCCGGCTATATGCGGCGCGGCTCCGAACTTGATCCGCTGTCGGCGCTCACCTCGCTGCGCAATAGCGGTTATCGTTTGGCGCTGCCGGTCGTCACGGCGAAGAACGCACCGTTGGTCTTTCGCACCTGGGCGCCGGGTGATCCGGTGACACCCGATGCGCAGGGCCTGCCTGCGCCGCTTCCGTCGGCGCCCGATGTCATCCCCGAAGTCGCGTTCGTGCCGTTGGCGGCGTTCGACAGCAAAGGGCATCGCCTTGGCACCGGCGCCGGCTATTACGATCGCACGCTGCCCGGCTTGCGCGCACAGAATGCGAATTTTCTGGCGATCGGGTTGGCGTTCGCCGTGCAGCAGGAGCGCGAGCTGCCGCACGAGAACACCGACGTGCCGCTCGATGCGGTCATTACCGAGTGCGGTGTGCACTGGTTCCGCGAACGCAAAGGTTGAAAGTATCGGCATGAGGCTGTTGCTTTGCGGCGACGTGGTTGGGCGCGCGGGACGCGACGCCGTCGTGGCAGAATTGCCGCGTCTGCGGCGCGCCTTCGGACTCGATCTCATCGTCGTCAACGGCGAGAACGCGGCGCACGGCTTCGGTATCACCGACAAGATCTGCGAGCAGCTTTACGCCGCCGGCTGCGACGTCATCACGACGGGCAACCACGTCTGGGATCGCCGCGAGATCATTCCCTATATCGCGAACGATCCGCGCCTGCTGCGGCCGATCAATTTTCCGGCCGGCACCCCGGGTCGCGGCCACGGCGTATTCACGACGCGCGATGGCCGCAAAGTCCTGGTGGTGAACGCCATGGCCCGTCTGTTCATGGACGCGATCGACGATCCGTTCGCGGCCGTCGGCAAGCTGCTCGACGAACATCCGCTCGGCGCCGTGGATGCAACGCTGATCGATTTCCACGGCGAGGCGACGTCGGAAAAGGCGGCCATGGGCTATTTCTGCGATGGCCGCGTTTCGGCGGTTTTGGGCACGCACAGTCACGTGCCGGCCGCCGATCATCGAATTCTGCCGGCGGGCACCGCCTATATGAGCGACGTCGGGATGTGCGGCGACTACGATTCGGTGATCGGCATGCAAAGCGCCGGTGCGATCGCGCGCTTCGTCAAGAAGATGCCGGGCGAGCGGCTCCAGGTCGCCGACGGCGCCGCGACGGTCTGCGCAGCGGTCGTCGAGACCGACGACGCCACCGGACTGACGCAGCGCATCGCCCCGCTGCGAATCGGCGGAAAGCTGGCACCGGCTTGGCCGCAGGAGTTGGAAACGACGCACGCGCTATCGCCGTCATAGCCCGACGCGCCGCATTCCTGCCATATTGCCTCGGCTCAATGCTCGCGGGGGATGCGGGTCACATGGTTGTGGCTTCAACCGATATGATATGGTCGGGCGACTTCACCTTGTCGCCGGAATGGCAGATGGCCGGGCATTCCCAATTCAAGAACATCATGCATCGCAAAGGCGCGCAGGATAAAAAGCGCGCCAAGATTTTCACCAAGATCATTCGCGAACTGACCACGGCTGCCCGCGGCGGCTCGGCTGATTCCGAAGCCAATCCGCGGCTGCGCGCGGCGGTCATCGCCGCCAAAGAGGCCAACATGCCGCGCGACACGATTGATCGCGCGATCAAACGCGGCAGTGGTGGCGCCGACACCGAGAATTACGCGGAAGTGTGCTACGAGGGCTACGGCCCGGGCGGGGTTGCGGTGATCGTCGAAGCGCTGACCGATAACCGCAATCGCACCGCGAGCGAGGTTCGCGCCGCCTTCGCCAAGGCCGGCGGCAACCTCGGCGAAAGCAATAGCGTCAGCTTCCTGTTCGATCGCGTCGGCCAAGTGGCGTTTCCGTCGATGGTCGATTTCGACGCGTTGTTCGAAGCCGCAGTCGAGGCCGGTGCCGACGACGTCGAGGTTCAGGGCGACGAGCGGATCGTGACCTGCGCACCCGACGATTTCCATACCGTGCGCGACCGGCTCGAGCGCAAGTTCGGCGCGCCCAGCGCGGCGCGGTTGGTCTGGCGTCCGAAGACCAATGCACCGATCGGCCGCGACGATGCCGAAGCGTTGTTCAAGCTGCTCGAGACCTTGGAGGACAGCGACGACGTGCAGAACGTGTTCGCCAATTTCGAAGTGTCCGACGACATCATGGCGCCGTTGAGCGCGTGAATTCGCTGGAACGCGGTCGCTGATCGAATCATGCGGCTCATCGGACTCGACCCCGGTCTGCGTCGCACCGGTTGGGGCGTCATCGGCGCCGAGGGCAACCGGTTGCATCATGTTGCGTGCGGCGTCGTGGCCGTCGCCGACACCGGCACGTTGGCGCAGCGGCTCGCTGAATTGTTTCGCGGTCTCACCGCGGTGCTCGACCGCTACGCGCCGGAGGCGGCTGCCGTCGAGGAGACGTTCGTCAGTCGCAATGCCGCTTCGACCCTGAAATTGGGCGTGGCGCGTGGCGTCGTTTTGCTCGTCCCGGCCGAGCGCGGTTTACCCGTGCACGAATATCCCGCGAACGTGATCAAGAAGTCGGTGGTCGGTTTCGGCCACGCCGAGAAGCGCCAGATCGCTTTGATGGTGGGCAAGCTGCTGCCGGGTGCCCAGGCGTCGGCCGATGCGGCCGACGCGTTGGCGGTCGCCATCTGCCACGCGCATCACGCAGGCAGCGCGCGCGCCTGGGCCGACCGCGCCCTCGCCGACGAGGCGCGGCGATGATCGCGATGCTCGCTGGCCGGCTCGACCATGTCGGCACCGACAGCCTCGTGCTCGACGTCAATGGCGTCGGCTATCAGGTCTTTTGCTCCGCGCGCAGCCTCGGCCGGTTGCCGGCACGCGGTGAGCCGTTGCGGCTCCACATCGAGACCCATGTGCGCGAGGATCACATTCACCTGTTCGGATTCCTCGACGAAGCCGAACGCGCCTGGTTCCGTCTGTTGCTGTCGGTGCAGGGCGTCGGCGCACGCATCGCCATGGCGATCTTGGGCAGGCTGGCGCCTGCCGAGCTGGCGACGGCGATCGTCGCGCAGGACAAGGCGTCGATCACGCGCGCCGACGGTGTCGGGCCGAAACTCGCAGCCCGCATCCTGACCGAGTTGAAGGACAAAGCGGC
>JBOHLR010000069.1:0-12244 GCA_050729555.1 Allostellaceae bacterium
CGTCGAAAGCGCTCGCCGCTTCGTTGAGATCGCCATAGGCGAAGCGGTAGCAACCGCTTTTTTCCAGAATCTCGCTTAAGAGCCCAAAGCCCTGCGCGCCGTGCAGGCTGTAATTCATCGCGTGGTGGCCGATCTCGATCAGGCTCGCCGCCTTCGAGAAAGGCGTGAATTGCGCCGCCTCGCCGGCGCGCCAACGCGGAAATACGATCCAACGGACCGGCGCGACCTCGTCGACCCGTTCCAGGCTGTCGTCCGGGGCGCGCATCAGCGCGACGGTGCCTTTGACCGTGTCGGCAACCGCGTCGCTGAACACCGCTTGCGGCGCAAAGGATTTCAGCACGTCGATCGACGCGTTCTTGAGATTGACCGGCCGCGCCAACGGCACGACGTGTCCATCCCCGCGGCGAATTAGGGCGAGTTCATCGGAAAGTAAACGCCAGCCGCGATGGACCAGGCCGGCCGTGAGCGTGCTTTTACCCGAGCCGGGCGCGCCCGGCAGGATCGCGACCCGGCCGTTCTTCTCGATCGCCGCGGCGTGCACGATCATGTATTGGTGCGCGAGTCCGGCGATGGCGTAGTTGAGTCCCCATTCGACCAGCGGCAACGCCTGGTCGGCCGGCAGCGGCTTGAACGGGTCCTGACCATCGATGAGGAAGCGCGCCTGCGGCCGCACGAAGCGGCGGACGCCCTTGCCGGGCATCAGCGCGACGTGGAAATCGGTGAACGCGCCGGCGGCCTTGCGGAACTGCGGCGGGTAGAGTCGGGAGAGCGCCTCGCCGACTTCGCGGAACGCGGTCGTCAACGCAGCGGTGAAGGGACCAAGCCGGAGATGGATGGTTTCGTACCGCATCGCCGTCACGCCACCCGATCCAGCAGGTCGAGCTTGTGGAACAGCGCCAGCGTCCGTTCGACCGTCGCTGCCGGTGCGCCGCAGCGCAGCTCAAGCACGTCGGTTGCCGCCGCCGTCAAGGACGGCACGTCACTAGGCGCCGTTGCCAGCTGCGCAAACAACCAGCCGGCGAAATCCGCAAAGTGGTGTGTGTCGCCGCTCCGGTCGTTATAGGCGACGATCTCGCTGTCCCAGGCGCGCCAATCGACCGCGGGGGCGATGCGCCAGGTACCGGTTGCGTCGCTCAGGTGCAACGGGTCGGTCATGGCCTAGGAATTGATGTTGAGGTTTGAGACGCGGTGGGTCGCCGCGTCGAGCTGGCTCTGCGCCAAGAATTGCGCCGCTGGCTGGCTCGACCAGACGGCCGCGGCCAAGGCGCGGACCTGACTGACGGTTTGCGGATAATTCGTCGGCGAGAAGCAGCTGGCATTGAGGATCGCCGCGGCCAGCTGCGCGCCGAAATTGCGCGCGTCGAGTGTTACCGAATCTTTGCCGACCTTGCAGGTGACGATCAGGCCGCCTTCGAGCGCAGCGAGCAGCGATTGATCGCCGCACGTCCATTGCGATCCGAACGACAGCGAGCCGCAAGCCGACTGGAAGCTGGTCGACGGCGCGAAGCCGGTGTGCGTCCACAGTTGCTCGGTGCCGGCAAGCTTGATCCAGCTTTCGGGCGTCAGGCCGCAATTGGTGCCTTCGGGCAGCGGATGCGAGAGGTTGCCCGACAGCGCGTTCGATACCGAGCATTCGCCGGTCATCGCCAGCGCCGGCTTGCTCGCCAGCGTCACCGCGACCGGGATGCCGCCGAGAATCAGCCGGCGACTGGGCGAGCGAAGGCCGCCGTCAGACCGGTTGGATTTCGCTGCGTCGTCGCGGTCGCTCATGGGTTCGTCCACACGCCGGGATGAGACCCGGTTCTAGCGCGAAACCCGATAAAGGACCGTAAAGCAAGATTGGCTTTTGGTAAAAATTAGAACAATCAGCGAAACACAGTGAAACCGACTTAACCGTGCCGCGGAAAATTGCCGATGATTTGATTAAAGCGCGCGGCGATTCTTGCGTCGAGTGCGCGTCGGGTCGAAGACGACGACGTTATCGCCGAGTCTGTCCGGCCGAATCGACGGACGCGGGCGCGCCGATTGCGGTTGTGGCCGTTCTCCGGCGTCAAGCGCGCGCGCAAATCCCGCAGGACCGGCGGCGACGGCGCGGCGACTGCGATAGTCGGGATAGGTTTCGCCGGTGTCGAGCATCCAGCGGATGATCGCAAACATGCCCAGCGACGCGGCGAGCATGCCGGCGAGGCCAAGCCCGAACACGGCCGGCGCGGTGCCCTGCGACAACGCCAAGCCGGCGGTCACGGCGGTCGCCAACACGGCGAGGCTCGATACCGTCATGGCGAAGAAGACCGGCCAGCGATCGCGCATCGAGGTCCTCGAGAGGCGCGGCACATCATCCCGAGGTGTCGCGCCGGATCGTTAATATTGATTAAGGTTAGCGCGCCCGCCGCCGCGCTGTCGAGTGCCGGCAGCTTTTACAGCTGTCGTCAGCGCTGACGGATCAGCCGTCGCCGTTACGGTTCTCGCCGACCTTGTGCAGCAGGAAATCGCGGAACACCGCGATGCGTTTTGAGTTCCGCAGCTCTTCGGGATAGACGAAGTAGGCGGCCGCCTCGACGCCCTTCGCCTCGGGCAGCACGCGGACCAGATTGTGGCTTTCGGCGAGCATGAAATCAGGCAGTACGCCGATGCCGAGCCCGTTCTGAATCGCCTGGGCGATCGCATAGAGATTGTTGACCGCCAGGATCGGCCGCCGCTCGTGTCCCGCGCGCGCGCCGGCCTCGAGCACCCAGTTGACGTTGCGCACCGGACGGGTCTCGGGTCCGTAGACGATGATGCGGTGTTTGTCGAGATCTTCGGGGTTACGCGGCGTGCCGTGCTTTTTCAGATAATCCGGCGACGCGTAGGCGAGATAACGCACGGTCAGCAGATGCCGTTGCACGAGGTCGGGCTGCCGCGGCGGCGACATGCGGATGGCAACATCGGCCTCGCGCATCGAAAGGTCGAGCTCGCTATCGTCGAGCGCGAGGCTGACCTCGATTTCGGGATAAAGGTCGACGAATTCGCGCACGCGCGGCGTCAGCCACGACCCTCCGAAGGCGACTGTCGTGGTGACCTTGAGCGGGCCCTTCGGGCGGTCCTTCGATTCCGTGAGCATCGCCTCGGTCATCGCCAGCTTGGCGAAGACCTCGCGCGCTGTGCGAAAGAGCAGGTCGCCTTGCTCGGTCAGGATCAGGCCGCGCGCGTGGCGGTGGAACAACGGCACCGATAGGCTGTCCTCGAGCGCGCTGATCTGGCGACTGACCGCCGATTGCGACAGGTTCAGCGCCTCGCCGGCATGCGTGAAGCTGCCGGCTTCGGCGACCGCGTGGAAGACGCGCAGCTTGTCCCAGTCCATCGGCGTCTATTCCGCGGCCCGTAATACGTCCGCTTCCAGCGCGGCGAGAAATTTCTCGGCTTCCAGCGCCGCCATGCAGCCCATGCCGGCGGCGGTCACCGCTTGACGGAAGATCTTGTCCTTGACGTCGCCGGCGGCGAACACACCCGGAATGTCGGTCGCGGTCGAATCGGGCCTGGCGATCAGATAACCGTCGGCGTCGGTTTTGAGCTGGCCCTTGAACAGGCCGGTCACCGGATCGTGGCCGATGGCAACAAAAACGCCGTCGCAGGCGAGGGTGGTGGCCACGCCGGTTTTGACGTTCTTCAGGCGGACACCGGTGACGTGCTTCGGCTCGCCGTCGCCGACGATTTCCTCGACCACACTGTCCCACACGACTTTGACCTTCGGGTGCGCGAACAGCCGCGCCTGAAGAATCTTCTCGGCGCGCAACTGGTCGCGGCGATGGATCAGCGTGACCTTGGTGGCATGATGCGTCAGGTAAAGCGCTTCCTCGACCGCGGTGTTGCCGCCGCCGACGACCACGACTTCCTTGCCGCGGAAAAAGAATCCATCGCACGTCGCGCAAGCGGAGACGCCGGCGCCACGCAGCAGCGTTTCGCCGGGAACCTTCAGCCAGCGCGCCTCGGCGCCGGTGCAGATTGCGATGGTCTCGGCGATATATTCGTCGCCCGAATCGCCGACGCAGTGGAAAGGCCGCTTCGACAGATCGGCTTTGACGATGATGTCCTGAATTAGCGTCGTGCCGACATGCGCCGCCTGTTCTTGCATTTGTTCCATCAGCCAGGGGCCCTGGATCGCCTTGGCGAAGCCCGGATAATTCTCGACGTCGGTGGTGATGGTGAGCTGTCCGCCGGGCGTGAGGCCCTGCATCAGAATCGGCTTGAGATTGGCCCGCGCGGCGTAGATCGCCGCCGTGTATCCGGCCGGTCCGGCGCCGATGATCAGGAACTTGGTGTGGTGGCGTTGTGCCATGTCAGAAGCCGAACATATGGTCGAGGCTGAATGCGCCGTCGCGTCCAATCAGGCCATGATAGCCGAAAAGCCGGCAGGTCGTGTCGCGGACGACGATATAGGATGACGGTCCGGCGCGCTCGCGAATCTTCGCGTCGAAGATCTCGTGATAACGGAAGAATCGCGAGCCAGAGCACGGAATGGCGATACGCTCGCGCGCGACCTCGGCGCCGGTACGGTGATGCAGTATCAGATCGGTCGCGCTCTCGGCATGCCACGCCGTCGACGCCGGATAGATCAAATGGCAAAGCGTGTCGTGCGGCGCGTCGCCGAGCCGCAGAAAAAGGCGGGTCGACAGGCCAGGCGGCCGGCCGGCATAGGATTGCGGCTCGCTTTTATAGGTCAAAACCGTGTTGAACACGTGCGCGCCGAAGCTGGTCTCGGCAGCGTGGCGGCTGGCGCGATCTTCGTAGCGGAACAAGCCGTGCAGCCAGCCGTCGGCGCTGCCGCCGTGCGCGAAATCGTAGATCAGCTCCATGTGGCCGTAATCGTCGGGCAGCTTGGTGCCGTTGAGGAGCGCATCGACGTCGATAGCGACCGAATCGCGGCGCGCCAGGCGGCCGAAATTGTGCCGTGCGGCTTCGCGGCCGCCGCGATCATAGACGACGAGCGCCACCGGCAAGTCCTGCTGCGCCGTCGACATCGGCGTCGGCAAGGCGAGCGAGCGCCAGGTCGTGCGCGGTAGCACCGGCGCCGGCAGGAGGTAACCTTTGCCGAGAAGATTGCCGAGGTCGGCGATCGTCGGATCGGGCTTGAGGTCGGAGCGCTCGACGTTGACGTGGGCGATGCGCACACGCCCGTGACCGCGCACCTCGTAACGCGGCCGTACGATGTACTTGCCGGATTGAATCTCGATCTGCTGCGGCCAACGCGCCTTGGGCAGCACCATCGCGACGTCGAGCGCGCGGCTGGCGAACGGCGGAATCGGATCGGGAAGATACGTCGTCGCCGCGTCGCCCATCAGGTTGAGGCCGACCGTTCCGGGCGGAATCGCGCACGGCATCGAATTCTGCACCCAGAGCGTCACGGTCTCGCCTTCGCCCGGCGCCGGCAGGCCGGCGTAAAGCTCGGACGGCCAGGCGTTGGCGTCGTGCGTGCAAGACAGACTCCGTTCGGCGACGCCGTCGCCGTAGACGTCGAGCGCGTATTTCACCAGGTCGTGGCCGGCGGCGCCGACCGCGTGCACGAAAATCTGTCCGGTGAATTCGCCCAGGTCGAAGCGCTGGCGCACCTCGCGGCTGTCGATCGCGATCGAGCCGAAATTTTGCGGTAGCGCCTCCTGCCAGCGCGCGATTTCGGCGCCCGCCGCGTCGTGGAGCAGGCACCAGAGGACCATGCGCTGCGCGCCGTAGCCCGACCAGTAATTCGCCGTGACCAGTCGCGTCGACAAGCCGGCGGCGTCGCGGAAGAAGACGAAGTTGGTGGCGAAGTTGATCGGGTCGAGATAGCGCGCGCGGTTGGTCACCATCGCCTCCGGCAGACGCAGCTCGTCGAGGCTAGTGATTGCGGCGCCGGCGGGCAGCAGGTGACGGATATGGGCGATGGTGCGCTCCGCGTCGAAAGCGGCGACGAGCACCGCGTCGGCGCGGCACTCCTTCAGCGCTGTCACCGGCTGTGCGCGCTGGCCGAGCGCGGTGCGACCGATCGCGGCGACGTCCTGCGCATAGAGACCGACGATCTTGAGGCCGGCGAGATCGTAGATTTGTGCCAGCGCATCGACGCAATTCTCGGGATCGTAGACGGCGACGCCGCCGACGCGCGCCAGCCGCGCGACCAGCACGCGACCCTTTTCCGCCGCCAGCGGATGCGTCACGGCCTTGAAAAAAGCGTTGCCGCCCCGGACGTTGCTGAAGGTCTCGATGTTGAGCTGCATGCAGGTCTGCGAGCCATGATTTAGCAAGCAGGCAGGCCAATTTCCACCCCCTTCGCCCGACCCGGCGTGGGCGCGGCGGCGGTGCGGCCCAGCGCCGCAACGGGGTGGTCAGCGTGGCGGCACGCGGCTAGTCTCGCGGCCCATGGCGGTCGGGCATCACGCGGCCAATTCGGCGGACGATCAGCGGTATTGGTTCTACGCGGTCAACGCGGTCTTTGCCGTCACCGTCCTGCGCCTCGTCTGGCTCGCCTATGGCGGCACCGATCTCTATCCGGACGAAGCGCAATATTGGCTGTGGTCGCTGCATCCGGCGTTCGGCTACTACTCCAAGCCGCCGATGGTGGCCTGGCTGATCGCGCTGACGACGCACTTGCTCAGCAACAGCGAAGGCGCGATCCGGCTCGCGGCGCCGCTGCTGCATTTTGCCGCCGCGCTTGTCGTCTTCCGCATCGGCGAACGTCTGTATGATTCGCGCGTCGGCTTCTGGTCGGCGCTGCTCTACGTGACGTTGCCCGGCGTGTCGGCGTCGGCGGCGCTGATCTCGACCGACGCGCCGTTGCTGCTGTGCTGGGCTGTCGCGCTTTACGCCTTCATCCGCGCGCGTGAGCCCGGCGGCGGACGCTGGTGGTGGGCGGTCGGCGCCGCCGCGGGGTTTGGATTGCTGTCGAAATACGCCATGACCTACTGGCTGGCGTCGGCGTTGATCTATCTGCTGGTGTTTCGCGACGAGCGGCGGCACCTCGGCCGCTTCGTACTCGCCATCATCCTCGCACTGTTGATCTATTCGCCGAATTTCGTCTGGAACGTGCAGCACGGGTTCGTTTCGTATCACCACACCGAGGCGAACGCGGCGTCGCACGGCGCGCTGTTCAATCCGTCGCATCTCGTCGAATTCGTCGGCGCGCAATTCGTCGTCTTCGGCCCGATCGCCTTCGCGGCGCTGCTCGTGATTGTCGGCACTGCGCGCCGCGCCTTGGCGTCGCGGCCGGCGGCCTTACTGGCGATCTTCGCGCTGCCGACGTTGGCGATGATGGTGGTGGTGAGCTTCATCACCCACGCCGAGCCCAATTGGGCGGCGCCGGTTTACGTTTCGGCCGCGATCTTGGCGGGTGCCTGGCTGCTCCACAGCAACCGTCGCGGCTGGCTGATTGCTGCGTTGGCGATCGACGTCGCGATCGCGGTCGTAGCCTTCACCGCGCACGACGTGGCGCGTGCCGCCGGCTACAGCTTGCCGGCGCGTTACGACGTGCTGCATCGTCTGCGCGGCTGGCGGCAGTTGGGCATGGCCGTCAGCGGCATCCTGGCGCAGCATCCCGGCGCGCTGCTGTTGTCGGACGATCGCGAGGATCTGGCGGTGCTGATGTTCTATGTGCAACCGCATCCGTTCGACGCGCTCAAGTGGAACGGCGAAAGTCATCGGGTCAACGACCAGTTCGATCTCGACGCCGATCCCAAAGCCGATATCGGCCGGGACTTCGTGCTCGTCACCCATCATCCAGAAAACATTCAACGGATTCTCGACCGCTTCGCCAGCGCCGGTCCAGTCGATCACGTCATTATCCCGCTGGGCGGCAGCGCTGCTCGCAACTACACCGTGCGGTTCCTGCACGATTTCAAGGGCTATCGCTAGCCTGCGGTGGATGTAGCGCGACGCCGCGCGCGCGGAACGTCGCGGCGATCGCCCAGGCGAAGGTGACGCCGAAATAGAGGCCGGCGATCACGTCGCTCAAATAATGCTGATCGAGCGCGATGCGGCTGAACGCCACCAGCAGGGCCACGGCGACCCAGGCCGGCATGAGGCGCGGATAGAGCAGCGACAGGGCATAAGCGAGCGCGGCGACGGTCGCCGAGTGGCCGGACGGAAACGACCAATGGTTGGAATGCGCGCCGATGCCGGTGAAGCCGTAGAGGCGATCGGAAAACAGCAAGCTTGGCCGCACGCGGCCGAACACCGGCTTGATAATGTCGACGAAGAGGCCCGAGGCCGCGACCGCCAGAAATACATAAGCCGCACGCCGCGCCATCATTGTGTGCCCGCCGACCCAGCAGACCAATACGGCCGCGACGGTCAGGATCAGATAGGGGCCGCCGAGACCGAACGCGGTGACGAACGCCATTACAGTCTGGAACGTCGGTCCGCTGTCGTGAAACGCCGTCGCAATCGGTCGGTCGAGCCAGGCGTAGGATACGGCCGCTGCGATCGCCGTCACGATGGTCGCCAGCGCAAAGCGCTTGAGCGCCGGCGACGGCCGGCAGCACGCTCGCGCCAGCGCGCCGACGCCGTCATGCGCGACGACCGCGCGATAGAGCAGCCAACTCAGTCCGGTGACGAGAAATCCCGAAACGACGACGTCGGACAGGAAATGACCGCCTTGTGCGATGCGCATCACGCCGAGCGCTGCGCCGACCGCGATGGCGCCGGCGATTGCCCAGCGCCGCGTCGTCAGGCCGGGCACCAGTAAAGCCGCCGAGATCAGAAAAAATCCAACAGCCGGGTCGCCGGCTGGAAACGAGCAATTAGTCGCGCATTGATCGGCCGGCACGAACACGGGCGTGAACTTTTGCGTGCCGCCGAATTCGACGATCTGAGTCGGTCGGGCGCGACCCCAATGATCCTTGAACACCGTGTTGACCACCAGGCCGGGACCCAATGCCAACGCCAGCAGCAAATAGAGTGCGGCGCGCCGCCGTTGCTGCCACGCCACGAGAATCGCTATCGCCAGCACGACGATCGCAATCACGAAATAGCGCAAGTCGGCGTGGATCGCGCCGAGGATCGTCGAATGCGAGAAGCCGCTTCCTGGCGTGTAGAAGGCGTGCGATGTCGTCAGGTCGATGGCCGGCCAGCCGATCAGAATTCCCATCGTCGCGGCGAAGACCACGAGGAAGATCGTCACGTTGCGGATCATGCCGGCCGCCGTGCCTTGAAGCGCCGCACCGTCTCGGCTGCGGCCCGCGCCGTGTCGTCGAGCGGCGCGTAGCTCCAGCGTTCGATCGTTCCGGTGAACGGCCGGGTCGCGTTCGCTTCACGCATCGTCGCGTGGAACCGCGTGAACTTGGCCGAGCCGCCGTCGAGCTCGATGACGTGCACCGGCTTGCCGGTGGTGGCCGCTTCGCTGACCATGTTGACCGAATCGGCGGTAACGACAACGGCGTCGGCCAACGCCAACAGCCCGAAATATGGATTGTCGCCATCGCCGCTCCAGATGAACGCCTCGGGCAGGGCCTGGCGTAGTTGTGTCGCGACGCCGGAGCCGCTGCGCCGCGAGGTGGTGACCGCAAGGCCGTAGCCCTGTTTGGCCAGAGCCTTCAGCTGGCCGATCAGAGTCGACAGCCGTGCCGGGGTGAGGCGATAGACCCGGTTGTCGCCGCCAAGCAGCACCGCAATGAGCGGCCGCTTCAAATGCGCCAGCGATGGCCCAAAGCGCCGGGCGCCGTCGGCCAGCCGTGTCGGCGTCACGCGGTGGACAGCGCCCAGCGTGACGAATGCGTTGTCGCCGCCCTCGCCGTCGTGGCGCGGCATGACGATGAGATCGGCGTCGCTGCTGGCAAAGCCCGGATCTTGCACTTGAATCCAGAAGATCCGGCCGCCGCTGGCGTGCTTGACGGCGCGCGCTGGCGCCGCAACCAGACGGCCGCATGAGATCAGCATGTCTGGCCACGGCGGCGCGAGACGGTCGCCGCGCGGATCGAGCGCCGCGAGCGGCGCCAGCCAGGCATGTGGGGGCAGCCAGCGCCACGGCGCGCGCAACACCAAGCTTTTCTCGACGATGGCTGCTTGCAACGCTGGCGCGACCGCTTCGGCCAGGCCCAGCGTCTGGTTGGCCATGCCGATCTTACCGTCATGCACCGCCCAGATGGTCGCCGGCATCCTTGCTGTTCCGCTGATCGGGGCCGTCTTGCAATATTATTACCGTATACTACGATGATCCGAGCCGGGTCGCGCCAAAACGGACCGGTTGTTGCCAGCGCGGGCGCTCACCTGACAGATCATTGCTGAGGCTCCGGACGCGGCGAATGCGACGCATCAAGCTCGACAAGGTCGACCGACGGATCCTCCGCGACTTGCAGGACAACGGCCGCATGACCAACGTCGAGCTCGCCGGCCGCGCCGGCATCTCGGCGCCGCCATGTTTGCGGCGGGTGCGGGCGCTGGAAGAGGGCGGCTATATCCGTGGCTATCACGCCGAGGTCAATCCCGAGGCGCTGGGTTTCGGCGTCACCGTCTTCGCTCAGGTCGGTCTCAAGAGTCAGGCCGAGAACGATCTCAAGGCGTTCGAGGCGCTCGCGTCCGAATGGGACGAGGTGCGCGAAATCCACATGCTGGCGGGCGAGACCGACTTCCTGCTGAAGATCGTTGCCGCCGACTGGGATTCGTATCAGAAGTTCCTGACAACGCGGCTGACGCCGGCACCCAACGTCGCGCACGTACGCTCGTCGCTCGCCATCCGCACGGCGAAATACGCGCCCGGCGTGCCGATCGCGACCGACGGCAAGGCCTAGCGGAACTGAACCTTGATGATTTCGTAGGAGCGGGCGCCGCCGCGCGGCGTCGTGACTTCGACCGAGTCCGAAATTCCCTTGCCGATCAGGGCACGCGCCAGCGGCGACGTCACCGATAAGCGACCCTGCGCAATGTCGGCTTCGTCCTCGCCGACGATCTGGTACACGACCTTTTCGTCGGTCTCCTCGTCGGCGAGTGTCACGGTCGCGCCGAACTTCACCATCTTGCCGGACAGCTTGGAGACGTCGATGACTTCGGCGCGGGCGATCTTGTCCTCGAGCTCGATCACGCGGCCTTCGATGAAGCCTTGGCGTTCGCGCGCGGCGATGTATTCGGCATTTTCCGAAATGTCGCCGTGATCGCGCGCCTCCGAGATGGCGCGAATGATCGCTGGCCGGTCCACGGATTTGAGCCGTTTGAGCTCGTCCTGGAGGCGCGAAAAGCCGTCGCTGGTCATCGGTATCTTGGCCATGGGGAATCCTAGCAAGCTTTTACGGAATCGGCAAAAAGCCGGCTTTCCCTGCGAAGTCCGCGGGTTGGCCGGCGCTAAAACGAGCCCTCGAAATAAGATTGCAGCGCCGCGACGTCAAGTGCGCCGGCTTTGAGCGCGGCGATCGCCTCGACCGCGGCTCGGGCGCCCGCCACCGTCGTGTAATAGGGGATGTTGTAGGCGAGCGCGGTCCGCCGCAGCGTGAACGAGTCGGCGATTTCACGCGCGCCTTCTGTAGTATTGAACACCAGCTGCACGTCGCCCGACAGCATGCGGTCGACGACGTGCGGTCGGCCTTCGAGCACCTTATTGACGATCTCAACGGGCAGGCCGGCCTCGGTGAGCGCCGCCGCCGTGCCGCGCGTCGCCAGCAACGTGAAGCCCATCTTGTGCAGCCGCCGGCACGGCTCGATCAGGCCCCGCTTGTCGTGGTTGCGCACCGACACGAACACGGTTCCCGACAGCGGCAGCGTGACGCCGCTGCCGAGCTGCGACTTGGCGAAGGCGCGGCCGAAATCGGTGTCGAGGCCCATGACCTCGCCGGTCGATTTCATTTCCGGTCCGAGGATCAGGTCGACGCCCGGAAAGCGGTTGAACGGAAACACGGCTTCCTTGACCGCGACGTGCTTGCGCTTCTGCCGCGGCTTCAGCGTGAAGTCGCCGAGCGCCGCACCGGCCATCAGCCGCGCGGCGATCTTGGCAATCGGCAATCCCGTCGCCTTCGCCACGAAGGGCACCGTGCGCGAGGCGCGCGGATTGACCTCGAGCACGTAAACCTCGTCGTCCTTGACCGCGAACTGCACGTTCATCAGGCCGACGACCTTGAGCGCCAGCGCGAGTTCCGTGGTCTGGCGCTCGATTTCCTTCACCACCGACGCCGGCAACGAATAAGGCGGCAGCGAACACGCGCTGTCGCCGGAGTGGATACCGGCCTCTTCGATGTGCTCCATGATGCCGGCGATGAACACGGCCTTGCCGTCGGCCAAGGCGTCGACATCGACCTCGATCGCGTCCTGCAAGTAA
>JBOHLR010000070.1:0-12215 GCA_050729555.1 Allostellaceae bacterium
GCAGCGATGTCCGACGACGCGCTCGACGTTATGAGCGCCGATTCGTTTCCGGCGAGCGACCCGCCGAGTTTCGCGGCCATGCGCCCCGGGCGGCGTAACACCTGAACGCGATGCGTCCCGGCTATTCTGCGGCCAGCGTCACGACCGCATTCTCGTAGGCGGCGTTGCCGGTGCCGTCGGGGAAAATGCCGCGCTCGGCGATCCAACGCTGCGATTCCTCGAACACTTCCTTCGTGTAAGGCTCGAAAACGATGCGCTCGCCGGGTCCCCAACGACGCGTGTCCATCAGTCCGTGGAAACGCTTGGGGAACTCCTTCTGGTAATAGTGCGTATAAAGCTCGGGCCGCAGGTCGATGTCGCGCTGGGCGCGGCGCAGCGCCCTGAAGTACTTGCGCACGTCCTCGGATTGCGGATTGCCGTTGATCATCGACGCCATCATGAAGGTGGCGTCGATCACCTTTCGGAATCCCAGCTGCTCGAGGAAATAGTAAGGTCCGCTGAACACGGTGACTGCCGGCACCTTGCGGTCGAACAGAAGCTCCATGCGGCTGAACAGCAGGCCGTCAGAAAAGCTGAGTTTGATGTCGCCCAATGGCATGTATTGCTCGAGCGCCTGGATCGTCGCGTAATGGCTGCCGGACTGGTAGCCGACCGAAATCGGCACCCCTTTGAGATCGGCCGGTGCCATGATCGGCGATTCCGGCGGCACGAAAACGCCGGCCGGCGAAACCGAATAGACGTCGGCATAGAGTTTGGCATGTCCTTTGGCGGCGGCGACGTTGACGGTCCAATGGCAGGCGCCGCTGATGTCGCAGGTCCGGCCTTGCTCGATCGACTGGAAGGCGCCGACTTTGTTGCCGAGTTGATGGCCTTGCCCGGTGCTCGAATCCATGGTCTCGCGGAACTCGTATTCGAGCCCCTCGTCGCGGAAATAACCTTTCTCTTCGGCGACCCATTCTTGCAGCCGGAAATGGGGGGCGATGACGAACATGCTCATGATTTCCTCCGCTTTCGGATTCGATTCAGCAAACCGCGCCGTGTTTGGTGGCATTGCGGCCGGACGGGTTGGTCCGTCGTGCACGGATCATCTTGACGTGTTCGTCCATCAGGCGGCGCGTGGCCGCCGCGTCGCGCGCTTCGATCAGCGCAACCAGCTGGCGATGGACGTCAAGGATGTGGAGCGCGACGGTTCGCGTCAGGGCCGGATTGCGTGTCGGCCACGACACGTGCTGCAGCGAGCGCAACTGTGCCGTCAGCACGCGGTTGTGCGAGGCTTCGGCGACGGCCAGGTGGAAATCGAGACAGGCGCGCGTAAAAGCCGGCACGTCGTCGATCTGTCCTTCGGCGACGGCGAGGAGGCGCTTCAAGCCGGCGAGTTCGGCCGCGGTGGCGTGTTCGGTAGCTAGCTCGGCCGCCAGCGTCTCGATCGCGCGCTGCGCGTCGAGAATTTCGGCGGGGCTGATGCCGGCGAGATCGAGCTGAACGGCAAGTGCTTCAGCGAACTGCCGCGGGTTGCCGTGCGCGATACGCACGCCGCCGCCGGCGCCGACCTTGATCTCGACGACGCCGAGCGCCGCCAACGTCCGTAGCGCGTCGCGCGCCGCCATCCGGCTGACCCGGGCGAGCTCCGCGATATCCTTCTCGGTGCCGAGGAAATCGCCGGGCTTGAGGCGCTTGTCGAAGACCGCTTCGCGCACTTCGGCGACCAATCGCGCCGACAGCGTGCCGCCTTCCGGACGTTCGCCAGTCTTGAATAGCACGTGCACCGACATCGCCGGCCTCCGTTCTAGGCCTCGATCCTAGCCCGCAGGGTAAATATGTTAAAATATTATATTTAGGTCAGTGTCTGCGATATTGTTGTCCGCTGGTTGCATTTCCGCTGGCCGGCCAGCGTTTTATGATCGGCGCCGCAAACAGGAATCATCCCATGACCAAGCTCGGCATCGCCGTCGCCGCCATTCTCGCGCTTTCGACCGTTTCCGTGGCGGTGTGGGCGTGGATCTCGATGGGCGCCACGGAAATATCAACGTCCGGCTATATCGCGCTGATCCTGGGCGGTTTAGCGACGCTCGGCCTCGCCGGCGTCTTGTTGGCCTTGTTGTTCTACTCGCATGCCAAGGGCTACGACGACGCGGCCGGCGGTCGGCGCGACGATGACCAGCATTGATCACCGGATCGGCGACCTAACCGCGCGCTATCGCCGCGTCCTAGCTTGGGCTAAGAAGTCGCCGCGAGGTGGGGATGAAGAAAGCCGGATTGTGGTTGGTGCTGGTGTTGGCGGCTTTGGTCGCGAGCCGGCCGGCGTGCGCGCTCGATCATGTGATCTTCGGCACCGACTGGCGCGCCGAAGCGGAGCATGGCGGCTATTACGCGGCGATCGCCGAAGGCATCTATGCCCGCCATGGAATCGAGGTCGAGCTACGGCAAGGCGGCCCGCAGATCAACCAGACGCAACTGCTCGCTGCCGGCTGGCTCGATTTCGCCATTGTCTCGAACAGCTTCCTGCCGCTCAACGTCCGCCAGCAGAACATTCCGCTGGTCGCGGTCGCGGCGCTCTTCCAGAAGGATCCGGCCGTGCTGATCGCGCATCGCGCCGCCGGCTTCAAGGATCTCGCCAGCCTCAAAGGCAAGCCGATCATGATCGGCGGCGATACGCGCGTCGGCTGGTGGTTGTTCCTCAAGGCGCGCTTCGGCTACACCGACGCACAAATCCGGCCCTATACTTTCAACCTGGCGCCGTTCCTCACCAATCCGCGCGCGATCCAGCAAGGCTATCTGACCAGCGAGCCGTTTCTCATTCAACAAGCCGGCGGCGATCCGCAGGTTTTTCTGCTCGCTGATTCCGGTTATGCGAGTTACGGCTCGCTGATCGAGACGTCGGCCAAGCTGGTGCATGACAATCCCGGTTTGGTGCAGCGTTTTGTCGACGCGTCGATCGAGGGCTGGTACGCGTATTTCAGGCGCGATCCGGCGGCCGCCAATGCGCTGATCAAAAAGGACAATCCCGAACAAACCGACGCGCTGCTGGCCTATGCGCGGTTGACCATGGCCAGCCACGGTATTGTCGACAGCGGCGACGCCAAGACGCTCGGCGTTGGCGCGATGACCGATGCGCGCTGGCACGCGTTCTTTGAGCAGATGGCGAAACAAGGGCTTTATTCGGCCGATATGAACTATCACCAAGCCTATACATTGCGTTTCGTCGATCATCGCCTCGGCCTCAAGACGCAACCCTAGGCGGACGCAGCGTGGCCGAGACCCTGCTTGCCGCTGCCGCGCTGGCAAAATCGTTTCGCAACGGCGTCGCCGCCCTCGCCGGTGTTGATCTGGCGGTGGCGCCTGGCGAATTCGTCGGCGTGCTTGGTCCGTCCGGCTGCGGCAAAAGCACGTTGCTGCGTATTTTTGCTGACCTGATCGAGCCGAGCGGCGGGCGTATCGAGCGCGCCGCTGGTCTCGTTGGCCGGATCGGGTTCGTCTTCCAAGAGCCGACGCTGATGCCGTGGGCGACGGTCGCGGACAACGTCTATCTACCGTTGCGCCTCGCCGGCGTGACACGCACGGCAGCATCGCCGCGCATCACGGCGATGCTGGCGTCGTTGGGACTTGGCGAATTCGCGGCTGCCTATCCGCGTCAACTCTCGGGTGGTATGCGCATGCGCGTTTCGATCGCTCGCGCTCTGGTGACCGAGCCGGAGCTGCTGTTGCTCGATGAGCCGTTTGCCGCGCTCGACGAGATCACCCGCTTCAAGCTCAATGAGGATTTGCGCGCCTTGTGGCGGCAACTGCGCTGCACGATCATTTTCGTCACCCACAGCGTTTTCGAATCCGTGTTCCTGACGAACCGCATTCTCGTCATGACCAAGCGCCCGGGTCGCATCGCCGCCGATCTCGCGGTCGATTTGCCCGAGACGCGCGACAACGCTCTGCGGCTGACCGAGCGCTATGCCGACAACTGCCGCGCGGTGTCGCGCCATCTGGCGCAGGCGATGACATGAACGGCGCATCTCGGTTCTGGCGGATTGCGGCGCCTGTACTCGTCGGCGCGGCGGTCCTTCTCGGGTGGCAAGCGGCGGTGTGGTTCACCGGCGTGCCGGCCTATGTCCTGCCGGGCCCGTGGCTCATCGCCAAGACGCTGTTGCACGACGGGCCAGGCCTGCTCGGTGCCTTGCTCGTCACCTTGCGCATCACTTTCGCGGCGCTGGCGCTCGCGATCGTGGTCGGCGGCGCGTTGGCGATCTTGTTTTCGCTGTCGCGTCTGTTCGAAGTGAGCTTGTTTCCCTACGCGGTGATTTTCCAGGTGACGCCGGTCGTCGCAATTGCGCCGCTGATCATCATCTGGGTCAACGATGTGTTCGCCGCGCTGCTGGTCTGCGCCACTATCGTGGCATTCTTTCCGATCGTCGCCAACACGACGCTCGGCCTCAACAGCGCGGATCGCAATTTGCACGATCTGTTCCGCCTCTATGGTGCCTCGCGTTGGCAGACCCTCCGTCTGCTGCGATTGCCGTCGGCGTTGCCGCTGTTCCTGGCGGGCGTGCGTATCAGCGGCGGTTTGGCGCTTATCGGTGCGGTCGTGGCCGAGTTCGTCGCTGGCACCGGCGGCGCCGAGACCGGTTTGGCGTCGCGGATCATCGAGGCGGGCTATCGCCTCGAGATCCCGCGCATGTTCGCGGCGCTGCTTCTGTTGTCGCTGACCGGCATCGCGATCTTCCTCGCGCTGTCGTGGCTGTCGCGCCTGTTGCTGCGCCATTGGCACGAAAGCGCGCTCGAACCCTCGGACTAATTCGGCACGAGCACCGCGACCAGTTCGGCGATGCAGGCCAGCCGTTCGACGTCGTCGATCGCGAACCGCACTTCCGTCGTGACCCGCGCGCCTTTCGGCGTCTGGTCGACGCTCAGCAGCTTCAGCGTCATGCGCACCCGCGCGCCGCTTTTCACCGGCTCGGTGAATCGGACCTTGTTGAGACCGTAATTGATGCGAAGGCGGATGTTGTCGACCTTATAGATTTGATCCATCAGTCGCGGCGCCAGCGCCAGCGTGAGATAACCGTGCGCCACCGTCGTGCCGAAGGGCGAACTCTTGGCGCGCTCGCGGTCGACGTGGATCCATTGGTAATCGCCAGTCGCCTCGGCGAACTTGTCGATGGCGTCCTGCGTCACAGTGATCCAGTCGCTGGTGCCGAGCGTCTCGCCGGAAACGGCGGCGAGTGCGTCGAGCGAAACGAAATGGCGCACGCGATGTCCCCCCTCGCGGCCAGCATCTCACTTGACGAGCGGAGTCGGGAAGGGGTAGGCATAGATTCGTGATCGTGGTGATTTGAGCCGACCGGCTTGCGGCCACGTAAAAAATCCCGCTAAAAGGTCGGAGGCTCGTCGAAGCCCTGACCCGTTGCGGGACAGGGCTTTTTTATTGGCCCGGTTTTACGCGCCGTGCCGATGATTGATGGAGAAGAACGATGCCTTTGACGCCGCCGCCGCCGCCCGCTTCCTGGCGCCCGCGCACGGTTGCCACCCGCGGCGGCCTGCAACGCAGCCAATTCCACGAGACCGACGAAGCGATCTTCATGACGTCCGGCTTCGTCTATGGTTCGGCCGAGGAGGCCGAGGCGGCCTTCGCCAACGACGGCCAGCGCTTCGTCTATAGCCGTTATGCGAACCCGACCGTGTCGATGTTCGAAGAGCGGCTGCGGCTGATCGAAGGCGCCGACATGTGCCGCGCCACCGGCAGCGGCATGGCGGCGGTGTTCGCCGCGTTCGCCTGTTTCCTCAAGGCCGGCGATCGCGTCGTCGCTTCGCGCGCGTTGTTCGGCTCGTGTCTCAACATCCTGACGCAAATTCTCCCGCGGTTCGGCGTGACGACCGAGCTGGTCGATGGTCGCGATCGCGCGGCGTGGGAGAAGGCGCTGGCCAAGGGCGCGCGCGCCGTGTTCGTCGAAAGTCCGTCCAATCCGGGGCTCGAGATCATCGATCTCAAGGCGGTCGCCGATCTCGCGCACGCCAAAGGCGCGCTACTGGTCGTCGACAATGTCTTTGCCTCGCCGCTGCTGCAAAAGCCGCTCGCATTCGGCGCCGACATCGTCGTCTATTCGGCGACCAAGCATATCGACGGGCAGGGCAGGAGTCTCGGCGGCGCGGTGCTCGGGCCGAAGAAATTCTTCGACGATCATCTGCTGAACTTTCTGCGCCACACCGGCCCGTCGCTGTCGCCGTTCAACGCCTGGCTGTTGGTCAAAGGGCTCGAGACGATGGAGATGCGCGTCCGCCGCCAGTGCGAGGTCGCGCTGGCCGTCGCGCGGTTCCTGGAGAAGCATCCGAATGTCAAGCGCACGCTTTATCCGGGTCTCGCGTCGCATCCGCAGCATGCGCTCGCCGCCAAGCAGATGACCGGCTTCGGCAGCGTCGTCTGCTTCGAGGCCGGCACGTCGAAGGAGTCGGCGTTCCGCGTGATGAACGCGCTCAAGCTCGTCGACATCTCCAACAATCTCGGCGACACCAAGAGCCTGAGCACCCATCCGGCGACGACGACGCATCGCCGCCTGTCGCCGGAGGAACGTGCCACCCTCGGCATCTCCGATGCCTTCATCCGCATCTCGGCCGGCATCGAGGACGAAGCCGACCTGATCGACGATCTCGATCAGGCGTTGAAGCAGCTCTGATCGCCGGCCGTACGCTAATGACGGTCAGACATTACGGCCGCTGGCGTCCGGGGCTTATAGCCAGCGCCATTGGCCGATAACGCGGCCCTGAATATAGGCCTCGGTCAGCGTACGCTCGTAGGCATCGTACTTCGGATTGTCCGAGGTGATGCGTACACGCGGCGGCGCGCTGTGCGGCACCACCTGACAGCGTTTCACCACCAGGCCCAGCCCGTCCCACACGACAAACACGCCCGGCGGACTCGGATTGCGGTCGCCGGTGTCGACCAGAATGCGCTGCCCCGGTTGCAGCGTCGGCTCCATGCTGTCGCCCATCACGGTGATGATGCGCAGATCGCTGGCTGGCGCCGTCGAATAATGCCGCACCATGCCGCTCGGCAAGCTCCACTCGTCGACGATCTTCTCGCCGCCGCTGGTCAAGCCGTCGCCCGCCGCGGCGCGGACGTCGAGCTCGGGAATCCGCAGAATACGGCCTGCCGCCTCGCTTTTGGCCGGGCTCGTCGCGATCGTGCTGACGGGCCGCTCGCCGGTCGCATCGACGCCGGCGAGGGCATAAAGCTCGGCCGCGTCGACCCCCGCCGCTGCGAAAATCGGCACCAGCTTGAGCACCAGTTCGAGCGGCAGCAGCGGCTTCTTGAAGCGATCTTCATAGTGCTGATACGAGCTGCCGTATTCCATGCCGAGCGCCTGCGCCACCTGGCGGATCGACAGGCCGGCGCGTTGCCGTAGCTGCTTGAGTTTGCGCGACGCGACTGAGATGGCGGCCATGCGCAAAGTCTGTACGCTTCCGCCGTCCATGACTATACGCAATTTACGTTGACAGGTTGCCCAATCTAGCGTACGGTAATCCCAAGCGGCCGGAAGCCGATCGTGCGCCGGCGGCGCATCCCAGCAGGAGACCGACCGATGGAGGAGGAAATCCGGCGCCACGACGACATGCTCCCAGGCGAGAACAAAACAGGTACGACCGTAACGCAATCGGCGCCGTCTGTCACCGAATCCTCGCGCACCGGCCTATGCGGCTACGTGATGGCGCCCGGCGCGACGCCGTTCTGCAACCGGTCGGCGCTCGCCGGCAGCTCGTATTGCGCCTGGGATCGCGCGCTGTGCGCCGTCGCGCCTGAATTTTTCGACGAAAGCGACGATGAACGCCTTGCCGGCCTCGACCTGCCGGCGCCCGCCATCGCGCGCGACGAATGAGAACGCCGGTCACGCCATGATCCGCTCGCGCAAATCCCGCCCGCCCCGGATCGAGGCGCTCGCGCCGACGCCTGAACGCTGGGCGAAAGGCGATTTGACCCTGCTGCCGCGCGCCATCGCCGACGAGCACGGAAGGCCGGCGCGGCCTTATCGCGCCGAAGACACGCTGGCGCGCCTCCAGCGCCAAGGCGCGATTACCGGCGAGATGCGCCAGGCCGGCGACGATTTTCACGCCCTGTTCATGTTGGCGCAGCTCGATCCTTTGGCCGCGCCCGATCTGCGCCGCGTGCCGCAAGCCGCGCGCGAGCTGCCGGCGTCGGCGCGCGCTTTGGAGGCGCGGCGCAAAGTGTGGGCCGCGCTCACCGCGCTCGGCGGTGCGGCGTCGCCGGCGGGGTCTTGCGTCTGGCACGTGCTGGGCTGCGGCTGGACGCTCAAGGACTGGCGTCTGCGCGCCGGTTGGAACGGCCGCGCGCTGTCGCCTGAAACCGCGTCGGGCATCCTGCTCGGCGCGCTCGGCGCGCTCCAAGCGTTCTACGGCTTATAGGGTTTTCCGCCGTCATCGCGAGGAACGTATGCGACGAAGCGATCCAAAAGAACCAACTGGATTGCTTCGCCTTCGGCTCGCAATGACGACTGAAAGCCGCGCACGCCAACGCGATTCACGGCGGCGGATCGAGCGCGCCGCTGCAACGTGATGCGGGCTCTCGGGCCGAAACGACTCGCGCGTCGACTATTTTCGTGCGACACTGTATGCATCGTCGGCTTCGCCTTTCAGGCGCCGACGGCTGAGAGACACGCCAAATCTGATCGAAAAAACCGCGCGCACTCCCGCCTGCCCAAGCGGTCACGGGGTGAACGGCAGTGTCATATCGCGTCTATTTCCTGCGCGACGGTCATATTCGGAAGGTCGAGGATCTGCTCGACTGCTATGATGACGACGACGCCCGGGAAATCGCCGTTGGTATGCTGGCGACGCGAGACGGTTTCACCACCGTCGAGGTCTGGGACCGCGAGCGCAAGGTCTATGCGCTTCCACCCGAAAGACGGGCCGATTCCTTGTTTCACGGCGGGTAAAGTTGAAGCCGAAGGTCCGCGCGGTTCCTCGCCGCGGGCTCTCGGACCGCGACACGGGCGAGCGCAGCGCAGGGATTGCCTTGACGAACAATCCTTGCCTCGGGGGGCGTTATTCCATAGGGTGCGTCAATGACGAGGCCGGGTTCGGCCTGCTATTTGGACCGCCCGCAGGGTGAGTCCGATTCTGTACCCCGTTCCCTTCGATGACCGATCCGTCGCCGCATCCTGCGGGCGATGTTTTTTGGAGTTCCAAGCAATGGCTATCGGCACTGTTAAATGGTTCAACGCCCAAAAGGGCTACGGTTTCATCCAGCCCGAAAGCGGCAGCAAGGATGTTTTCGTGCATATTTCCGCGCTCGAACGCGCCGGCATCGGCGCGTTGAACGAAGGACAGAAGGTCAGCTTCGATCTCGAGCAAGGCCAGCAGGGCAAGACCTCGGCGGTCAATCTGAAGCTCGTCTAACGGCGACGCTCGGACGGCGATCTCCGGGCGAATTTCTCCCGATCCGTCGGTTCGGGCACGCGCCTTTCGAAAAAGCAGCGTGGGAGGGGACGTCTCCGTGTCCTCCCGGCGGCCGGTCTTGCTCCGGCACAAGGACGAACGCGCGATGCCGGGCGCGGCTCGGCGATTCAACCGTCGGCGATAATCGAGGAGACCGGGTTTGCAAGTCTTCGTCAGAGACAACGATGTCGGCCAAGCGCTTCGCATCCTGAAGAAGAAGATGCAGCGCGAAGGCGTTTTTCGCGAAATGAGGCGGCGTCGCGCCTACGAGAAGCCGTCGGAGCGGCGGGTACGCGAGAAAGCCGAAGCCGTGCGCCGCCGCCGCAAGACGATGCGTAAGCGCATGGAGCGCGAAGGTTACTAACCGGGAGTCTGGCGATGCAGGCCGTCGCGGTCGAGCACATCGGTCGAAGCGAGCAAGCCTTTGGGTCTCCGGAAAGGCTGATGTGGTGCGCCGTCATCAGCCGCGCGCTCCAGGATGCGCTGAACGACGTGGCGACCGTTTCCAGCATGCTTCACCGCGAGAAGATTCGCGAGGACGCACGCAACTGGTTCATAAGGAACGATGCGGATTTTCAGGCCGCGTGCAACGCCGCCGGGTACGACCCGGGCGTATTGCGGCCGCGGGTGCTTCACTTGATTGGCGCCGAGCCGCCCCGGCTCTGACGGGAAGATTGGAAGGAGATCGCTGATGGGAAGCTCGGAACGGGATGTCGCGCGAAGCCGGGCACAGACCTTGTTCGGCAAGGAAAGGACGAAGGAAAGGACCAAGGACGAGGCATTCCGCCAGGCCCGGGACAAAGAGCGGCAGGAGGAAGCGGCGAAAATGGCGCGCCTGCGCGCGCTGCGCCTGGCGAAGGAAAAAGAAGAAAAAGAAGAGGCGGACAAAAAAGCGGCCGCCGCCGGTGCGCGCCGCAAGCCGGCGCTTTAGCCCGTTGTTGAAAACAGCAAAAGACGGATAGCAGAAACATGCCCCACCGCACCTCGTTCAAAGCCGCGCCTGAATACGACACGGGCGAGCGCTGGGTTATTTTCTGGGAAACGCGCCGGCCGGAATCGGGCGAATGGAGCCAGGCGATCGAGAAATCCGAGGCCGCCGCGGTCGAGCGCGCCCGCCATCTTATTAAGCTGGGCTTCACTGTCTTTCAGATCACCGGTCCCGCCGGCGGCGTTTTCATGACGGAAGATGAGGTCACGCAGCGGCTGCGAGCGCCGTCCGCCGTGAAGAAGCTGCGTGCTCCGGACGAACCGCCGCCGACCGTACCGCTATAGGAACGCGTTCGCCCGCCCGCCGCGCCGCGGTCAAACCTCGGGATCGAGCACCGTGATCGCCAGCAGCATGTCGACGTCGCGGCTGTTCTGCGCCATCGGCAGGATCAGCCGCTCGATCGTCTTGTGCTCGTAATCGATGACGTAAACCGGCGGCCCGCGATAGAACGCCGCCTGCGCCTGCTCGGCCACGGCGACGAACTGCGGATGGGCGCTCGAGCCGCGAAACCGCGGATGCGCCTCGTCGTACCAACGCCCGGTCGGGTTCGAGCCCGCGGCGTCGACATGCGCGGTTCCCACCAGCCGGTACTTGAAGCGCAGCGGCTTGCGCTGCACGTCGGCCAGCCAGATCCATTGCAGCAAGTACGGGATGTCGGTCGGATGGAAATTTCGCCGGCCGGGAATCAGCCCCGGCGACGGCCGGATCGATAGCCAATAACGATAAAGATCATCCGTCCGCTTGTCGCAGAGCGGCAAGTCGGCGCCTGGCGCGAGCAACGCGAAAACGTCGTCGGCCATCACATACTCCGTTATCACGGTGCGCCTTCGCCAGTGCGGGCGCAAGCCGGTCGCCCTTTCCAACCGCCGCCGCGGCCGTCACACTGGCGCGATGCAAATCCGCCCGGCAACGGCGCACGACGACGACGCGATCTGGCGCATCATCGGTCCGGTGCTCGCCGCGGGGGAAACCTACCCTCTGCCGCGGGAATGGAGCCGGGACGAGGCGCTGGCCTATTGGCGGGCGCCCGGACACGCGGTCTTCGTCGCCGAGGATAACGGCGCCATCGTCGGGACCTATTATCTGCAAGCGAACCAACGAGGCGGCGGCGCGCACGTCGCCAATTGTGGCTACGTTACCGCCGCCGAGGCCACCGGCCGCGGCGTTGCCCGTGCCATGTGCGCGCATTCGCTCGACGCCGCGCGGGCGCGCGGCTTCCACGCGATGCAGTTCAATTTCGTCGTCGCCACCAACGAACGCGCCGTTCAATTGTGGGAGCGCTGCGGCTTCGCCACCGTCGGCCGTCTGCCCAACGCCTTCCGCCATCCGCGCCTCGGCCCGGTGGACGCGCTGGTCATGTATCGCACGCTTTAGCGCGCCGCGTCGCCTGCTGACTTCGGATGCGCGCGGCGCTACAGTTCGCGCGCACGGGGACATGCGAGGCGCGTCATGGCGATCGATCAGGCCAAGGTCGAAGAACTCAAGCGGCATTACGTCAAGCCCAAGGACTTGCCGTTCAAGCTCGGCAAGCTCGGCCATATCGTCATCAACTGCGCCGATCTCGAACGCTCGATCGAATTCTATACCGAGATCATGGGTTTCGAAGTCTCGGACATCTATCCGTCCGACATGGCGCCCGGCGGTATGGCGTTCCTCCGCTGCGGTCCGGACCACCACGCGCTGGCTCTGGTCGGGTCCATGGAAAAGGACAAGCCCAGCGACAATTACGAGCTGAACCACATCGCTTTCGAGGTCGCAAGCCTGGACGAGGTGCTCGAGGCGCGCGCGCATCTGG
>JBOHLR010000071.1:0-12004 GCA_050729555.1 Allostellaceae bacterium
GGCTCGCGGGCGAGGGCGGCTGATGCCCGATCTTCTGCTCGAGTTGCTGACCGAGGAAATCCCCGCGCGCATGCAGGGTCTCGCCGCGCGCGAGCTCAAGCGCTTGACCGAAATCATTTTGCACGAGATCAATCTCACGTTCACGAGCGTCGAAACTTACGTGACGCCACGCCGGCTGACGCTGTCCGTTTCGGGATTACCGAAGGTCCAGCCAGGCTCAGTCGAAGAGCGCCGCGGCCCGCGCGTCGGTGCACCCGAGCAGGCGATGCGGGGCTTCCTCAAATCCGCCGGCCTCACCTCGCTCGATCAATGCGAAAAGCGCGCGACCGACAAGGGCGAGTTCTGGTTCGCGACGATCAAGCGGCCGAGTTTTCCGACAAGAGATGTTCTGCAGGTGCCACTGACCGAGACGCTTCGCCGGCTGCCGTGGCTGAAGACGATGCGATGGCCTCGCGGTACGCCGCCCGCGCCTTCGTCGGCGTTTCGCTGGGTGCGGCCAATTCAATCTCTCATTTGTTTGTTTGACGGGAGGGTCATCCTTCTTCCGATCGGCAGCATAAATACCTCGAACAAGACTTCGGGCCACCGCTTTCTGTCGAAGGGCACAATCGAGGTAAACAATTTCAAAGATTATCGCGCCAAACTCGCGCGCGCCAAGGTCATGCTCGACGCCGCGGAACGCCGCAAGCGCATCGAAACCGGCCTGTCGCAGGCTGCGACAAAAGCGGGGCTGATGGTCCGGCACGACGAAAGTCTGCTCGAAGAAGTCACAGGACTGGTCGAATGGCCGGTCATTCTAATGGGTGCCATCGATCCGGCTTACATGGATTTGCCGCCCGAAGTGCTGACCACGGCAATGCGCACGCATCAGAAATATTTCGCCACGCTCGACAAGTCTGGCAGGCTCGCGCCGCGCTTCCTGCTGGTGTCGAACATGGCGGCGAGTGACGGCGGCAAGGCGATCGTCGCCGGCAACGAGCGCGTGTTGAAGGCGCGCTTGGCCGACGCGCGCTTTTTCTGGGACCAGGACCGCAAGGTGAAGCTGATAGCGCGCGTCGAGAAGCTACGTGAGCGCGTCTTCCACGCCAGGCTCGGCACCGTGCACGACAAGATGACGCGCGTGGCGAAACTCGCCGAAACCGTTGCGCCGCATGTGCCGGGCGCCGATCTCGCCAAGCTGCGCCGCGCCGCCGAACTCGCCAGGGCCGATCTCTCCTCCGGTATGGTTGGCGAATTTCCCGAGTTGCAGGGCGTCATGGGCCGCTATTACGCGCGGCATGACGGCGAGCCGTCCGAGGTCGCCGACGCCATCGCCGATCACTACGCGCCGCAGGGGCCCGGCGACCGCTGCCCGACCGCGCCGGTTTCGGTCGCGCTGTCACTCACCGACAAGCTCGATACGCTGGCGAATTTCTTCGCCATCGGCGAGAAGCCGACCGGCTCCGGCGATCCCTTCGCACTGCGCCGCGCCGCGCTCGGCGTCATTCGCCTGATCCTCGAGAACAAGCTGCGGCTTCCTCTTTTGACCGTGTTCAAGGCCGCCGCGCCGGCGGGCAAAGATCCGGGCAAGGAGCTGCTCGAATTCTTCGCCGACCGTTTGAAGGTCCATCTGCGCGAGCGCGGCGTGCGCCACGATCTGGTCGCCGCGGTCTTTGCGCTCGGCGATGAGGACGATCTGGTGAGGCTGTTGGCGCGCGTCGATGCGCTCGCCGCGTTTCTCAAGGCCGAGGACGGCGCCAACCTGCTGGTGGCCTATCGCCGCGCCGCCAACATCTTGCGCATCGAGGAGAAGAAAGACGGGCGGAGTTACTCCGGCGTGCCGCGGCCCGACCTGCTCCAGGCCGCCGAGGAGCGCACGCTGGACAAGGCCCTGCATCAGGCGGCAATGAGCAGCGCGACCGCCCTCCGCGCCGAGGATTTCGCCGCCGCGATGCGCGCGCTCGCCGCCCTGCGCGCGCCGGTCGACCAGTTTTTCGACAAGGTCACGGTCAATACCGACGACAAGGAGCTCCGGGAAAATCGCTTGAGACTGCTTTCGCAAATCCGCGACACGCTCAATCACATGGCGGATTTTTCGCAGATCGAGGGATAGAGCGATGGCCAAATGGGTTTACGAATTCGGCGACGGCAAGGCCGAAGGCCGGGCCGACATGAAGAACCTGCTTGGCGGCAAGGGTGCCGGGCTCGCCGAGATGAGCAACCTGGGACTGCCGGTGCCGCCCGGCTTCACCATCACCACCGAGGTCTGCACGTTCTTCTACAAGAACGAGAAGAAATATCCGCCCGACCTCGAGGTCCAGGTCGATGCCGCGCTCAAGGCGCTCGAGAAGCGCATCGGCGCCACCTTCGGAGACCCCGCGAGCCCGCTTCTCGTCTCGGTGCGCTCGGGCGCGCGCGCGTCGATGCCCGGCATGATGGACACCGTGCTCAATCTCGGCCTCAACGACGCGACCGTCGACGGCCTTGCCAAGAAAAGCGGCGATCAACGCTTCGCCTACGACAGCTATCGCCGCTTCATCCAGATGTACGGCCAGGTCGTGCTCGGCGTCGATCACCAGCTGTTCGAGGACGTCCTCGACAACGTCAAGCTCGACGCCGGCAAGCAGCTCGACACCGAGCTGACGGCGCAACAGTGGCAGGACGTCATCGAGGCCTACAAGAAATTGGTTCAGCGCGAGCTCAAGAAGCCCTTCCCCCAGGCGCCGGAAGAGCAGCTCTGGGGCGCGATCGACGCGGTGTTCGGCTCGTGGATGAACCAGCGCGCCATCACCTATCGGAGGCTGCACGGCATTCCGGCCGATTGGGGCACGGCGGTCAACGTCCAGGCGATGGTGTTCGGCAACATGGGCGACGATTGCGCCACCGGCGTCGCGTTTACGAGAAACCCATCAACGGGCGTCGACGAGTTCTACGGCGAATATCTCGCCAACGCCCAGGGCGAGGATGTCGTCGCCGGCATCCGCACGCCGCAGCATCTGACGATTGCCGGCAAAAAAATCACCAAGTCCAAGCTGCCGGCGATGGAAGAGCAGATGCCGAAGGTCTTCGGCGAGCTGCTCAAGGTGCGCGACAAGTTGGAATCGCACTACCGCGACATGCAGGACATCGAGTTCACGGTGCAGCAGGGCAAACTCTACATGCTGCAAACCCGCACCGGCAAGCGCACCGCGCCGGCGGCGCTCAAGATCGCGGTCGATCTTGCCAATGCCGGCGTCATCACGCGCGATGAAGCCGTGCGCCGTGTCGAGCCGCAATCGCTCGATCAGCTCTTGCATCCGATGCTCGATCCCGCGGCCAAGCGCGTGATCCTGGCGCGTGGCTTGCCGGCGTCGCCGGGCGCCGCCTCGGGCATCGTCGTGTTCTCCGCCGACGAGGCCGAAGCCAAAGCGGCCAAGGGCACGGCAGTGATCCTGGTGCGGATCGAGACCAGCCCCGAGGACATCCACGGCATGCACGCGGCGAAGGGAATTCTGACCACGCGCGGCGGCATGACCAGTCACGCGGCGGTGGTGGCGCGCGGCATGGGCCGCGCCTGCGTCGTCGGCGCCGGCGACCTGCGTGTCGACTATGCCGCCAAGACGCTCACCGCCAAGGAGACGGTCGTCAAAGCCGGCGAGACCATCACCATCGACGGCTCGACCGGCGAGGTCATGCTTGGCGCCGTGCCGACCATCCAACCCGAACTGTCCGGCGATTTCGCGACGCTCATGGCCTGGGCCGACAAAGTGCGGACCACCGGCGTGCGCGCCAACGCCGACACGCCGGCCGATGCGCGCATGGCCAGGCGCTTCGGCGCGGAGGGCATCGGTCTCTGCCGCACCGAGCACATGTTCTTCGAGGCCGAACGCATCGTCGCGGTGCGCGAGATGATCATGGCCGACGATTCCGACGGCCGGAAAAAGGCGCTCGCCAAGCTGCTACCCATGCAGCGCGGCGATTTCGCCGAGCTGTTCCGCATCATGGACGGCTTGCCGGTGACCATCCGCTTGCTCGATCCGCCGCTGCACGAATTCCTGCCCAAGACCGACGCCGAGATGCAGGAGATCGCCAAGGCGACCGGCAAGGATCTGGGCTTCATCCGCCACCGCGCGCAGATGCTGCACGAGGCCAATCCGATGCTCGGCCATCGCGGCTGCCGGCTGGCGATCACGGCGCCCGAGATTTACGAGATGCAGTTGCGCGCCATCTTCGAGGCGGCGGCGCAGGTCGCCAAGGAAACCGGCAAGCTGCCCGAGCCCGAGGTGATGCATCCGCTGATCGCCACCAAGGCCGAATTCGATCTCCTGAAGGCGATGACCGACCGCATCGCCGCCGAGGTCGCCAAGGAAACCGGCGCCAAGCTCAAATATCTCACCGGCACGATGATCGAGCTGCCGCGCGCCGTGCTGCGCGCCGAGGAGATCGCGCAGAGTGCCGAGTTCTTCAGCTTCGGCACCAACGACCTGACGCAAACCTGTTTCGGCCTGTCGCGCGACGACGCCGGCAGCTTCCTCGACGCCTATCTGCGGCAGGGCCTGCTCGAACACGACCCGTTCGTGTCGATCGACCAGAAGGGCGTCGGCGAGCTGATGAAGATCGGCATCGAGCGTGGCCGCCGCGCGCGCAAGAAATTGAAGCTCGGCATTTGCGGCGAGCACGGCGGCGATCCCGCCTCGGTGCGCTTCTGCCACGACATCGGGCTCGACTACGTCTCGTGCTCGCCCTATCGCGTGCCTATTGCCCGCTTGGCTGCTGCTCAGGCGGCGCTTGAGCAAGACGCTAAAGAAGCGGTCGCGACGACGGCGTAAGCTAAGCGAGATTCATCCACGCCAGCGGCTGTGGCGTTAGTTTCACGCCGCCGGCTTCGAGCGGGCCTGATAACGCATCGAGCTTCAGCATCGCGAGCGCCACGCCGTCAGCGCCGGAGCGCAGCTCGCCGACCTCTTCGCCGTTGCGCGTGATCGGCGTGCCCGGCGCCGGCAGCGGTCCGTCGACTTTCACCGGCACCAGCCGCTTCTTGATCAGCGCGCGGTATTTGGTGCGCGCGGTCAGCTCCTGGCCCATGTAGCAGCCCTTGGCGAAATCGACACCGTTCAATTCCTCAAAGCCGTTCTCGAGCAGGATGGATTTGTCGATTTCGAGATCGCGGCTGCCGTCGGGCACGCCAAGCGTGAGGCGATGGCGGTCGTAGGCCGCGGTGTCGGCGCGCGCGAAGCCCGCCGCCGCGATGTCGCCTTCGCGTCCCACCGGAATCAAAAACCGCACGCCCAACGCCGCGAGCCGTGGATCGGTGTAGACAAGGCCATCGGCAAAAGGCTTGGACGCGCCGTCCGCGAGATTCAATTTCGCCGCCGCGCCGTCGCCCCATGCCGCCGCGACAAACTTCGCGCTCGTATCGGTCAGCGTCACTTTCGAGCGCAGCTTATAGAGCGACAGCCGGCGCTGCAGATCGCCGAGCCGTGCACGCTCGCATTCGAGATAAAGAGCATCGCCGAGCGCGACGACGAAGAAATCGTGCAGGTATCTGCCTTGCGCCGTGAGCAGCGCGGCATAGACCGGCGCGCCTGCCGCCTTGGCGACGTCGTTCGAGACCAGGCCTTGCAGGAAGGCGACACGGTCGGCGCCCGCGACTTCGAGTACGCCGCGGCCGCCGAGCGGCGCGAAAGATAAAGACATCGGCGCACCTCGGCCCGTTACAGGTAGGCGACCGGCCAAGGCTTGGCAAGCGGCGGGGCCAGGCCTATAAACCGGCCAATCCACCGCCCGCGAGCGCGCTTCTGGCATGAAAATCCTGTTCGTCACGGCGACGCGAATCGGCGACGCCGTCCTGTCGACCGGATTATTGCGTTACCTCATCGAGAGTCATCCCGGCGCCGCACTCACCATCGCCGCCGGTCCGCTGGCGGCGCCGCTCTTCTCCGAAGTGCCAGGTTTGGCGCGGGTCATCGCGGTCGAGAAGAAAGCGGGTAAGCTGCATTGGCCGGCGCTTTACGCCCAGGTTGTCGGCGTGCGCTGGGACATGGCCGTCGACCTGCGCGGCTCGGCGCTGACCTATCTTCTGTGGACACGGGAGCGCCGCGTCATGGCCAAGGGCGACGCCGAGGAGCATCGCGTGCATCAGCTCGCGCGGCTGTTCGCTCTTGAGCCGCCGCCGGCGCCGACGCTGTGGTTCGGCGCGCAACGTCGTGCCGCCGCGGCGGCGCTGGTGCCGGCGAGTGCGCCGGTGCTTGCCGTCGGCCCGGCGGCGAACTGGCAGGGCAAGGAATGGCGCGCCGCGCGCTTCGCCGAGCTTGCGCGGCGGCTGACCGCGCTCAACGGGCCGCTGCCCGGCGCGCGCGTCGCGGTGGTGGCGGCGGCGCACGAACGCGCGCAAGCCGCGCCGGTGATCGCCGCACTGCCGTCGGGCCGCGTGATCGATCTCGTCGGCAAGGTCGACCTGCTGACCGCTGCCGCTATCTTGCGCAATGCCGCGCTGTTCGTTGGCAACGACACTGGCCTGATGCACCTTGCCGCCGCCGCCGGCGTGCCGACGCTCGGCCTTTTCGGGCCAAGCAACGTCAAGGAATACGCGCCGTGGGGGCCACGCGCCGCCTTCGTCCAGACCGCGATCCCTTATTCCCGGCTCTTCCCGCCGGGCTGGAACCGCTTCACCACCGACAGCATGCTGGATTCGCTGTCCGTTGACATGGCGGAGGAGGGCGCTCGCGCGTTACTACGCCGCGTCACCGGCGTCGCGGCATGACGCGGCTGGTGCAGTTGATGGCTGGCGCCGAGCATGGCGGCGCCGAGGCATTTTTCACCCGGCTTGCGATCGCCTTGCAGCACGCCGGCCAGGAGCAGCACGTCGCGCTGCGGCCCTATCCCGCGCGCATCGGGATGCTGCGCGCGGCCGGGGTTGCGACGGTCGGGTTGCCGTTTCGCGGCGGCTGGTTCGACTTCGCGACGCGCGGCGGCTTGCGGTCGCTGGTCGACGACTATCGGCCGCGCGTGGTGTTGAGCTGGATGAACCGGGCGACGTCGCTTTGCCCGCGCGGCGATTTCGTGCATGTTGCGCGGCTCGGAGGGTATTACGATTTGGAATATTATCGCGGCTGCGATCATCTGATCGCCAACACGCGCGGCATCGCGGCCTATCTCCTGGCGCACGGCTGGAGCGCGGAGCGCGTGCATTACCTACCGAATTTTCCGACGGTCGTGGCTAATGCACCGGCGTTTGCCGACCGCCGGCCGGATGGGCCGCTGGCGCTGGCACTCGGCCGGCTGCATCGCAACAAAGGCTTCGACGTGCTGCTCGAGGCGTTGGCGCGTGCCGCGCACGTGCATCTGTGGCTCGCCGGCGACGGACCGGAGCGTGCCGCGCTCGAACGCCGCGCGCGCCAGATCGGCGTCGAAAGCCGCGTGCGCCTTCTCGGCTGGCGCGACGACGTGCCGTCGCTGCTCGCGGCGTGCGATTTCCTCGTCGTGCCGTCGCGCCACGAGCCGCTCGGCAACACCATTGTCGAGGCGTGGGCCGCGTCGCGGCCGGTGGTTGCCAGCGAAACCGCCGGACCCAAGGAACTGATCACAACCGACGAGGCCGGCCTGTTGGTGCCGCCGGACGATCCGCGCGCCTTGGCGCTCGCCCTCGATCGTCTGGCGGAAGATGCCGAGCTTCGTCGCCGGCTCGCTTTCGCCGGCCATGCGCGCTATCTCGCGGAATTTTCCGAGAGTCGTGTCGTCGACGCCTACCAGGCGTTGTTCGCGAAAGTCGCCGCCTAATGTGCGGCATCGCCGGGTTTATGACGCTGTCGGGCGAAGCCCCGCCGGTCGGCGGTCTCGCCGCGATGGAGACCGCGCTCCAGCATCGCGGGCCGGACGGCTTCGGCCATTATCGCGCCGGCGATGTCGGCATGGTGCAGACGCGGCTCGCCATCATCGATCTCGCCACCGGCGATCAGCCGCTCTACGAGCCATCGGGCGCGGCGCTGGTCGCCAACGGCGAGATCTATAATTATGTCGAGCTCAAGCAGGATTTGCCGCCGGCGGTGTTCGCCACGGCGTCCGATTGCGAGGTGCCGCTGCATCTCTATCGCCGCTACGGCATGGATTTCACGCGTCACCTGCGCGGCATGTACGCCATCGCGCTGCACGATCCCGGCGCCGGAAGGCTGATTCTGGCGCGCGACCCGTTCGGCATCAAACCGCTCTATTACGTCGAGACGCCGCTCGGCCTGGCGTTCGCGTCCGAGCCGCAAGCGTTGATCCGCGGTGGCTTCGCGCCGATGCGCGCCGGCGCGCCGGTGCTCAATACGGGTGCGCGCAACGAGCTGCTCGAGCTCCAGTTCACCACCGGCCGCGAGACCATGTTCCAGGGCGTGCATCGCGTGCTGCCGGGCGAAACCGTGGTGGTGGCGCGCGGCCGTATCGTCGAACGCCGCCGCATCGACGCGCTGCCCGAAAGCGGCGCGCGCGCGCAGACCGAAGACGCGGCGCTCGACGCCTTCGACCGCGCCTTCGCTGACAGCGTGCTGATCCACCAACGCGCCGACGTGCCTTACGGCATGTTCCTGTCGGGCGGCATCGATTCAACCGCCGTGCTGGCCATGATGGCGCGGCTCAACGAGCGCCCGGTGCAGGCGTTCACCATCGGCTTCTCGAACACCGGGGCGGCGGACGAGCGCGCCGCGGCGCGCGCCGTCGCCCGCGCGCTCGGTGCCGAGCATGTCGAGGTCGAGTTCCGTGAAGGCGATTTCTGGCAATCGCTGCCGGCGATCGCGCGCGCGCTCGACGATCCCGCCGCCGACTATGCCGTGCTGCCGACCTACAAGCTGGCCGAGACCGCCCGTGCGTCCGGCCTCAAGGTGATTCTGTCGGGCGAGGGCGGCGACGAATTGTTCGCCGGGTACGGCCGCTATCGTTCGGTGATGCGGCCGTGGTGGCTCGGCGGTAAGCTGCTGCGCGGCCGCGGCAATCTCGACGGTCTCGGCCTGTTGCGCGCCGATCTCGCCGGCTGGCGCGACGGCGTGCAGGCAGCCGAGCTCGCGGCGGCGGCGCGCGGCCGCTCGCGGCTCCAGGCGGCGCAGGTGACCGATTGCGCCGATTGGCTGCCGAACGACCTGCTTATCAAGCTCGATCGCTGCCTGATGGCGCACGGCGTTGAAGGCCGCACGCCGTTCCTCGATTCCGCCGTGGCGCAGGTCGCGTTCCACCTGCCGGACGATCTCAAGATCCACCAGCGGCTCGGCAAGTGGCTGCTGCGCCGCTGGGTCGAAGGCAAGGTGCCGGCGGCGCAGGCGATGGCGCGGAAGCGCGGCTTCACGGTGCCGGTCGGCGAGTGGATCGCGCGCCGCGGCGCGCAGTTGGGGCCGCTGGTCGCGGCGCAGCCGGGCATCGCCGAGCTGTGCGCGCCGGAAGCGGTCGAGACGGTGTTCCGCGAGGCGGCGAAAAAACGGGCGGGTTTCGCCGCCTGGACGCTGCTGTTCTACGCGCTCTGGCACCGCCAGCACATCGAGCGCCGCGCGAGCGGCGGCGACGTCTTTACGATTCTTGGTGCACGCGCCTGAACGTTACGTCTCCAGCTTCCACCCCATCTCTTCCCCTGCCAGAAAGGGCTTCACCGCGCCGCTGTCGGCTTTCATCTTCGTCGGTACTTTCCATTTTTCGCGTTTGAGCGTCACGCGCGCTTCGTTCGGCGGCAGACCATAGAGGCGCGGGCCATTGAGCGACGCGAAGGCTTCGAGCCGGTCGAGCGCATTCTCCTCGTCGAAGACGCGCGCATAGGTTTCGAGCGCGGTCGGCGCGCAAAAGATGCCAGCGCAGCCGCAATCCTTCTCCTTGTCGGCGATCGGATGCGGCGCGCTGTCGGTGCCGAGGAAGAACTTGGCGTCGCCCGATGTCGCGGCCTTGCGCAGCGCCAGCCGATGCGCCTCGCGCTTCGCCACCGGCAGGCAATACATGTGCGGCCGCAGGCCGCCGTGGAACAGGGCGTTGCGGCTGATGATGAGGTGATGCGGCGTAATGGTCGCGGCGACGTTCGGCCCCTGCGCGCGCACGAAATCGATCGCGTCGCGCGTGGTTGCGTGCTCGAACACCACCTTGAGTTCGGGCACGCGCTTCAACAGCGGCACGAGAATGCGTTCAATGAATACCGCCTCGCGGTCGAACACGTCCACTTTGGGATCGGTGACTTCGCCGTGCACCAGCAGCGGCATGCCGACCCGCGCCATGCGCTCGAGCACGTTTGCGATGCGCGCGATGTCGGTGACGCCGCGCGCCGAATTGGTCGTCGCGTTGGCGGGATAGAGCTTCGCCGCAACCCAGACGCCGGTTGTGAAGCCGCGCTCGATCTCGTCCGGTGCCGTCGCGTCGGTGAGATAGGCGGTCATCAGCGGCGTGAACTTGGTGCCCTTGGGCAGCGCCTTGCGGATGCGTTTGCGGTATGCCTCGGCGGCGGAAACGCTGGTCACCGGTAGCACCAGGTTGGGCATGACGATGGCGCGGCCGAAGACGCGCGATGTCCACGGCAACACCGCCTTCATCATCGCGCCGTCGCGCAGATGCAGATGCCAGTCGTCCGGACGCCGCAGCGTCAGGCTTTCGCGCGCCATGTGCTTGTTCCCCGCTCGCGCCGTCAGTATATCCTAAGGACGCAAGCCAAGGAGAAGCCATGACCGCCGCCATCATCGGCTGGGCCCATTCGCGCTTCGGCAAGCTCGAAGGCGAGGACATCGAGAGCCTGATCGTCAAAACCTCGGCCGAGGCGATCAAGGACGCCGGCCTGGCGCCCGCCGATATCGACGAAATCTTTATCGGCACCTTCAACGGCGGCTTCGTGCGGCAAGAATTTCCGTCGTCGCTGACCTTGCAGATCGACCCCAGCCTGCGCTTCAAGCCGGCAACGCGCGTCGAGAACGCCTGTGCAACGGGCAGCGCGGCGATCCATCAGGGCTTGAACGCCATCGCCGCCAAGCGCGCGCGGCGCGTGCTGATCGTCGGCGTCGAGAAGATGAGCGAGATCACCGGGCCGCAGGTCGGCGACATCCTGATCCGTGCCGCCTATCTCAAAGAGGAAGGCGAGATCGAAGGCGGTTTCGCCGGCGTCTTCGGCCGCATCGCCCAGAACTATTTTCAGCGCTACGGCGACAAGTCCGATGCGCTCGCCAAGATCGCCGCCAAGAACCACAAGAACGGCGCCGCCAATCCCCTCGCGCAGATTCGCAAAGACCTGGGCTACGAATTCTGCCGCACCGTGTCCGATAAGAATCCCATCGTCGCCGGGCCGCTGCGCCGCACCGATTGCTCGCTGGTGTCCGACGGCGCCGCGGCGCTGGTGCTGACCGACATCGACACCGCGCTAGCGGCGAAGAAGGCGGTGGTGTTCCGCGCCGCCGAGCACGTCAACGATTTCCTGCCGATGTCCAAGCGCGACATCACCGGTTACGAGGGCGCGGCGCTGGCGTGGCAACGCGCCTTCGACCATGCCGGCGTGATGCTCGACGATCTCTCCTGCGCCGAGGTGCACGACTGCTTCACCATCGCCGAGCTGCTGATCTACGAGGCGATGGGCATGGCCAAGAAAGGCGAGGGCGAGAGCGTCGTCGAAGTCGGCACCGCCGAGAAAACCGGCAAGCTGCCGATCAACGCGTCGGGCGGGCTCAAGGCCAAGGGCCACCCGATCGGCGCCACCGGCGTTTCCATGCACGTGCTGCAATCGATGCAACTCACCGGCACGGCGGGCGACATCCAGCTGCCGAACGTGAAGCTCGCCGGCGTGTTCAACATGGGTGGCGCCGCCGTCGCCAATTACGTCAGCATCCTCGAACGCCTGCGATGACCGGCACCTTCACCGCGCTCCTGCTGGAAGAGAGCGCCGGCAAGGTCTCGGCGCGCGTCGCGTCGCTGCCGGACAGCGACCTGCCGTCCGGCGAGGTCACCGTCGCGGTCGAATATTCGACCCTCAATTACAAGGACGGCATGATCCTGCAAGGGATCGGCAAGCTGGTGCGCAAATATCCGCACGTGCCGGGCGTCGATTTCGCCGGCACGG
>JBOHLR010000072.1:0-11843 GCA_050729555.1 Allostellaceae bacterium
GCAGGCTGGCGCCTGCCGAGCTGGCGACGGCGATCGTCGCGCAGGACAAGGCGTCGATCACGCGCGCCGACGGTGTCGGGCCGAAACTCGCAGCCCGCATCCTGACCGAGTTGAAGGACAAAGCGGCGGCGCTGGCGCCGGCCGTGGTCGTCGCCGACGCGGCGGATGGCGCGACGGTGGATGCCGTTTCGGCGCTGGTCAATCTCGGCTACGCGCGCGGCGATGCGTATGGCGCCGTGGCCGAGGCGGCGCGCCGGCTCGGCCGCTCGGCGCGGCTGGATGCCTTGATTAAGGCCGGTTTGCGGGAGCTCGGCCGATGACGGCGCCGCGCATTCTGTCCGCCGACCGCCGACCCGAGGATGCCGAACTGTCGCTGCGTCCGGCGACGCTGGCCGAGTTCGTCGGCCAGAAGACGGTGCGCGACAATCTCGCGGTCTTCATCAAGGCGGCGCGCGCACGCGGCGAGGCGCTCGATCACGTTCTTCTGTCGGGGCCGCCGGGCCTCGGCAAGACGACGCTGGCGCAGATCATCGCCCGCGAAATGGGGGCGGGGTTCCGCGCAACGTCCGGTCCGGTTATTCAGCGCGCCGGCGATCTCGCCGCGATCCTGACCAATCTCGAGCCGCACGACGTGCTGTTCATCGACGAGATTCACCGGCTCGCGCCGGCGGTCGAAGAGGTGCTGTATCCGGCGATGGAGGATTTCGAGCTCGACCTCATCATCGGCGAGGGGCCGGCCGCACGTTCGCATCGGTTTGTGCTGCCAGCCTTCACCCTTATCGGCGCGACGACGCGCGCCGGGCTCATCACGCGTCCGTTGCGCGAGCGCTTCGGCATTCCGCTGCGCCTGCAATTCTACGAGGCCGCCGAGCTGCGCGAGATCGTAGCGCGCGGCGCGCGCGTGCTCGGTATGACGCTTGACGCGGAAGGCGCCGGCGAAATTGCGCGGCGTTCGCGTGGCACGCCACGGGTCGCGTCGCGCTTGTTGCGGCGTGTCCGCGATTTCGCTGCGGTCGGCGGCGCGTCACGCGTCGATGTCAAAATCGCCGATGCGGCGCTGCAAAGGCTCGAGGTCGATGCAAGCGGGCTCGACGCCATGGACCGCCGCTATCTTTTATGCATCGCGCGCAATTACGGCGGTGGACCGGTGGGCGCCGAAACCGTCGCCGCCGCGCTCGGCGAAGAGCGCGACGTCATCGAGGACGTGATCGAGCCTTATCTGGTGCAGCAGGGTCTCGTTCACCGCACGCCGCGCGGTCGCATGTTGACCGATGCCGGCTTTCTTTATCTCGATCTCAAGCCGGTGCGGCCCAAGGGGGCGCAGCTCGATCTCCTCGGTGCCAAGGACAGCGAGGAGGAGCCGGCGTGAACCTGCCGCGCGAAGGCCGCCTCGCCGACGGCGTCCATCGGTATCCGGTGCATGTCTACTACGAGGACACCGACGCCGGCGGCGTGGTCTATTACGCCAATTATCTCAAGTTCGCCGAACGCGCGCGGAGCGAAGCGATCCGCGCCTTGGGCGCGTCGCACGGACGCTTACGCGATGAATCCGGCGTCGTCCTCGCGGTGCACAAGCTTGCCGCCGAGTATTTCGCGCCGGCGCGGCTCGACGACGAACTCGTCGTCCAGACCCGCGTGCTCGGCGCCAGCGGCGCCGCGATCGAGCTCGAGCAGACGATCGCGCGCGGCGGCGCGCGGCTGTTCGTCATGACCTGCACTGTCGTCTGTGTCGCCAAAAGCGGCCGGCCGACGCGTCTGCCGCCGCCGCTCACGGCCGTCGTCGCGCAATTCGATCCCCAAACCTCTCCAACTCCAAAGGTGATCAAAGCCAATGGCCGGTAACGTCATCGACAATGCCGTCAACACGCTGGCAAGTCCGCCCGCGCCGATCGATCAATTGGCGCTCGCGGGGTCCGCGGCGCCTCACGACCTTTCGATGTTCGCCCTGTTCATGCAGGCGGACACGATCGTCAAGCTCGTGCTGTTCCTCTTGCTTGCGGCCTCGTTCTGGTCGTGGGCCGTAATCTTCGACAAGGCGAGCAAGTTGCGGCGCCTCCATCGCGATGCCGAGCAGTTCGAGGAAAGCTTCTGGTCGGGCGGGTCGCTCGACGATCTCTACGATCGCGTCGGCGAACGGCCGGAGGACCCGATTTCTGCGGTCTTCGCCGCGGCGATGCGCGAGTGGCGGCGCAGCGTCGCCAAGGGCCTGATCGAAAGCACCAGCATGCGCGCAAACCTCAAGGAACGCGTCGAACGCGTCATGCAAATCACGCTCGGCCGGGAGATGGATCGGCTCGAGCGCTATATGTCGTTCCTCGCCACCGTCGGTTCGACCGCGCCATTCGTCGGGTTGTTCGGCACGGTGTGGGGCATCATGAACAGCTTCCAGGCGATCGCGGCGGTCAAGAACACGAGCCTGGCGGTGGTCGCACCCGGTATTGCCGAATCGCTGTTTGCCACCGCGCTCGGCTTGGTGGCGGCGATTCCGGCGGTCATCGCCTACAACAAATTCTCGACCGATTTTGGCCGCTATGCCGGCCGTTTGCAGGCCTTCGCCACCGAGTTCAGCGCCATCCTGTCGCGGCAACTCGACGAGAAGGCGCACTGACATGGCCGCGACGCTTCCGGGATCGCGCGACGCGGGCGCTCGCTCAGGCCGCTACCGACCGATGTCCGAGATCAACGTCACGCCGATGGTCGATGTCATGCTCGTGCTGCTTGTCATTTTCATGGTGACGGCGCCGTTGCTGACGGTTGGTGTGCCGGTCGATTTGCCCCAGACCCAGGCGCCCGCCATCAACGAGCCGAAGGAACCACTGGTCATCACCATAGATTCCAAAGGCGGTGTCTATTTGCAGAATAACCAGATCGATCCGAAGGATCTTGGTCCGCGGCTGGTGGCGATCACCAACAACAATCCCAACGCCACGATTTATGTCCGCGGTGACCGAGCGATCGACTATGGCCGGGTGCTCGAGATCATGGGGATCGTAAGCTCGGCTGGTTTCACCAAGGTTTCGCTGATCGCCGAACTGCCGGGGACGAACACGAAGGCTTTGCGGCGTTGAAGTGACCGTTGCGCATACCGATAACATGCCGGCTCGGCGCGGCCTCATATTGTCCGCCGTGTTGCACCTGTTGGTCGTGCTCGCGGTGGTGCTCGGCCTGCCGTCGGTGTTCCAGACGCATATCGACGAGGAACAGCCGCTCGTCGTCGAAGTGGTGAATATCGGTCCGAAGACGCTGGCCACCATGAAAGCCTTCACGCCGCCGAAGACCAAGGCGCCGCCCAAGGTCGTCCAGGCGCAACAGCCAAAGCCGACGCCGCCGCAGCCACAACAGGCGAAATCGGCGCCCCCCCCGCCGCCGATGCCCAAGCCGGCGGACGTTCAGGTGCCGGAGAAGCAGCAGCCGCCGAAGCCCGAGGTCGCACCGCAGCCGCCTCAGCCGCCGCAACCGCTGCCGCCGCAGAAGAAGCAGGACATGGCCTTCGACACGCTGCTCAAGAACCTCGCGTCGAAGCCGTTGCCACAGGATCAGCCCACGCAGCAGCCGGCGAAACCGCAGCCCTCGTCACAGCCGATCGCGCCGCTGGGGGCCCAGCTCTCGGTGAGCGAACTCGACTTGGTCAAGCAGCAGATCGAACAATGCTGGAACGTGCCGGCCGGCGCGCGCGGCGCACAGGACTTGACGCCCGAGTTTCGCGTTTCCATGAATCCCGACGGAACCGTACGGACGGCGACATTGTTGAACCCCGAACGCATGAACGACCCATTCTTCCAGGCTGCCGCCGACAGCGCGCGCCGAGCTTTGTTTAACCCGACCTGTCAGCCGCTCAAACTTCCGCCACAAAAATATGACCAATGGCAGACATTCACGATAACCTTTGACCCCAAGGACCTTTCATGAATCGGCTGCTTCAACCTTTCACCCTTTTAATCCTTGTTGTGCTGTGCGCTCTGCCGCTGTCGGCTCGCGCCGAGCTCCATCTCGATATTACGCGCGGCAAGATCGAGCCGCTGCCGATCGCCATTCCCACCTTCTCGGGTGGCGCGCCGTCGGCCAACGACATCACGCAGGTGCTGTCGGCGGATCTCGAGCGGTCCGGGCTCTTTAAGCCGATCGACCCGCAGGCCTTCGTCGATAAGGATCCGGCGGCGCACATTCCGCCCAACTACAACGATTGGCGCGTCATCAACGCCCAGGCACTAGTAACCGGCAGCGCGACGCCGATGCCGGATGGCCGGCTCAATGTCGAGTTCCGACTGTGGGACGTTTTCGCGCAACAGCAGCTGACGGGCCTAAAGTACACCACGACCGCGTCGAACTGGCGCCGCATCGCGCATATCATCGCGGACGCCATCTATAAGCGCATAACCGGCGAAGACGGCTATTTCGATACGCGCATCGTCTACATCGCCGAAAGCGGCCCGCTCGATCACCGCATCAAGCGTCTCGCCATGATGGATCAGGACGGCGCCAATAACCGTTACCTGACCGACGGCAAGGCGCTGGTCTTGACGCCGCGTTTCTCGCCGTCGACCCAGGAGATCACCTACCTGTCGTATGCGCGCGGAACGCCGCGGGTGTATCTGTTCAATATCGACACCGGCCAGCAGGAAGTGCTCGGCGATTTCCCCGGCATGACCTTTGCGCCGCGTTTCTCGCCCGACGGCAATCGCGTGATCATGAGTCTGTCGCTGCATGGCGCGAGCCAAATCTACACGCTCGATCTGCGCACGCGGCGCGCGGTCCAGCTGACCAGCACCGAGGCGATCGATACGTCGCCGTGCTTCTCGCCTGACGGTCAGCACGTCGTGTTCAATTCTGATCGCGGCGGCTCGCAGCAGCTCTACGTGATGAATTCCGACGGTAGCAACATCCACCGCATCAGTTTCGGCTCCGGCCGTTACGGCACGCCGGTGTGGTCGCCGCGCGGCGATCTGATCGCCTTCACAAAAATCGACAACGGTCAGTTCTATATCGGCGTGATGCATCCCGATGGCTCTGGTGAACGGCTCCTAACCAGCGGCTTCCTCGTCGAGGGACCGAGTTGGGCACCGAATGGGCGCGTGCTGATCTACTTCCGCCAGACGGCTGCCGACGCGCGTGGGCGGGGCTCATCGAGCCGCCTCTACACCATTGATTTGACCGGCTACAACGAGCGCGAAGTTGTCACGCCGGCGGATGCGTCCGATCCAGCTTGGTCCCCCTTGCTTCCCTAACAAGGCCAGAGCTATAGTCGCCTCCAATTCGTTTGCGCTACGGGCCTGTAATCATGAGGTTCCGGGTGTGAGAGGGGGCCCCTCCGGGCACTGCCATCACGAACGTGATTCCAATAAGGAGCGGAAAATGAATTTTAGGTCACTTTGTGTGATCGCGGCGATGTTGTTCCTGGCGGCCTGTCAGAGCTCGCCGCAGTCGGGTGCCAATGCCGGCGGTACGGCCGCTACGGCGGCAGCTTCGGCTGCGACGCCGGGTTCGCGCGAAGACTTCGTGCAGAATGTCGGCGATCGCGTCTTCTTCGACTTCAACAAGTCCAACATCAAGCCAGAAGGCGAACAGACCCTTCAACGCCAGGCGGCTTGGCTGAAGAAGTACGCGAACGTGAAGGTGACGGTCGAAGGTCACTGCGACGATCGCGGCACGCGCGAATACAACCTGGCGCTCGGCGCCCGTCGCGCCAGCGCCGTGAAGCGCGCGCTGGTCGCTCTCGGTATCGACGCCAACCGCATCACGACGATCAGCTACGGCAAAGAGCGTCCGGCAGTGATCGGCGACAACGAGGCGGCGTGGGCGCAAAATCGCCGCGGCGTGACCGTCGTTCAGTAACGGACGACGACGTTCGAACGGACGAAGAGGCGCCTGCTTCCTACCAGCGACGGATCGGTCGCGGAGGGGCAGGCGCCCTTTTTTTGCCCTAATGCTCGATCATCACTGTTCACGCGAAGGACCGCGGTCGTGATGCGTTTCCGGATCATTGCATTGGCGCTTGTTGCGCTGCTGGGCTCGATCCCGGCGGCACCGGCGCAGAATACCGGTGACGCGGCTGCGTTGAGCGACCGGCTGGACCGCATGCAGCGGGACCTCGACGCCCTACAGCGGCAAGTTTATCAAGGCAATCCGCCGCCGGCGGCGACCGGCCAGGCGCCGCAAGCGTCGGGGCCGCTCGCCTTGCAAGACGAAGATCGGATGACGCGTCTCGAAGACCAGATGCGCGATCTTAACGGCAAGGTCGAAACCCTCAACAACGCCATCAGCCAGCTGAGCGCGCGGCTCGATAAGCTGTCGAGCGACGTCGATATGCGGCTGACAGCGCTCGAACACGGCGCCGCCTCGGCCGGCGCCAACGCGCCGGCGGTATCCGGCGGGGCTCCGGCAACCGCCACGGCGTCCGCGAACGCACCGGCCGCGACGGCTAACGAGCAATACGAAGCCGCCTTCGCGCTGCTGCGCCGGGCCGATTACCCCGGTGCCGAACAGGCGCTGCGCACCTTCGTCACGCAACATCCGAGAGATCCGCTCGCCGGCAACGCCCAATACTGGCTCGGCGAGACCTTTTATGTGCGCAAGAACTGGAAGGACGCCGCCATCGCCTTTGCCGAGGGTTATCAAAAATATCCCAAGAGCGGCAAGGCGCCCGACGATTTGCTGAAGCTCGCCATGTCGCTCGGCAACATGGGCCAGAAAACCAACGCCTGCACGGCGCTCGCGCGGCTGGATCACGACTTCCCGCAGATGCCCGCCAATGTGCGCGGCCCGGCGACCACCGAGAAGCACCACCTGGGTTGCTGACGCGATGGAAGGCGCCGTCGCCAGCTCGATGACGCCGCTTACGGCGGCAGAGTTCGAGCAGCTGATGGCGCCGTTCGCGCCGTTCGAAACGGCGCTGCATCTGGCCGTCGCCTGCTCCGGCGGCGGCGACAGTATGGCGCTCGCGATGCTTGCCGATCGCTGGGCGCGCGCCCAAGGCGGCACCGTCACCGCGCTGATCGTCGATCATCGCCTGCGGCCTGAATCGGCGAGCGAGGCCGCTAGCGTCGGCCGCACGCTCGCCGAACTCGGCATCGCTCATCATATTCTCGTCTGCGGCGCGTCGCTTCCGGGCAATCTCGAAGATGCGGCCCGCCGCGCGCGCTACCAGCTGCTCGAAGGCTGGTGCGCGGACAATGGCGTGCTTCATCTGTTAACGGCGCATCATCGCGACGATCAGGCCGAGACGCTGCTCATGCGCCTGGCGCGCGGCAGCGGCCTCGACGGCTTGGCCGGCATCGCGCCAGTCGGCATCCGCCAGACATGCCGTGTGCTGCGCCCGTTGCTGACAATCCCGCCGGAACGGCTGCGCGCGACCTTGCGCGAGCGCGGCGTCACGCCGGTCGAGGATCCGATGAATCGCGATCCAGCGTTTCAGCGCGTGCGATTGCGAGCGGCGCGAACGTTCCTCGCCGAGGAAGGACTGTCGGCGGAACGGCTGGCCGCGACGGCCGCGCGCTTGGCGCGGGCGCGCGGCGCGCTCGAGACGATGGTGACGGCGACGTTGGCGCGGGCCGTCGCGCTCGATCCGCTCGGCTACGCCCGCGTCGACGCCGCCGCGCTCAAAGTGGCACCGGCCGAAGTCGGCCTTCGCGCGCTCGCCGCGGTCCTGGCGACGGTCAGCGGCGCCGATTACCCAGTCCGGCTTGAGCAACTCGAACGCCTTTACGGATCGCTGCCCGCCGACATCGGCGGCGGACGCACGCTGGGCGGCTGTCATCTGGTGGCCAAAACGGGCCATATCCTGGTTTGCCGCGAGGCGGCGGCGATTAGCGATCGCCAGGCCGCGCCGCCGGACGCACGGCTGCATTGGGACGGGCGGTTCGCTATTACGCTGCCGGCCGAAGCACCGGCCGGTCTATCCGTCGGACCGCTTGGCGACGATGGCGCGGCGCGCCTGGCTTCCGAAGGCGGCGATGGCGGGGTGCCGGCGGTCGTCCGGTTAACATTGCCGGCCTTGTCCGATGCCGGCGGTTTGGCGGCGGTACCGTCGCTCGGCTGGTGCCGGCCCGGAATTGACACCCGGCTCGCCTGTCGCGAAATCGCCGTATTTGCACCGTTGCGGCCGCTCTCGGGCCTTTGGGTAACAGTTGTTTAAGCGCAAAGCCTTCTTATGTAGTAACATTGGATGGCGAGGGGCAGGATATCCGGCCCTAGAGCCTTGGGGACAATGGGCGGCCGGCTCGGCAAGGAAGGGCCTTTGGATTCGTGAACAATTTCGGCAAGAACCTCGCCCTCTGGATCATCATCGGCCTGCTTCTGGTTGCTCTGTTCAACCTGTTCCAGAGTTCGACCACGCACACGCCGCAGCCGAGCCTGGCCTATTCCGAATTCATCAACGACGTGAATCGCGGCGAGATCCGCCAGGTCACGATCCAGACCGGCGCGCAGGGCAGTACGATCAGCGGCAAGCGTAACGACGGCCGCGACTTCTCGACCTTCGCGCCGAACGATCCGAATCTGGTCAGCCGCCTACTGGACAAGGGCGTCGGGATTCGCGCGACGCCGACGGAAGAGAACATGCCGTCGCTGTTCGGCATCCTAATCTCGTGGTTCCCGATGCTGTTGCTGATCGGCGTCTGGATTTTCTTCATGCGCCAGATGCAGGGCGGCGGTGGTCGGGCGATGGGCTTCGGCAAAAGCCGGGCGCGCCTGCTGACCGAGAAAGTCGGCCGCATCACCTTCGATGACGTCGCCGGCATCGATGAGGCCAAGAACGAGCTTGAGGAAATCGTCGAGTACCTCAAGGACCCGCAAAAGTTCCAGCGCCTCGGCGGCAAGATTCCGAAAGGCGTGCTGCTGGTCGGCCCGCCGGGAACCGGCAAGACGCTGCTCGCGCGCGCCATCGCCGGCGAGGCGAACGTACCGTTCTTCACGATTTCGGGCTCCGATTTCGTCGAGATGTTCGTCGGCGTCGGTGCGTCGCGCGTGCGCGACATGTTCGAGCAGGGCAAGAAGAACGCGCCGTGCATCATCTTCATCGACGAGATCGACGCCGTCGGCCGTCATCGCGGCGCGGGTCTTGGCGGCGGCAACGACGAGCGCGAACAGACACTCAATCAGTTGCTCGTCGAAATGGACGGCTTCGAGGCGAACGAGGGCGTGATCCTGATCGCCGCCACCAACCGGCCCGACGTGCTCGATCCGGCGCTGCTGCGGCCCGGCCGCTTCGATCGCCAAGTCGTCGTGCCGAACCCGGACGTCGTCGGCCGCGAGAAAATTCTCAAGGTGCATATGCGCAAGGTGCCGCTGGCGTCGGATGTCGACCCGCGCATCATCGCCCGCGGCACGCCCGGCTTCTCGGGCGCCGATCTCGCCAACCTCGTCAACGAGGCGGCGTTGATGGCGGCGCGCAAGGGCAAGCGCTCGGTCACCATGGCTGAGTTCGAGCAGGCCAAGGACAAAGTGATGATGGGCGCCGAGCGGCGCTCCATGGTCATGACCGAGGACGACAAGAAGCTGACCGCCTATCACGAAGGCGGCCATGCGCTGGTCATGCTCTACACCGAAGGTCACGAGCCGCTGCACAAAGTGACGATCATTCCGCGCGGCCGCGCGCTCGGCATCACCATGTTCCTGCCCGAACGCGACAAGTACAGCCAGTCGCGCAAAGAGCTCGAGGCGATGGTGACCAGCCTATTCGGCGGCCGTGTCGCGGAAGAGTTGATCTTCGGTCCCGAGAAGGTGACGACCGGCGCCGCCGACGATATTCGGCGCGCGACCAGTCTGGCGCGCCGCATGGTCACCGAGTTCGGCTTCAGCGATAAGCTCGGGCCGTTGCGCTACAGCGACAACGAGGAAGAGGTTTTCCTCGGCCATTCGGTGACGCAGCGCAAGAACATCTCCGACGCCACCGCCAAGGTGATCGACGAGGAAATCCGCCGCATCGTCGAGGAAGGCGAGAAGCGCGCGCGCGACGTGCTGACGAGCCATATCGACGATCTGCATGCCGTTGCCAAAGGGCTACTTGAGTTTGAGACGCTCACCGCCGACGAAATCCGCCGCATCATCCGCGGCGAGAAGATTGTGCGCGACACCGGTCCGGCGCTCGAAGAGCCAGCCAAGCCAGCGCCCGGACGGCGTCCGTCCGTGCCGCCCGCGGGCCGCGACAAGCCGGCCGGTGGTATCGAGCCGGAACCGCAGCCGGGCGGCTGAGCCGTCCCGCGCTCCAGGGGGCATGGTGGTGAAGTCGACGACGCGCAAGCTGTTCGGTACCGACGGCATCCGCGGCACCGCCAATCGCGAACCGATGACGGCCGACATCGCCCTCAAGGTGGCGATGGCAGCGGCCCTCGTGCTGCGCCGCGGCGACCACCGCCATCTCGCCGTCATCGGCAAGGACACGCGGCTGTCCGGCTATTTGATCGAGCCGGCGCTGACTTCGGGCTTCATCGCGATGGGTATGGACGTGGTGCTGGTCGGCCCGCTGCCGACGCCGGCGATCGCCATGCTGACCCGCTCGTTGCGCGCCGATCTGGGCGTCATGATTTCGGCCTCGCACAATCCGTTCGAGGACAACGGCATCAAGCTGTTTGGCCCGGACGGCTTCAAATTCTCCGACGAAATCGAGGCACAGATCGAGGCGGCGTTCGACCGCGCCGCCGATCAGCGCGCGGGCTCAAAAGGGCTTGGCCGCGCCAAGCGTCTCGACGACGCCGGCGGTCGCTACATCGAATTCGTGAAGAACACCTTCCCGAAACGCTTGCGGCTCGACGGTCTCAAGGTCGTGGTCGATTGCGCCAACGGCGCCGCATACAAAGTCGCGCCGACGGTCCTGTGGGAACTCGGCGCCGAAGTGGTGCCGATCGCCGTGGCGCCCGATGGCCTCAATATCAACCGCAAATGCGGCACCACCGCGCCGGAGACGATGCAGGAAGCGGTCGTGGCGCACGGCGCCGATCTGGGTATCGCTCTCGACGGCGACGCCGATCGCCTGATCATGGCCGACGATCACGGCCGCATCCTCGATGGCGACCAGCTCATGGCGCTGATCGCGTTGAGCTGGCATCGCAGCAGCCGGCTGGCAAAGTCGGGTCTGGTCGCGACCGTGATGTCGAATTTGGGTTTCGAGCGCCATCTCGCCGGCAACGGCGTCGCGGTGACCCGCACCCAAGTCGGCGACCGTTACGTCGTCGAGACCATGCGCCGCATCGGCAGCAATCTCGGCGGCGAGCAATCGGGCCACATCATCCTGGGCGACTATTCGACGACCGGCGATGGCCTGATCGCGGCGCTCGAGGTGCTGGCCGCAATCGTCGAGACCCGCGCGCCGGCGAGCCAAGTCTGCAAGGTATTCGAGCCGGTGCCGCAGCTATTGCGCAACGTGCGCGTTAACGGCGTCAATCTGCTCGACGGCCCCGTCAAGGCGGCGATCGCCGCCGGCGAACGGCGTCTCGGCAAAGCCGGCCGCCTGCTGGTGCGCAAATCCGGCACCGAGCCGCTGATCCGCATCATGGCCGAAGGCGAGGATCAGGCGCTGGTAGCCGAAATCGTCGACAGCGTCGCCGCGGCGGTGATCGCGACGGGACGCGCGGAGGAAAGCGCGGCCGAATGACCGGCCGCGTGCTCATTGTCGCCGGTTCCGATTCCTCGGCCGGCGCGGGCATTCAGGCCGATCTCAAGACCGTCATGGCGCTGGGCGGCTACGCCGCCACCGCTATTACTGCGCTGACCGCACAGAACACACTCGGCGTCGCCGGCGTGCTGCCGGTCGGCCCTGATTTCGTACGCCGTCAGATCGAAACGGCGCTCGCCGATATCGGCGCCGATGCGGTGAAAACCGGCATGCTGGTCGATGCGGCGGTGGTCGA
>JBOHLR010000073.1:0-11772 GCA_050729555.1 Allostellaceae bacterium
CGGGGAGAGGGAGGGCCCCGCGTCAGCGGGAGGGTGAGGGGCAGGACTCGCGCTTTCGGCATCAATCGTCGTCCGCACCAGCTCCGAAATTGGGTTCGTTTCGCAGATTTTAATTTTTTCGGCGCGGCCGACCGCGAGCTCGCCCGCCACGGTCACGGCGATCGGCGCCTCGACATCCTCGCCGCGGCGTCGCGCTTGTCGCCGTTCAAGCTGCATCTCGGCTTGGCGCAAGGCCCGATCGAGCGCCGACTCGTAGCGCGACAGGATCGCCAACTCCGGGGCGGCCCGGCAAAATCCGACGCCGAGCTCGGTGCCGTGGGCCGCTCTCGTCCCGACGTTGCTCTCGGCGTCCTTGAGAACGGCCGCCTCGATACGGCTCATACGGCGTAGACGCCAGGCGCACAGCACGACGCGCTCTGCCAGTGTCTCTTCGATCGCATCTTCTGGCGCCAGCCCGGCGCGCAACTCGGCGTGAAACTGCGCAAAATCCGTCAACCCTTCATCGAAAAGAACCAGTTGGCGCGCGGTCAAGCCGTGCCGCAGGGCGTTGCGGGCGGCGACGTCCTTGCCCTCCGCCGTTTTAGGTCCGGTGGTTTTGGCGGAGTTTCGGCGGTTGGCCGCGATTTGGGCCGGGGTGGCCATGTGCTGCCTCCTGTCGTTGGCTGTACGCTCAATGTACGTTGTATGCGTATATGAGCGTACACCAACCAGAAGTCAAGCAATGCGAGGTACTTGACGGCGCTTATATGTTCTAATATATATAGTAACATATAGAGGTTCATATGGTAGACCCCGTGACCGTCGTATCGCCGAGAGATCGCTGGGCGCTCGTCAGCGTCTTGCGACACGAGGAGGAGTGGTCGCTGGCATTGGGCCGATGGGACGGCGGCGCCCGGCTGGCAATTCGTTGGAACTGGAAGGACGACCCGAGCGACAAGGGCAATCCGGTGTCGCACGGTATGCCGACGTGGTTCATCGTTCCGCCCGATCTTTACGAAACCCTGTTGCGCGAGGTACCGGAAGACAAGCAGCGGCTCGCGTACGATGTGCTCGGAATCGCCTACGAGCATTCGGTTGCGTTTGCCGCCGAATCGCGGCGGCAATCGTTGGCCGTCGCGCGAAGCCCGCAGGCCAAGGAAGACCAGGAATTCATTGATGCGGTCTCCGACTGGAGCGGCGGTTGAAGCGGGGCGAAATTTGGACCATCGCCGACGGCCCGAACTATGCCGGCAAACCTCGACCCGCCGTGATCATCCAGAACGACCACTTCGACTCTCTGGAATCGATCGCGATTTGCGGATTCACCACCGATCCGACGGACGCTCCGCTCTTTCGCATTCCGGTCGAGCCGAGCCGCGACAATGGACTAAGGGTGGTCGCACGATTGATGGTGGACAAAATCGCAACCATTCCGAAAACGAAATTCGGGGCTCGGATCGGCGTCTTGGCATCGGACGATATGGTTCGGCTAAACCGGGCGATTGTCCGCTTTCTCGGCCTCAGTAACCCAATGGGTTGAGCCTCTCCTCGCAAGGACCAGACTCGCCATGCTGTTCACCATTTACGCCGAAGACAACGACGCGACATCGGCCGCCATCCGTCAGGCGAAGACGCCGGAGCACTTGGCATATCTCGACCGGCACAAGCACATGATCGTGCTGGCCGGCGCGCTGCTGACCGACGATGCCGGCAAGCGCGTCGGCAGCGTCTCAATCATCAACGTCAAGGATCGCGCCGCCGCCGAGAGGCGTTCGTCGCGGCCGAGCCGTTCCGTAATGCCCGGCTCTACCGCTCAATCAAGATCAGTCGAATGCGCAAGGGCCAGTGGTATCCCGACAACGCGCCCAAGACGCCGGAAGGCGATTAGCGTCGCCGTTCGTCCTCTGATGCGCTCCGCTTGCGGATGGCCGCCGCAGTCTCGAGCCAAGCACGCGACTGGCCAAGGTCGCCGGTGGCGATGTAGCTGGCCGCGCGCTGGTCGGCGATGATGCCGGCACTGCGCCCGTACGCTTTGATCGTATCCCGCGCCAGGCGATCGATCGCAGTTTCCCGTTCCATGCCTGCCTCCTGCCCTCACGCACCCGTCAGGGCGCTGGCCCGATGATGGTCATCGACCGCTCGCCCTCGTCGAACGTCACCTCGTAGACGAGACGCTGTCCGACGGTGAGCACTTTTAACCCCGCGCGCTCGACCGCCGAGATATGGACGAAGACCGCCGCGCCGCCGTCTTCGGGCTTTATGAAGCCGTATCGCTTTTTCTCACTGAACGATGTCACGGTGCCGATCATTGTGTCCCTCAATGGAAAGCGCCGAAGACGACGACTACAACCACCACAACGACCACCAACGCTGCCATCATCGCACCGCTCGCCAGAGTCTGGAATCGTTCCGATCTCATCGCGCCGCCCGGATTTTCGTGACCGCAGGCGCTAGGCTCGCCGTGCGGCGCCGCTCCCAGTCGCGCGCCCGGCGCTGCGCCGCCAGGATTTCCGTCGTCGTCAGCTGCGCGGACACATTGTCATAGCCGTTCTGCGCACGCTGGCGGTGGACGCCGTCGAGGCCGGTCATAGCCACGATGAACCACTGGCAGGAGCGGCCAAAGTTCCGGGCGGCGGCGGGCTCTGCGGCATAAAGCTCGGCCAGCCGCATCTGCGCGCGCGGCTGGCCGTGTTCGGCCGCCCGCAGAAGCCATTTCATGGCCTCGGCGCGGTTGCTGGCGATCGGAAAGCCGTTGTCGTCGGTCGGATCGACTGCGTTACCGTGATCGTCGATCCGGTTGTCGTACATGACGCCAAGATTGTATTCGGCGTCGGGGTCGCCCTTGGTGGCGGCCGCCAACAGGCGCTTCATCGGGTACTCCTGGCGATGTCGGATCGCGGCGAGCGCAACGGCGGGCCCGGTCGGGCGGCCCGCGGACAAATTGGATACTAGAGCATTTCGGGCCTCAACGCCCGTATTACAATCGTTTTTGAAAAATATTTAACCGCCGGCCAGTCGATGCCAAAACGATAACTGGCTGTTTTACTTATCTAATACTCGGACCTTGCCATCCTCAAGTGCGAGGATGCTGTCCATGCGCCGCGCTAGCTCGAGATTGTGCGTGGCGATCAGCCCCGCCAGGCCGGTGCGCCGAACCAGATCGAGCAGCACGCCCACTACCTCGCTGGCGGTTTGATGGTCGAGATTGCCGGTCGGCTCGTCGCCAAGCAGCAGCTTCGGCCGGTTGGCGAGCGCGCGGACGATGGCGACGCGCTGCTGCTCGCCGCCCGACAGCCGCGCCGGCCGGTGATCCGCGCGCGCGGTCAGCCCGACCTGGCCCAGAAGTTCGAGCGCCCGCGCCCGCGCCGCGCGCTTGCCGACGCTGGCGATCATCTGCGGCAGCATGACGTTTTCGGCGGCGGAGAATTCCGGCAGCAATTGGTGGAACTGATAGACGAAGCCGATGGTGGCGCGCCGCGTGGTGGTGCGTTCCTCGTCGCCCATTGCGCCACAGTCGCGACCGCCGAGCAGTACGGCGCCGCCGTCGGGCTTTTCCAACAATCCAGCGAGATGCAACAGCGTGGATTTTCCCGCGCCTGACGGCCCGACCAGCGCCGCAATCTCGCCCGCCTTGACCGTGAAATTCACGCCGCGCAGCACCGGCAGCTTGTTGCCGCCCTGGACGTACGTGCGCACGACGTCGCGCAGCGTGAGGTCGAAATCACTCATACCGCAGCGCCTCGACCGGATCGAGACGCGCCGCCCGCCACGACGGATAGATCGTGGCGAGAAACGACAGCGCCAGCGCCATGACGACCACCGAGCCGACTTCGTACGGGTCGATGCGCGCCGGAATCTGCGTCAGGAAATAGATCTCGGCCGAGAACAGGTTGACGCCGATGATGCTTTGGATGAATTGGCGGATGGCCTCGATGTGCGCGGCGAACTCGACGCCGAGGACGAAGCCCAGCGCCGTACCGACGACGCCGATTGACGCGCCCGAAAGCATGAAAATGCGCAGGATCATGCCGCGCGTCGCGCCCATGGTGCGCAGCACGGCGATATCGCGGCCCTTGTCCTTCACCAGCATGATCATGCTCGAGATAACGTTGAAGGCGGCGACGACGATGATCAGCGTCAGGATCAGGAACATGACGTTGCGTTCGATCTCGACGGCGTTGAAGAACGACAGGTTGCTCTGCTGCCAATCGAAGATGCGCGTGCCCCCGCCGAGCGCGTTCGCCACCGCCTGGTCGTAGGCGCGCACGTCGTCGGGCTTGTCGACGAACACCGAGATCTCGGAGACGCCGTTCGGCAACTGGAAATAGATTTGTGCCTGCGGCAGCGGCATGAAGATGACGCTGCTGTCGAATTCGTACATGCCGACATTGAAGGTGCCGGCGACGCGATAGGCCTTGATACGCGGCATGGTGCCGAACGCGGTCGGCGTGCCTTGCGGCGAGATCAGCGTCACGCTGTCGCCGGGCTTGACCCCGAGTTTGAAGGCAAGCCGCTGGCCGATGATGATGCCGCCGTCGTTGAAACCGGCGAGCGCATCGGGCGATAGGTTTTTGGCGATCAGGCCTTGCGCCTGGATGGTCTGGGCGCTGACGCCACGCACCAGCACGCCCGACGATTGATCGCGCGAAGTCGCCATCACCTGGCCTTGGATCTCGGGATAGGCCGCAGTGACGCCGGGCACCGCTTTGATCTTGGCGACGATCTGGTCGAAGTCGGTGAGCGGCTGGCTCGGCGCCGAATAAACCGTCATGTGGCCGTTGAAGCCCAAGATGCGGCCAAGCAGATCGGCGCGGAAGCCGTTCATCACCGCCATGACGATGATCAGCGTCGCAACGCCGAGCATGATGCCCAGCAGCGAGAACACGGCGATCACCGAGACGAAGCCTTCCTGCCGCCGCGAACGCAGATAGCGGAAGGCGATCATCCGCTCGAAGGTGCCGAGGATCATCGCAGGCCTACCAGTCGCGCCACGGCCGCATCGAGCGACAGCTCCTGCTTGGCGCCGGTCTTGCGTTCCTTGAGCTCGACGACGCCCTGCTTGAGGCCGCGCGGCCCGACGACCACCTGCCACGGCAGGCCAATGAGATCCATGGCGGCGAACTTGGCGCCGGGCGATTCCTCGCGCTCGTCATAGAGGGTGTCGATGCCGGATCCCATCAGCCGATGATAAAGCTGGTCGCCGGCTTCGCCGCATTCCTTGTCGCCCGGCCGCAAATTGATCAGACCGACGCGGAACGGCGCCACGCTTTCGGGCCAGATGATGCCGTCGTCGTCGTGGAACGCCTCGACGATCGCGCCCACTAGGCGCGACACGCCGATGCCATAGGAGCCCATCTCGACCGCGACCGTGTCGCCCTTCGGGCCGGCGACCGTCGCCTTCATCGGCGTCGAGTATTTGGTGCCGAAATAGAACAGCTGGCCGACTTCGATGCCGCGGGCCTCGCGCCGCCGCGCCTCGGGCACGCGCGCGAACGCCGCCGCATCGTGTTTCTCGTCGGTCGCGGCGTACCAGTGCAGCAACTCGTCCTGCACCGTCGGGCTCGCCGGATCGAGTTTGTTCTCGTCGAGCTTTTCGATCTCGCTGTCGAAATAGAGCTGGCTTTCGCCGGTTTCGGCCTCGACATGGAATTCGTGCGACAGGTCGCCGCCGATCGGCCCGGTCGCGGCGCGCACCGGAATCGGCGTCAGGTCCATGCGTTTGAACGTCTTCATGTAGGCCTTGAACATGCGGAAGTACGAAACCAGCGACGCCGCCTTGTCGATGTCGAAGGAATAATTGTCTTTCATCAGGAACTCGCGGCCGCGCATGACGCCGAAACGCGGCCGCACCTCGTCGCGGAACTTCCACTGGATGTGATAGAGGTTCTTGGGCAGATCGCGATAGCTGCGCACCGCCTGGCGGAAGATTTCGGTGATCAGCTCTTCATTGGTCGGGCCATAGAGCATCTCGCGCTTGTGCCTATCCTTGAAGCGCAGCATCTCGTCGCCGTAATCCTCGTAACGGCCGCTTTCGCGCCAGAGTTCCGCCGGTTGCAGCGTCGGCATCAGCAGCTCCTGCGCGCCGGCCGCGTCCTGTTCCTCGCGCACGATCTGCTCGACCTTTTGCAGCACGCGGAAGCCCAGCGGCAGCCAGGTGTAGATGCCGGCGGCGGTCTGGCGAATCATGCCGGTGCGCAGCATCAGACGATGCGACGCGATCTGCGCCTCGCTCGGCGTCTCCTTGAGCAGCGGCAGGAAATACTGGGACAGACGCATCGCGAGTCGGGCCTTTCGGAAAGCGGCAACGGCGCCGCACTCTAGCCGAAGCCTGCACGATAGGCCAAGATGACGCGGCGTTGGGGCGATCACGGCGACGGGGGAAGCCATGCTCGAATCCTATTTCCGGCTGAAAGATCACGGCACGAACGTGCGCATCGAGGTGGTGGCGGGTCTGACCACCTTCCTCACCATGGCCTACATCGTCTTCGTCAATCCGATGATTCTCGGCGATGCCGGCATGGACAAGGGCGCGGTGTTCGTCGCCACCTGTGTGGCCTCTGCAATCGGCACGCTGGTGATGGGGCTCTATGCCAACTATCCGCTGGCGCTCGCGCCGGGCATGGGCCTCAACGCCTACTTCACCTACGGCGTGGTCAAGGGGCTGCATTATTCGTGGGAGGTGGCGCTCGGCGCGGTGTTCATCTCCGGCGTGCTGTTCATGGTGCTGAGCGTGACGCGCGTGCGGGAATGGATCGTCGACGCCATTCCGCAATCGCAGAAGATGGCGATCTCGGCCGGCGTCGGCCTGTTCCTCGGCATCATCGCGCTCAAGAACGCCGGCATCGTCGTCGCCTCGCCCGACACCTTCGTGACGTTGGGCAACCTCAAGGCGCCGCCGACGCTGCTGGCGATCGGCGGATTTTTGCTTATGGTTGCGCTCGACGCGCGCAAGGTGCCGGGCGCGATCATCATCGCCATCCTGGTCACCACCATCGTCGGCGTCGTGTCCGGCGTGTCGCCGTTCCTTGGGCTAGCCTCGCTGCCGCCGTCGGTGGCGCCGACATTCCTCAAGCTCGATATCGGCGGCGCGCTCGACGTCGGCGTGCTGGTGATCGTCTTCGCCTTCTTCTTCGTCGATTTGTTCGACAACACCGGCACGCTGGTCGGCGTCGCGCATCGCGCCGGATTGATCCGCAAGGACGGGCACATTCCGCGGCTGCTGCGCGTCTTCGTCGCGGATTCTACGGCGACGCTGGTGGGATCCCTGCTCGGCACCTCGACCGTCACCAGCTACATCGAAAGCGCCGCGGGCGTGCGCGCCGGCGGCCGCACGGGCTTGGTCGCGGTGGTCGTCGCCGTGCTGTTCCTGCTGACGCTGTTCTTCGCGCCCTTGGCCGAGACGGTTCCCGCCTACGCGACGGCGCCGGCGCTGCTCTATGTCGCGTGCCTGATGGCGCGCGGCCTCGCCGAGGTCGATTGGGAGGACGTCACCGAATACGCGCCGGCCGTGGTGACGGCGATCGCCATGCCGCTGACCTTCTCGATCGCCAACGGCATTGCCTTCGGTTTCATCCTCTACGCCGCGATCAAGCTGCTGGCGGGACGCACCAAGGAAGCGAGCCCCGCCGTGCTCGTGCTCGGGCTGCTTTTCCTCATCCGCTTCGTTGAATTGTGATTGGTTTCATGCGCGCGATGATTAGAGCCGTTCCAGAAAATTTCATTTGCGATGGCATGCGGAATCCGCAAACATCCACCCCGCCATAAGCGGCGCACGCAAGAAAGCGTCCGGGCCCAAGTTTAGGGAGGAAGGTCGTCGCAAGACGGTGGGGGCTGACCCTAAACCGACAAGCCGTCATGAAAAAAGGCGGCAGCGTCTTATGGCAAGGCCGTTGGGTCTTGCCTAATTTTTTGTCCCAAGCGCGAAGCTAAAAATTATTTCACCTTGCGTGTGGCATGCCACGCGGGCTTGAGACGCAGCACGCGCTCGTAGATCGGACAGCCGGCGACGTGCGCGCCCGGCAGATATCCCAAGCTCATCAGAAATTCGCCGACGATCTCGCCGCCGGTGAAACGGAAATTCTCCTTGAACAGCTTGACCCACGCCGCCTGGGAGCGCGGATGGTGCGCGTCGAGCCAGCGCGCGAACGAGCCGTGGCTGGCGCGGATGGCTTTGAGCCGCTTGGCGTTCTCGATCACCGCCTCGATCTTGAGCCGATTGCGGATGATGCCGGCATCGCCGAGCAACCGGCTTACGTCGCGCGCGCCGAAGAGCGCCACCGTGTCGATGTCGTAGGCGGCGAAAGCGCGGGCGAACGCGGCGCGCTTCTTCAGCACCGTGAGCCACGACAGGCCGGCCTGGTTGATCTCGAGCGCCAAACGCTCGAACAGAACCGCATCGTCGCGCGCCGGAAAGCCGTATTCGCCGTCGTGATAGGGACCGTGGAATTCGTGACCGGGCGCGTCCCGACAATATTTGGCGCTCATCCATAGGTCTCGTTGCGGATGCGCGCGAGCTCCCACAGCAGGCCGAAGCGGATGACGTACCACAGCACGATGGCGATGAGGCTGGCGATGATCGCCTTCGCCAGCAGATGCGGATGCGCCGGCGCGCCGGAATCGTGGCCCTGGTCGCTTTCATTCGCCGGCTTCACGCCCCAGGGCAACACGGCGAACAAGGTAAGCCACCAGACGATGATGTAGAGCGCGATATTGAAGAACCAGGTCATGACCGAAGCTTAGCGCTCAATCGAACGGTGTCGAGCGTTTCCCGCCTCAACGCAGCGTCGGCATGACGAACTCGGCGCCGGCGCGGATGCCCTTGGGCCAGCGCGAGGTGACTTCCTTGAGCCGCGTGTAGAAGCGCACGCCTTCCGAGCCGTGCATGTGATGGTCGCCGAACAACGAATGCTTCCAGCCGCCGAACGAATGGAACGCGACCGGCACCGGAATCGGCACGTTGACGCCGACCATGCCGATCTGCACGCGGTTGGCGAAATCGCGCGCGGCGTCGCCGTCGCGGGTGAAGATCGCTGTGCCGTTGCCGAATTCGTGCGCGTTGACTAGGCCAAGCGCCTGTTCGTAATCCGGCGTGCGCACCACCGACAGTACCGGGCCGAAGATCTCTTCCTTGTAGATGCGCATCGACGGCTTGACGTCGTCGAACAGGCAACCGCCGAGGAAGAAGCCTTTCTCGTAGCCCTGCAATTTGAGGCCGCGCCCGTCGACCGCCAGCGTGGCGCCTTCCTTCACGCCGAGATCGACGTAACCTTTGACGCGGTCATAGGCCTGCTTGGTGACCAGCGGCCCCATCTCGGCGTCGGGATCGCTGTAAGGCCCGATCTTGAGGCCGCGCACACGGGGAGCAAGTTTAGCGATCAATTGGTCGCCCGCCGCGCCGACCGCAACCGCGACCGAGATCGCCATGCAGCGCTCACCGGCCGAGCCATAGGCCGCGCCCATCAACGCATCGGTCGCCTGGTCCATGTCGGCGTCGGGCAGCACGACCATGTGATTCTTGGCGCCGCCCAGCGCTTGAACACGCTTACCGGTCGCGGTGCCGGTGCGATAAACGTATTCCGCAATCGGCGTCGAGCCGACGAAGCTCACGGCGGCGATATCGGGATGATTGAGGATCGCGTCGACCGCTTCCTTGTCGCCGTTGACGACATTGAGCACGCCCGGCGGTGCGCCGGCCTCAAGCAACAGCTTGGCAAGAAGCAGCGGCGCCGACGGATCGCGCTCGCTCGGCTTCAACACGAACGTGTTGCCGCAGGCGATCGCCACCGGAAACATCCACATCGGCACCATCGCCGGAAAATTGAACGGCGTGACGCCGGCGCAGACGCCGAGCGGCTGACGCACCGAATAGCAATCGACGTTGGTGCCGACATTCTCGGAGAACTCGCCCTTGAGCAGATGCGGAATGCCGCAGGCGAACTCGACGACTTCGATGCCGCGCGTCACTTCGCCGGTCGCATCGCCCAGCACCTTGCCGTGCTCGGCGCCGATCATGCGCGCCAGCTCGTCGCGCCGCTTCTCCAGTAACTCTTTGAATTTAAACAGTATTCTAGCGCGCGCCATCGGCGTCGTGCGCGCCCAGCCGGGGAATGCCGCCTTGGCGCTCTGCACGGCGGCGTCGATCTCGGCGGCGGTCGCCAGGGCGACGCGTCCGGAAATCTCGCCGGTTGCCGGATTGAAGACGTCGGTAAAGCGTCCGTGGCCGTTGCCCACCGGCTTGCCGCCGACGAAATGACCGATGTCAGTCATGCCTCCGCCTCCCTACGTACGGCATTGTCCTGTTGATCGGACGATAGCTTAACGCAATCCCTAGACTTCTTCGAGTTCGATCAGCGTGCCGCAGAAATCCTTGGGATGCAAAAACAGCACGGGTTTTCCGTGCGCGCCGATCGTCGGCTCGCCGTCGCCCAGCACGCGCATCCCCTCGCCTTCGAGCTTGTCGCGCGCCGCCAGGATATTTTCGACCTCGAAGCACAGATGATGCAGCCCGCCGGCGGGATTGCGCGCCAGAAATCCTCGGATCGGGGATTTTTCGCCCAACGGCTCCAAGAGCTCGATCTTGGTATTGGGCAGCGTGACGAAGACGGTGGTGACGCCGTGCGCCGGCAGCGGCACCGGCTCGGACACCTGCGCGCCGAGCATACCCTTGTAGAGCTTCGCCGCCGCTTTGACGTCGGGCACGACAATCGCGACGTGATTAAGACGGCCGATCATGGGAATGTTTTAACGCCCTCGAAGCGTCATTGCGAGCCGAAGGCGAAGCAATCCAGAAATCCGTGGATTGCTTCGTCGCTGCGCTCCTCGCAATGACGGGACGGAGACCACAACTAAATCCGCACCAAATGCACCTGCGTCACCGGCTTCTTGCCGTGCCAATCGCGCAGCGAGCGCCGGATGGCGAGCCGCGCCGCCTCGCGCACCTTGTCATCGTCGCGCCGGTCGCGCGCGCCAAGCTCGTCGAGCGCCTGCGCCACGCGTGCCGCCAGCGCCTCGCCGGAATCCTCGCTCGGCACGCCTTCGACCGAAACCTGCGGCGGCGCCAGCAGTTTGCCGGCGCGGTCCATCACCAAGGTCGCCAGCGCCGCACCGTTGAACACCATGCGCTGCCGGTTCTTGAGGGTTTCACCTTTGGCATCGAGCAAGGTATTGGCGTCGGCCGCCAAGCGTCCCGTCGGCACTTCGCCGATGACCGACGCCGGGCCGGGCGCCAGCTTCACCACCTCGCCGTTCTTGGTCACGATGGTCTGACTCACCTGGCATTGCTCGGCGAGCCGCGCCTGGGCCAACAGATGCCGCGTTTCGCCGTGCACCGGCACGGCGATCTTCGGCCGCACGGTCTGATACATGCGGATGAGCTCGTCCTGAGCCGGATGGCCGGACACATGCACCGGCGCGTCGTGCTCGGTGACGATCTCGACGCCGAGGGCCGCCAGCGCATTGTGCAGCCGGCCGATGGCCCGCTCGTTGCCGGGAATGATGCGCGACGAGAAGATCGCGCAGTCGCCGTCTTCGAGGACGATCTCGGGATGCTCGTCGGCCGCGATGCGGACCAGTGCCGAGCGCGGCTCGCCTTGGCTGCCGGTGCAGATCAGCAGCACCTTCTCGCGCGGCAGGTACGACGCCTCTTCCTCGGTGAGGAACGGCAGGACGCCGCCAAGATAGCCGGTTTCGCGGGCCGCGTGCTCGATGCGCCAGAGCGAACGGCCGACCAGCGCGGCGTGGCGATCGTGCGCCTGGGCCGCCGCGGCAATCGACGCGAGCCGCGCCACGTTCGAT
>JBOHLR010000074.1:0-11633 GCA_050729555.1 Allostellaceae bacterium
ACCGCCCTCGCCTGCACCATGATGCCGCGATGACCGACGACCGTCGAATCTATCGTCATCGGCTGTGGGTCCGGATCGCGCATTGGGCGAATTTGATCTGCATGACCGTCCTCCTGATGAGCGGCTTTGCAGATTTTCAACGCCCATCCGGCGCTCTATTGGGGCGACCTCTCGCGCTTCGGTCATCCGATCGTGGCGATCCGCGGCTTTCCCGCCTGGGCGACGTTGCCGAGCGAACAATGGCTGGCCATGGGGCGGCGCTGGCATTTCTTCTTCGCGTGGCTGTTCGTTGCCAACGGCATCCTTGCCGCGCTGCTTAGCCTGATTGGCGGCCATTTCCGACGCGATCTTCTTCCGTCGCGCGACGATCTGCGCCAGATCGGTCGTTCGATTTGGGAACATCTGCGTCTGCGCTTTCCCAAGGGCGACGAGGCAAAGCGATATAACGTTCTGCAAAAGCTGGCTTATGTCGCGGTCCTGTGCGTCCTTTGTCCGCTGATGGTCGCCACCGGGCTTGCCATGTCGCCGCGGATCGACGCGAGCTATCATTGGCTTCCCGAGCTCTTCGGCGGCCGGCAATCGGCGCGGACGATCCATTTCGTCGGCGCGTTCTCGCTGCTGGCGTTCGCGGCGATCCACGTCCTGATGGTCTTGGTCTCGGGCGTCTGGAACAACCTGCGTTCGATGATCACAGGCTGGTACGACATCGGGGAGCCGCATGAAAAATCCTAAGCCCCTCGGCCGTCGTCGATTTCTGGGACGTGCCCTCGCCAGCGGCGCGGTGCTGACGCTCGGCGGCTGCGACCGGCTTTCGCAAAGCCCGTGGGTCGTTGGGCTGCTCGACAGTGCCGAGAAAGCGACGCGGTCCATGCAACGCCTGATGACCGGCCGCAATGCGCTCGCGCGGGAATACGGCGAAGCCGATCTGTCGCCGGTTTTCCGCGCCAACGGAACGACCGACCCGAACGACGCCGATTACCAGAAGCTGGCCGCTGCCGGCTTCGCGAATTGGCGGCTCCGCGTCGACGGCCTGGTCGAGCGGCCGGGGCGTTTTTCGCTCAACGAGCTTCGCAAGATGCCGTCGCGCACGCAGATCACCCGCCATGATTGCGTCGAGGGTTGGAGCTGCATTGGCAAATGGACGGGCGTTCCGCTTGCGGCGCTGCTCGATCGGGTCGGCGTGCGTCCGGAAGCGCGTTACGTGATGTTCTTCTGCGCCGACGCGATGGATATGTCCGGCGACAAATACTACGAGAGCATCGACCTCGAAGGGGCCTATCATCCGCAGACCATTCTTGCCTACGCGATGAACGATCGGGCGCTGCCGGTGGCGTACGGCGCGCCGCTGCGCCTGCGCGACGAGCGGCAGCTCGGCTACAAGATGGCGAAATACATCATGCGTGTCGAACTGGTCGACAGCTTCGCTCCGTTCGGCAGCGGTCGTGGCGGCTACTGGGAAGATCAAGGCTATGAATGGTATGCGGGAATCTAGCGTGCGCATCGAGACGCGAACGCTGCAAGTCGTCGTCGCTATCGGCAGCCTGGTGCCGATTGCCGCCGGCGGCGCAGGCGTCATTCTCGGACCCGAATTTCTCGGCGGTCACGCCGTTGCTTCGGCCGATTTCGACGGTCACTTCCGGTATCTCTCCGGTCTCCTATTGGGAATTGGTCTTGCCTATCTGTCGGCCGTGCCGAGAATCGAGAAGCGGCGGCAGCGATTTCTTCTGCTTGCCGGCTTGGTTGTCTTAGGCGGACTTGGCCGCCTGCTGTCCATTCTGTTGCGGGGAGCACCGTCGCACAGCATGATTTTCGCGCTCATCATGGAGTTGGCGGTGACACCCGCCATAACTCTTTGGCAACTGAGCATTGCGCGGTGACTTGCCGGCGATGAAATCGGTCAACCGATCGAAAGTACGGCCGCTCGTCCCCTGCCCGCGCGGTCGTCCTACGAAACCGTCACAAGGCGATCGACGAAGATGCCCGGCGTGACGATGGTTTCGGGATCGAGCGCGCCGAGCTCGACGATTTCCTTCACCTGCACGACGGTCAAGTCGGCGGCAGCGGCCATCACCGGATTGAAGTTCCGCGCCGACTTGCGATAGACGAGGTTGCCCCAGCGATCGCCCTTGTCGGCGGCAATCAGCGCGACGTCGCCGCGGATCGGATTCTCCAGCACGTACGATTTGCCGTCGATTGCGCGCGTCTCCTTGCCCTCGGCCAACTTGGTGCCGACTCCTGTCGGCGTATAGAAGCCACCGATGCCCGCGCCGGCGGCGCGTAGGCGTTCGCTCAGCGTGCCTTGCGGCACCAGTTCAAGCTCGATCTTGCCCGCTTTGTATGCCGCCTCGAATTCGCGCGGATCGGTGGTGCGCGGATAGGAGCAGATCACCTTGCGCACGCAGCCTTCCTTGATCAGTCGGGCGATGCCCGTTTCGCCGGTGCCGGCGTTATTGGCGACAATGACGAGGTTCTTCACGCCCAGCGGCAGCAGCGCCTCGGTCAGGGCAATCGGCTCGCCGACGGCGCCGAAGCCGCCGCATAAGACTGTCGCGCCGTCCTTGATCCCAGCCACCGCGGCGGCCAAGTCGCGCACACGCTTGTCGATCATCTAGAACGCAACCCGGTCGCCACCCTTGAGCGCGAGCATCTCGCGCGCCTCTTTGGGCGTGGCGATTTCAAGCGACAGGTTCTCGAGAATGGCGCGGATGCGTTTCACCTGATCGGCATTGCTCTTGGCGAGCTGGCCCTTGCCGATATAGAGCGAATCCTCGAGGCCGACGCGCACGTTGCCGCCCATGATCGCGCCCATGGTGATAAGCGGCAGCTGGTGCCGGCCGGCCGCCAGGATCGACCAGTAATATTCGTCGCCGAAAAGCTTATCCGCGATCCGTTTCGCGTGGGCGACATTCTCCGGATCGGCGCCGACGCCGCCGAGAATGCCGAAAATCGTCTGCACGAACAGTGGCGGCTTCACCAGCTTGCGATCGAGGAAATGCGCGAGCGTGTAGAGATGGCCAATGTCGTAACATTCGAATTCGAAACGCGTGCCGTGACCTTCGCCGAGATCCTTCAGGATGCGCTCGATATCCTTGAAGGTGTTCTTGAAGATGAAATCGCGCGTCATCTCCAGATATTTCGGTTCCCACTCGTGCTTGAACTCCTTGTAGCGGTTCAGCATCGGGTAGAGCCCGAAATTCATCGAGCCCATATTGAGCGAGCACATTTCGGGCGACGCTTTCAGCGGCGCCGCCAGCCGCTCGTCCACGGTCATGTTGTGCCCGCCGCCGGTGGTGATGTTCACCACGGCGTCGCAGGCCTGCTTGATGCGCGGCAGGAACTGCATGAACACCGCCGGATCGGGCGTCGGCCGTCCGTCCTTGGGATCGCGCGCATGCAGGTGAAGGATCGCCGCGCCGGCTTCGGCGGCGCCGATCGCCTGCTCGGCGACCTGATCGGGTGTCAGCGGCAGATACGGACTCATGGTCGGGGTGTGGATCGACCCCGTCACCGCGCACGTAATGACGACTTTGCCGCGCTTTGCCATCGCCCCTCCCGTTCCGACCGTGTTTGTCGCGGTCACCCGTGGGCGAGAATGAACTCCCGCACCTTCGGGTAGATCTCCGTGCGCCAGCGCCGGCCGTTGAACACGCCGTAATGGCCGACTTCGGTCTGAACGTGGCGCGCTTTCTTGCCGGCTTTGAGCCCGGTGAGCAGCGCGTGCGCCGCCGCGGTCTGGCCGACGGCGCAAATGTCGTCGGTCTCGCCCTCGACGGTCAAGAGCGCGGTGCGCGCGATCGCCGACGGCTCGACGCGTTGTCCCCGCCAATCGAACGTGCCCATCGGCAAGGCGTGATCCTGGAACACACGCTGTACCGTTTGCAGATAATAATCAGCGGGCAGATCCATCACCGACATGTACTCGTCATAGAATTTGCGCGTCGCCGCCGCGCTCTCGCCATCGCCGCGGACCAGATGATTGAACAAATCGACGTGCGCCGTGACGTGGCGGTCGAGATTCATCGTCATGAAGCCGGCAAGCTGCAGGAACCCGGGATAGACGCGACGGAACGCACCGGGATAACGCGCTGGCACGGCGGCGATGACGTTCTTCTCGAACCACGGCAGCGACCGCGTCGTGGCGAGCACGTTCACCGCCGTCGGATTGACGCGCGTGTCGATCGGGCCGCCCATCAACGTCATGCTGTGCGGCTGGGCAGGATCGCCGGCGGCGGCCAGCAGCGCCACGGCCGCAAGCACCGGCACGGCCGGTTGACACACCGCGATGACGTGCAGGTCGGGGCCGAGCTCGCGCAGGTAGGACAGCATCAGCGCGATGTGATCGTCGAGGCTGAATTGCCCGTAGAGCATCGGCACGTTGCGGGCGTTGACCCAATCGGTGACGTAGACGTCGAAATCCGGCAGCAAGGTTTCGATCGTGCCGCGCAGCAGCGTCGCGAAATGGCCGGATAGCGGCGCCACGACGAGCACGCGCGGTTGAACCGCGGCGATGCCCTCCTTCCGGAAATGCCGCAACGTGCAGAACGGGTGGCAGGAAGCGACCTCTTCGCACACGGGCAGCTCGCGACCGCCGAGCGCGACCAACTTGATGCCGAAGGGCGGCCGCTCGTGCCACATGCCGGCGCGCGCCACCATCTCGCAGGCGGCGGCGGCGGCTCGCATCATCGGATGGTGAGCGACAATGGGCCAAGGCTGGTTGAGCACGCCCTGGACGGTTTGAGCCAGCATTCGAATGGGCGCAAAGGCGTCACGGTGCGCCTGATAGGCCTCGTACAGCATCGCCCTGCCTCTCCCCCGAGGGTTAACCGAAAATCAAGGCTGGGCGCCGCTCACGCCGCCTTGCCGGCGGGAAAATCGATCATGTTCGGTGTAATCGGCGCGGTTTCGAGGGTCAAGCAAACTTACCTAACCCCCTCACGAATCGGGCCAATTCACGGCTCATTAACGCCCTCAATCCATTATTAGCCGTTTCCCGCAAGAGCGACGAGATACCTGCTATGCCTGTTGTGCAGAAGCAAATCTCTACAGACGACGAATCGACTGCCCACGCGGATGCTGCCGCGCGTTTGGCGACGGCCGAGGCGCGCGTCGCGGCGACAGAAGCGAAGCTGCTCGACGCCGAGGAGATGCTACGCGATTCGCTGCAGAGCTCCTTGTCGTGGCTTTGGGAATCCGACGCGCGGCTGTGCTTCACGCGGATTGTCGGCTCGATCGAACAGATTCTCGGCATGCCGGCCGACAGCTTGATCGGCAATAGCGTCGAAGATTTCGTCCGCGCGCCGAACGACCCGCAACTCCAGAATCATTTCGCGACGATCAAGGCGCACAAGCCCTATCGCGACGTCATTACGTCGATCAGCACGCGCAAAGGCGTGCGCTGGATCAAGACGAGCGGCAAGCCGCTGTTCGACGTGGAAGGCAAGTTCCTCGGCTATCGCGGCATCGCCAGCGACGTCACCACCCAGGTCGAAACCGAACACCGCGCCGCCGCGGCGCATCGGCGCTTCATGGAAGCGATCGAGACGGTGCCGGCGAGCCTGATGTTGTTCGATCGCGACGACCGCATCGTGTTCTGCAACAGCGCGACCCAACACTACTTCCCCACCGCATCGCATCTGCTGATCCCCGGCACCAAATACGAGGATCTGCTGCGCGAGCACGCCGCGACGTACGTCGAGGGCGTCGGCGATAATTTCGAAGCGTGGATCGCCGAGCGGATGAAGCAACACCACTCCGGCAACACGAACATCGTCCGTACTTATAAGGACGGCCACTGGACGCAGATCATCGAGCGCCGTACGTCCGAAAGCGGACTCATTGCCGTCCGCATCGACATTACTGAGCTAAAGAAGCACGAAAAGGAAAGCGAGACCGCGCAGGCCCTACTCAAGGACGCGATAGAGGTCATGCCGGCGTCTCTCATTCTTTACGACCGCGACGAGAAGATCCTGCTCCGTAACGAGAACGCGGCGAAGTTCTTCCCAGAAGTCGTCGATCTCCTCGTGCCCGGAATCAAACTCGAGGATTTGACTCGCACGCGTTGTCGCCGTCTTCGTCCGCACGCGTCAGAAGCCGAGATCGAACGGGCGGTGCAAAAGCGGTTGCAGCAGTTCCGCAGCCCCGGTGTCATGCCACCCGACCAGCTTCCCGACGGGCGCTGGACGCAGGCCATCGAGCGGCACACCTCCGACGGCGGCACCGTTTGCATGCGCATCGACATCACCGAGCTTAAGAAGCGCGAGGCAGAGCTCGAAACCCTGGGCGAGAGCTTGCGCAAGAACCAGGATCACCTGGCGCAGGCGCAACGCACGTCAGGCACCGGCAGCGTCGAACGCAATCTCCAGACCGGCGACGTCAAATGGTCGGAAGAATGCAGCCGGATGTTCGGCCGCGACCCGAATTTGCCGGCTCCGAAGCGCGACGAGTTCCTCACGCTCGTCCATCCCGACGACCGGGCGACCTACGAGGTCTCGATGGTCGCGTCGGAAAGCGGCCACAACCCCGAGCCGTTCAAGTTCCGGGCCATTCATGCAGACGGCGCGGTGCGGTGGTTTCATTGCGAAACTTCGCTGGTCAAAGACGCCGAAGGCAAGCCGTGGAAGCGCGTCGGCACGTATCGCGATATCACCGAGGAGCATAAAGCGCAGGAAGCCCTCAAGGCGCTGGCCGACAAACTGCGGCGAAGCCAGGAATATTTGTCGCAGGCGCAGCGCCTCGCTCGCATGGGGAGCGATTTCCGCGACCTGCGCTCGGACATCGCCGAATGGTCCGACACGAGCTATGAGATCTTCGGCGTCGACAAGGCGACGTTCGTGCCAACCACTGAAAACTTCCTCAAATTGGTCCATCCCGACGACCACGCCACGATCGCGCGCACGCGCGGCGAAATCGCGGCCGGCAAGACCCCGGAACCGTTCGAATACCGCATCATTCGGCCGAACGGCGAGCTCCGGTACTTCTATCGCGAAGTCGCGGTCGAATTCGACGCCAACAACAAGCCGCTCTATATGATCGGCACCATCCGCGACGTCACCGAGCGGCACGCCAAGGACGAAGAGATCCGCCGCAAAAACGTCGAGATCCAGGAGCGCAACCAGGAGCTCCAACGATCGAACGCCGAGCTCGAGCAATTCGCCTATGTCGCCTCGCACGACTTGCAAGAGCCGTTGCGGATGGTGGCGAGCTATTGCCAGCTGCTACAGCGCCGCTACAACGAAAAGCTCGACAAGGACGCCAACGAATTCATCGATTTCGCGGTCGAAGGCGCGAACCGGATGCAGCGCCTGATCAACGACCTTCTCTCGTACTCGCGCATCGGCCGCAAAGGCGGCGATCCGGCGCCGTTCGAATTCGCCGACGCCGTGAGCGGCGCGCTCGCCAACCTCAAGGCGGCGATTTCGGACAGCGGCGCGATCGTCAACGTCGGCACGCTGCCGCGCGTCGTCGGCGTGCGCATGCAACTGACCCAGCTCATGCAAAACCTGGTCGGTAACGCGATCAAATTCCATCGCGAGGGCGTGACGCCCACGATCACCGTCTCCGCCACCGCCGAAGGCGCCATGTCCCACATCGTCGTCGAGGACAATGGCATCGGCATCGAGCCGCAATATCTCGAGCGCGTGTTCCTGATCTTCCAGCGCCTGCACGAGCGCAACAAATATCCCGGGACCGGCATCGGTCTCGCGATCGCCAAGAAAGTCATCGAATACCACGGCGGCCGCATCTGGATCGAATCGACGCCGGGCCAGGGCAGCCGCTTCCACTTCACGCTTCCGGCCGACATCCAGAATGGAGCCATCAATGGTTGAGACCCTGCCGAGCCGCCCGATCGAGATCCTCCTCGTCGAAGACAACCCGGGCGACGCCCGGTTGACGCAGGAGGCGCTGCGCGAGGGCAAAATCCGCAACAACCTGCATCACGCGCGCGACGGCGTCGAAGCGCTGGCGTTCCTCAGGCGCGAGGGCGAATTTGCCAAGGCGCCGAAGCCGGACCTGGTGCTTCTGGATCTCAACATGCCTCGCAAGGACGGCCGCCAAGTCCTCGCCGAAATGAAGCAGGACCCGCGTCTGCGCACCATTCCGGTGGTGGTGCTCACCACCTCCGAGGCCGAAAACGACATCGTGCGCAGCTACGAGCTGCACGCGAACTGCTACATCACCAAGCCGGTCGGTCTCGAGCAGTTCATCGCGATCGTGCACGAAATCGAAAGCTTCTGGCTGGCGGTCGTCACGTTGCCGACCCGCAACGACACCGCCGCGTAAACCTGACGAGAACCTCGCGACCATGTCGGACGTCGGCGCCCCTTCGACGCGCGTGCTGCATATCCTCCTGATGGAGGACAATCCGGGCGACGCCCGGTTGACGCAGCTGTTGCTCGAGGAAGCGAGCGACTTCCCTTTCAAACTCTTCCATGTGACGAGCTTCGAACAGGGAATGTCCGCCGCTGCCGGCGGCGGCTTCGACATCGCCTTGGTCGATCTGTCGCTCGGCGATTCGCACGGAATCGACACCGTCCGCCGGATGCATCAGCGCGCTCCGCAGATGCCGATGATCGTGCTGAGCGGCCTCGAAGACGAGACCATGGCGGTCGCGGCGTTGCAGGAAGGCGCGCAGGACTACCTGGTCAAAGGCCAGGGCGACGGCAATTTGATCAAGCGCTCCATCCGTTACGCCATGGAGCGCAAGCGCGTCGAAGTGCAACTGATCGAGACGAAAAACGCGGCCGAAACGGCGAGCCGCGCCAAGACTGAATTCCTCGCCAACATGAGCCACGAGCTGCGCACGCCGCTCAACGCGATCATCGGCTTTTCCGAGATTTTGAAGCAGGAGCCGCTCGGGCCCCTCGGTCATCCCTCGTATCGCGATTACGTCCGCGACGTCTACGAGAGCGGCGTCCACCTTCTCCGCATCATCAACGACATTCTCGACTTGTCGAAAATCGAGGTCGGCAAGCTGACGCTCAGTGAAACGCCGGTTGATCCGAGCGAGGCGATCGAATCCTGCATGCGCATCGTGCGCGAGCGCGCCGACAATGGCGGCATCGCGCTGGTCACCGAGCTGGCGCCGGACCTGCCGACCCTCAACGCCGACGAACGCATGGTGAAGCAGGTGCTGCTCAACCTGTTGTCGAATGCGATCAAGTTCACCCCGTCAGGCGGGTCTGTGCGGGTCGTTGCGCGGGTCGACGAAGCGGACGGATTGATGATCCAAGTCGTCGACACCGGCATCGGCATCGCCACAGCCGATATCGAGCGCGCCTTGCAGCCCTTCGAGCAGATCGACAGCTCGCTGCATCGCAAGTACCAGGGCACTGGCCTGGGCTTGCCCCTCGCCCGGTCGATGTGCGAGCTGCACGGCGGCCGCTTCGTCATCGAGAGCACCGTCGGCAAAGGCACGACAGTGACCGTGCAGTTCCCGCCCGAACGCAGCCTGCGCAACGCGCCTGCCGCCGGGGCCCGCGACGTCGCCTAGCGCGTCGCTGCCCTAGAACGTCCCCGGATAAGCGCCGCCGTCGATCAACAGGTTCTGGCCGGTGATGTAGCTGGCTTGCGCGCTGCATAGGAACGCGCAGGCAGCGCCAAATTCGTCCGGCGTGCCGGGGCGTCCGGCTGGAATCGTCGCCAGTCGCCGCCGTTGCGCCTCCTCGACGGAAATCTTCGCGTTGCGCGCCATGGTTTCGGTATTGACGCGAAGCCGGTCGGTATCCATCGCGCCCGGCAGCAGATTGTTGATCGTGACGTTATGCGCCACAGTCTTGCGCGCGAGGCCCGCGACGAATCCCGTCAGGCCGGCGCGCGCGCCATTCGACAGGCCGAGGATGTCGATCGGCGCTTTCACGGCGCTCGACGTGATGTTGACGACCCGGCCGAAGCGACGCGCGATCATGCTGTCGACCGTGGCCTGGATTAGCGCGATCGGCGTCAGCATGTTGGCGTCGAGCGCCTTGATCCAGATGTCGCGCGTCCACTCACGGAAATCCCCTGGCGGCGGACCGCCGGCATTGGTCACGAGAATGTCGGGTGACGGACATGCGGCAAGTGCCGCGGCACGGCCCTCCGCCGTCGTGATGTCGCCGGCAACGGCGGTGACCTTGGCGCGATAGCGATCGCGCAGTTCGGCGGCCGTTGCTTCGAGCGCCTCGCGGCCGCGCGCCGTGATCGTCACGTCGACGCCTTCGGCGGCAAGCGCCGCGGCGCAGCCCTTGCCCAGCCCCTTGCTCGCGGCGCACACCAGCGCCGTCCTGCCGTTCAGACCCAGATTCATCCGCCCCTCCGGAGGCTAATTCCTAGGGGTCGCGTGCAGCGGCGGCAAGGACTTGAGATAGATCGCAATCGCCTGGCGGTCGGAATCGGTCAGAACGGCGGTACCTTTGACGACGTCGCTCATTTGCCGGTTGACCGCGTCCCCATCGGGCGAGTGCCCGGTCTTGAGCAAGCCCGCAATGTCGGCAACGCTCCACTGGCCGATGCCAGTGTCCTTATCCGGCGTGATGTCGGATGAACGCACGCCGTCCGGGCCGCTGGGATTGCCGGCATAGGCGTGCGCGACGCCTTCGACCGCGCCGAGGAAATTGCGCGGCGTATGGCATTCCTGGCAATGCACCACCGCATCGGACAGATAGCGGCCGCGGCTCCATTCGGGATTCTTGTCGGCAACCGGCGGCAACGGCCCCGGCGTGAAATACAGCATCCGCCACACGACCAGCAGCGAACGGAAGCCAAACGGGAACCTGATTTCGTCGGGCTTGTTCGGCGTCGAATCTGGTTTTTGCGTCATCAGGTAGGCGTAAAGGTCGGCGATGTCGCTGTCGCTCATGCCGGTGTACGAAGTGAACGGAAAAGCTGGATACAGGTATGCGCCATCGCGCCTAATGCCGTCACGCAGCGCACGGCGGAAGTCGACGAGCGACCAGCGGCCGATGCCGTTGGTCGCGTCGGGCGTGATGTTCGGCGTGTAGAAGGTGCCGAATTTCGTGACCAACGCCCGGCCGCCGGCCAGCGGCGCACCGTGATTTTTGACGTCAGTGTGACAGGTGGCGCAGTCCGCCGCGGCGAAAAGATAGGCGCCGCGGGCAACCGCCCCATCGTCGGCCGCGCGCGCCGACGACGCGGCGAACGCAAAAGGGAGGACGGCAATGGCAGCGAGCCAAGGCTTCATCGGCTTCCGATCCGGCTGGGGCGTCACGGGACCAGCTTGCACGGAACCGTGCAAGTCCCAGTTTTGAGACGTGTGTGCATATCCGCGCACCCACGATAGGGTCGCCGTGTGTCAGGCCGGCTTCACGATTGCGTTAGAAGGAATCAGCCGATCGGACCGGCGACGTGCGCCGCGAACCCAGGCCGTTGCTGCAGCCGTTGATGCCATTTCGTCAGCACCGGCATTTCGGGCCGCTCGATCGGATAGAGGAACCAGCGGTGCGCCCAGATGCCGATGCCGATGTCGGCAAGCGTAAAGGAGTCGCCCGCTAGATAGTCTTGCCCCATGAGCTGACGCTCGACCATCTCCCACAGCGCAATCGCCTCGATGCGATGGCGCGTGAGTGCCGGAAAATCGCGCTGCGGCTCGGGCGTCCGGTAATAGCCGCGCAACAATCCGGCCAATGGCGTGTTGAGGC
>JBOHLR010000075.1:0-11603 GCA_050729555.1 Allostellaceae bacterium
CACTTCTTCGCCCAAAATCGAATGGTCGCCGCCGCGGCCCTTGGCGATGTCGTGGCACAACACCGCGAGATAGAGCGCCCGGCGCGAGCCAGCGTCGATCGTCGGCATCAGCGAAGTCGAGAGCGGGAGCTCGTCCGCGAGCAGGCCCTTCTCGATCTTCGCCAGGATGCCGATGGCGAAGATGGTGTGCTCGTCGACGGTGTAGATGTGATACATGTCGTACTGCATCTGCGCCACGACACGGCCGAAATCCGGCACGAAACGGCCGAACACGCCGGCCTCGTTGAGGCGACGCAGCGCGACCTCGGGATCCTTGCGCGAGGTCAGAATCTCCATGAACAGCCGGTTGGCTTCCGGATCGGCGCGCAGATTGTTGTCGATCAGGCGCAGATTGTGCGTGATCAGGCGCAGGGCGTGCGGATGGATGTCGAGGTCGTGTTCCTCGGCGACATGAAAGAGACGCAACAGATCGAGTCGGTTGCGGCGGAACGCGTCCTCGCCATCGACGTTGATGCGGCCGCCGTCGACGACGAAGCCGTCGAGCGCCTTGGCGCCGCCCCACGGCCGCCACGCCAGCAACGGCCGCGCCTTGTGCTCGGATTCGAGCACGGCGCAGATGATGCGCGTCAGATCGCCGACATCCTTGGCGACCAGGAAGTAGTGCTTCATGAAGCGTTCGACGCCGCGCGTGCCGGCGTGATCGGTGTAACCCATCAAGCGACCGATCTCGGCCTGATGCTCGAAGGTCAGACGGTCCTCGGCGCGGCCGGCGAGGAAATGCAGGTGGACGCGCACCGTCCACAGGAAATTTTGCGCCCGGGCGAAGCGCGCCGCTTCGTCCTCGGAGAACACCTTGAGCTCGACCAGCTTCGACACGTCGTCGACGCGGTAGGCGAACTTGGCGATCCAGAACAGCGTGTGCAGGTCGCGCAGGCCGCCCTTGCCCTCTTTGACGTTGGGCTCGACCAGATAGCGTGAATCGCCGAGCCGTTGATGGCGCTCGTTGCGCTCGGCGAGCTTGTCCTTGACGTATGGTGCGGCATTGCCCTTGACGATCTCGGCGTCGAACGCCGCTTTCATTTTGTCGAAGATCGCCTGCTCACCCCAGATGTAGCGCGCTTCGAGGATCGCGGTGCGGATCGTGAGATCGGCCTTGGCCTGGGCGACAGTCTCATTGATCGAGCGCGTCGACTGGCCGACCTTCAAGCCCAGGTCCCAGAGCACGTAAAGCATGTACTCGACGACCTGCTCGGTATGCGGCGTCGCCTTGTACGGCAGCAGGAATAGCAGATCGACGTCGGAGAAAGGCGCGAGCTCGCCGCGGCCGTAGCCGCCGACCGCGACCAGCGCCATGCGCTCGCCTTCGGTCGGGTTCGCAGCCGGATAGACATGGCCGACGGTGAAGTCGTAGAGCAAACGGATCAGCTGATCCATCAGGAAGCACAGCGCGTGCGCCGCGTCGGTGCCCGAACCGTCGGTGTCGAAGCGTTGGCGAATCTCGGCGCGGCCAGCGGCCAGCGCTTCCTTGAGGAAGGCGACCAGTTGCGGCTGGTTCGGCGTGCCGTTTTCGGCGAGTTCGTCGAGCCGCGCCAGCAGGCTGCGGCGATCGACCACCGCGCGCGGCCGGTTGATGGCGTGCATGGCGCCAGTTTACACGGACGGCGCCATTCTGTCGCCCCGGACGGCCCGGAAATTCAGCCGCGGCTGTCGAGCAAGCTCTTGAGCTTATAGAGGAATTCGAGCGCGTCCTTCGGCGCGAGTTCGTCGGGACGTAGGCTCGACAAAAGCGCGTCGAGCGGCGACGGACCGGCCGCCGACGCTGTGGGTGCAGCGGCGTTGAACAGCGGCAGATCGTCGGCGAGCTTCGCGAGCTGGCCGCGTTGCTCGCCCTTCTCCAGCGTCGCGAGCACCGCCTCGGCACGCGCCAGCACCGCAGCCGGCAAGCCCGCAAGTTTCGCCACGTGGATGCCGTACGAGCGATCGGCGGCACCCTGGGCCACCTCGTGCAGAAACACGACCTCGCCCTGCCATTCCTTGACCCGCATGGTGCGGCAGGACAGCTCGGCGAGTTTCGACGCCAAGGCGGTCAGCTCGTGATAGTGCGTCGCGAACGACGCGCGGCAGCGGTTGACGTCGTGCAGATGCTCGAGCGTCGCCCAGGCGATCGACAACCCATCGAACGTCGCGGTGCCGCGACCGATCTCGTCGAGGATCACCAGCGAACGCGAAGTCGCCTGGTTGAGGATGGCGGCGGTCTCGACCATCTCGACCATGAAGGTCGAGCGGCCGCGCGCCAGATCGTCCGCGGCGCCGACCCGCGAGAACAACCGGTCGACGATGCCGAGCGACGCGGCGGCCGCCGGCACGTAACCGCCCATCTGCGCCATCACCGCGATCAACGCGTTCTGGCGCAGGAATGTGCTCTTGCCCGCCATGTTGGGGCCAGTCAAAAGCCACAATCGCTGACCCGGCTTCAGGTCACAGTCGTTGGCGACGAAGGGTTGGCCAGCGGTTTTGAGCGCGAGCTCGACCACCGGATGGCGGCCGCCCGCGACCGTGAACGCGGTATCCTCGGTGATGATCGGGCGGCAATAGTCGCGTTCGGCGGCAAGCTGGGCGTGCGACGCGGCAACATCGAGCACCGCCAGCGCCGCCGCGACGCGCTGGATCATCTCGGCCCGGGCGCGCGTCTCGCCGACCAGATCGTCGAAAAGCTTGAGCTCCAACGCCAGCGCCTTGTCGGCCGCCGAGGCGATCTTGCTTTCGAGCTCGCCGAGCTCAGTTGTCGCATACCGCATCGACGAGGCGAGCGTCTGACGGTGGATGAACTGCGATCCCAGCTTGCCAGCCTGCGCCGGCGTCACATCGATGTGATAGCCGAGGACGTTGTTGAAGCGGATCTTGAGCGCCGCGATGCCGGTCTCGCCGGCGTAACGCGCCTGAAGCTCGACGATGAGCCGCTTGCCGTCGTCCCGGAGCCGGCGCAACGCATCCAGATCGGTGGAATAATCTTCGGCGATGAAGCCGCCATCGCGCGCGGCAAGCGGCAGGTCGGTGGCCAAGGCGCGCGTCAGGCGTGCGACGAAGGTCGCATGTTCGCCCAGATCGCGCGCGGCAGCGACAATCAACGCGGGTGTAACGCCATCGAGCCGCGCGCGCAGCGTCGCGCTTTCGCCGAGCGTGTCGCGCAGGCAGGCCAGATCGCGCGGGCCGCCGCGACCGAGCCCGAGCCGGGCCATGGCGCGCGCCAGGTCGCCGCAGCGGCGGAGGATGGCGCGGATATCATCGCGCAGGCGCTCGTCGGCATGAAACAGCGCCACCGCGTCGAGGCGCGCCTCGATCGCCGCCCCGTCGGTCAACGGCGCCGCCAGGTGCCCGGCCAACAGCCGCGCGCCGGCACCCGTGGCGGTACGGTCGAGCGCCGCCAGCAAGCTGCCTTTGCGCTCGCCGGTGAGCGTTTCGGACAATTCGAGATTGCGGCGGGTCGCCGGATCGATCGCCATGAAGGCGCCACCGGCGACCTGGCGGGGCGGCGGCAGCGCCGGCAGCTTGCCTTGCTGCGTCAACTCGACGTAATCGACCAAGGCGCCGGCCGCGGCAACCGCGGCGCGCGTGAAGCTGCCGAAGGCATCGAGCGCCGCGACGCCGTAAAGCGCCTCGAGACGTTTGCGGCCGTTGTCGGAATCGAAACGCGGATTGGGCAGCGGCGTCAGCGCCGATTTCCACTCGCCGAGCAACTCGAACAGCGCCGGTCGCTGCACCAGCCGTTCCGGCAACAGGATCTCGCCGGGCGCGAGCCGCGCCAAGGCCGCGCCGAGATCGCGCTCGGCCACCGTCTGCAACGCGAAATCGCCGGTCGAGAGATCGAGCCAGGCGAGCGCCAGCTCGCCCTGCGTCTCGGCGAGTGCGGCGAGGAAGTTGTTGCGCCGCGCGTCGAGGAGGTTGTCCTCGGTCAGCGTGCCGGGCGTGACGATGCGGATGACCGCGCGCTTCACCACGGCCTTGCCGCCGCGCTTTTTGGCTTCGGCCGGGTCCTCCATCTGCTCGCAAACGGCGACACGGAAGCCTTGGCGGATGAGGCGCGCCAGATAGGCTTCCGCGGCATGGACCGGCACGCCGCACATCGGGATGTCGCCGCCGTCGTGCTTGCCGCGCTTGGTCAGCGTGATGTCGAGCGCGCGCGCTGCCTGGACTGCGTCGTCGAAAAACAGTTCGTAGAAATCGCCCATCCGATAGAACAATAGGCAGTCGGGATGCGCCCGCTTGATGTCGAGGTACTGCGCCATGAGCGGCGTCGCATCCGCCGCCAAACTGACCGACGCCATCGGACGCGCGTCCGTCGCCGGCGGCTCGTGCGCGACCTCGCTGGCTCGGGCTTTCGGGCTCATGCGCGCAAGCTAGCACCTGGGCCGCGCGCGGCAAACCGGCGGCCCTCGGCCGCAGACAACTGCCGCTCGCACCGGAGAGGGGCTACACTAGCCAGCATGCGGGCGATCCGACTCGGGGCGGGACGATGAATACGCCGGCGCGGGTGCTGCTGGGCGGCTTGATGACCGCGCTGGCGCCGTTCGCCGTGCTGGCCGTTCTCGTGCTGGGCGATTGGCTGGCGCCGGGGCCGGCGCTTATCGCGGCGGCTTCGGTCTATATCAGCGTCACCTTGCTGCTGGCACCGCTGATCGGCGGCGTTGCCGGCGTTCGCGGCGCGCTCGACCGCATGGCGGCGAACGAATCCACGCCGGAAATCCAAAGCTTGAGCCCGTCGGTGCGAGACCTGTGGCTGGCGCTCGGCCGGTGGGCACGGAGCGTGCGAGCCGAAATCAGGGCGCGCGACGGCGCGTTGGAATCAGCGCGCTCTGTGTTGGCGACCTTGCCGGAGCCGCTGCTGCTGCTCGACGCCAATCGTCGCTTGGTGCGGGCCAATACGGCAGCCACGACGCTCTTTGGCGAACACATCGAGGGCCGCGACCTTGCCGGCGCGCTGCGCCATCCGGCGGTTCTAGCGGCGACCGACCAGGTCCTGAAGGGCGAGACCGCGCGCATCGTCGAATTCGAGCTGTCCAGCCCGGTCGAGCGGCATTTGCGGGCGGTGGTGGCGCGACTGATGCCCGAAGCCGAAGGCGCCGCAGCGGTGCTGGTGCTGCACGATCTGACCGAACTGAAACGCGCCGAGCGGCTGCGCGCCGACTTCGTCGCCAACGCCAGCCACGAATTGCGCACGCCATTAGCAACGCTCGTCGGCTTCATTGAAACCCTGCGCGGCCCGGCGCGCGAGGATACGGCGGCGCGCGACCGCTTTCTGGCAATCATGGCCGAACAAGGCGCGCGCATGACCCGGTTGGTCGAGGATCTGCTGTCGCTGTCGCGCATCGAGATGAACGAGCACCAGGCGCCAACCGAGGCCGTGCACATCGAAAACGCATTGCACCAGGCGGCCGACCCGCTGGAGCCGCGCGCCAAGGCTCGCAGCATGCGGTTCGTCTTCGACATCGCGCCGGATTTGCCGCCGGTCGCCGGCGACCTCGACGAGCTGGTGCAAGTGTTCCAGAACCTGTTCGACAACGCGCTCAAATACGGCGATCAAGGTACGACCATCGAAATCGTGGCGCGGCCCTCGACCCGAGCGCTGAGCGGTGCGCGGCCAGGCGACCGCGGCGGGGTCGCGGTCGCCGTGCGCGACCATGGCGCCGGAATCGCGCACGAGCACATTCCGCGGCTGACCGAACGCTTCTATCGCGTGGACGTGGCGCGGTCGCGGGCGCTGGGCGGAACCGGCCTCGGTCTCGCCATCGTTAAGCATATTGTCAGCCACCATCGCGGCGCTTTCGAGATCGACAGCGAGCTCGGCCAGGGCTCGGTTTTCACGGTTCATCTGCCGGTTGCAACCAATCAAAAAATACTAGCGGGAACAGCTGCTTAGCTGGATCCCCACCCGTTCCGGGCGACTGTCATAAAAGCGCAATGGAACGCGCGTAACCCTGTCGCACGGAAAGAATTGGGAGCACGGGGAACAGCGTGGAGGCTCGTTTGCACGGCCCACCGGCAGTTGCCGCCGTGGGGCTCGCACCCCACGCCATGCGGCGCCAGCGCCTGGGCGACACGCTTTTCCGTGGCCTGACACAGACGTTCGCCATCGGCGTCCTGGTGTTGCTTGCCGGGGTGATCCTATCGTTGGCGACGGGCGCCATGCCGGCCTTCCGCAAATTCGGCTTCCATTTCCTCGTCAGCGACGTCTGGAACCCGGTTAAAGACAATTTTGGCGCGTTGCCGGCGATTTACGGCACGGTCCTGAGCGCGCTGATCGCCATGTTGCTCGCGGTGCCGGTGGCCTTCGGCATCGCCATCTTCCTGACCGAGCTCTGCCCGCCCGTGCTGCGCCGGCCGATCGGTATGCTGATCGAACTGCTGGCGGCGATCCCCAGCATCATCTACGGCGTCTGGGGTCTGCTGGTTGTCGCGCCTGTGTTGCAAACGACGCTACAGCCGTTCCTGATCGACACACTCGGCAACATTCCGATCATCGGCGCGCTATTCCAGGGGCCGCCCTATGGCCTAGGCATGTTGACCGCCGGCATGATCCTCGCGGTGATGGTGCTGCCGTTCATCGCCGCTGTGATCCGCGACGTCTTCATGACCGTGCCGGCGATGCTGCGCGAAAGCGCCTATGGCATGGGGGCGACCACCGCCGAGGTGGTGCGCGCCATCGTCATTCCGCATTCGCGCGTCGGCATCGTTGGCGGCGTTATGCTGGGCCTCGGCCGCGCGCTGGGCGAGACCATGGCGGTCACTTTCGTCATCGGTAACGCCCATCACATCCGTGCGTCGCTGTTGGCGCCGGGCACGACGATCTCGGCGACGCTCGCCAACGAATTCACCGAGGCGGTCAGCGACACCTACACGTCGTCGCTGATCGCCCTCGGCCTCATCCTCTTCGTCATCACCCTGATCGTCCTGGCGATCGCCAACTTCATGCTGTGGCGTCTGTCGGCGAAGGAGGCCGCGTGATCGGTATTTACGCGCGCCGCCGTGCGGCCAACTTTACGATTATGTCGCTATCGCTGCTCGCGACCGCGACCGGCCTCTTGGTGTTGTTCCTCATCCTGTGGTCGCTTCTGCGTAACGGCCTGCCGGCCTTTTCGGTCAATTTCTTCACCAAGAACACGCCCGCGCCGGGCAATGTCGGCGGCCTGCTCAATGCCTTCTACGGCAGCTTCATGATGACCCTAGTGGGAACGGCGGTCGGCGTGCCGATCGGCATCCTGACGGGCACGTACCTCGCCGAATTCGCGCGTGGCTCACACCTGGCCCAAGCGGTGCGTTTCATCAACGACATCCTGTTGTCGGCGCCGTCGATCGTCATTGGCTTGTTCGTTTACGGGGTGATGGTCGTCCGTATGGGCCATTTCTCGGCTTGGGCCGGTGCGGCGGCGCTCGCCATCATCTTCGTGCCGGTGGTCGTACGCACCACCGAGAACATGCTGACACTGGTGCCCGGAGGCCTGCGTGAGGCGGCGGTCGCTCTCGGCGCGCCCCAATGGAAGGTCATCGTCATGGTGGTCTATCGCGCCGCGATGCAGGGCATGCTGACCGGCGTGATGCTGGCGGTCGCCCGGATCGCGGGCGAGACGGCGCCATTGCTGTTCACCGCCTTCGGCAACAACTTCTGGAGCACCAACATGAATGCGCCGATGGCCAATCTGCCGGTGGTCATCTTCCAATTCGCGCTCAGTCCCTATGCAGACTGGCAGCGCTTGGCCTGGGGCGGCGCATTGCTCATCACCCTCGTGATCCTCGCGCTGAATATCGTCGCGCGGATGGTTGCCAATTGGAGCAGCTTCGGCAAATGACCTACGAAATCCAGTCCATCGAAACCCCCAGCCGGCTGCGCCCCCATCTGATACAAATGCCTGCCGTGGATACGCCCAACGCGACCCCGACCGCCGAGGCCAAGGATCAGGCGCAGCCCAAGGTCCAGATCAAGGACCTGCGCTTCTATTACAAGACTTACGAGGCACTCAAAGGCATCAACCTGACGCTGCACGACAAGCGCGTCACCGCCTTCATCGGCCCCTCGGGCTGCGGCAAGTCGACCCTGCTGCGCGTGCTCAACCGCATCTACGAGCTTTATCCCGATCAACGCGCGACCGGCGAAGTGCTCGTCGACGGGCAGGACATCCTCGATCCACGCCAGGACCTAAACCTGCTGCGCGCGCGCATCGGCATGGTGTTCCAGAAGCCGACGCCGTTTCCGATGCCGATCTACGACAACGTTGCCTTCGGCATCCGGCTCTACGAGCGGCCCGGTGCGCGCGCGCTCGACGAGCGTGTCGAAGAAGCGCTCAAGCGCGCGGCGTTGTGGGACGAGGTCAAAGACAAGCTGCGCGAGAGCGGGTTGTCATTGTCGGGCGGCCAGCAACAGCGGCTGTGCATCGCCCGCGCCATCGCGGTGAAGCCCGAAATCCTGTTGTTGGATGAGCCGGCGTCCGCCCTCGATCCGATCTCGACGCAACGCATCGAGGAGCTGATCGCCGATCTCAAATCCGATTATTGCATTGTGATCGTCACGCACAATATGCAACAGGCGGCCCGCAGCTCGGACTACACGGCATTCATGTATCTGGGGCAGCTGGTCGAATTCGACACGACCGAGACGATCTTCACGCATCCAAAGGAGCGTCAGACCGAAGACTACATCACCGGGCGCTTCGGCTGAGGAGCGGACGAGACATGGTTTCCGAACACATCATCAAGAGCTACGACCAGGAGCTTCAGCGGCTCGACAACATTATCGCCGAAATGGGCGGCATGGCGGAAAGCCAGCTGGCGGCGGGGATCGAGGCGGTGGCCAAGCGCGACAGCGAGCTGGCGGCGCGGGTGGTCAAGTCGGACGCGCGCGTCGACGAGCTTGAACGCGAGGTCGAGAGCCTGGTCGTGCGGCTGCTGGCGTTGCGCCAGCCGCTGGCGCGCGACCTGCGCCAGATCGTCGCCGGCCTCAAGATCGCGTCGGATCTCGAGCGCATTGCCGATTACGCCGCCAACGTCGCCAAGCGCGCCATCGCGCTCAACCAGACGCCGGCCGTGAAGCCGGTTTCCGGCATCCCGCGCATGGGGCGGCTGGGCAGCGGCATGATCAAGGACGTGCTCGACGCCTTCGTCGAGCGCGACGCCGAGAAGGCGCTGGCGGTGTGGCTGCGCGACGAGGAGATGGACGATCTCTACACCAGCCTGTTCCGCGAGCTTCTCACCTATATGATCGAAGACCCGCGCAATATCACCGCCTGCACCCATCTGTTGTTCATGGCCAAGAATCTCGAACGGATCGGCGATCACGCCACCAACATCGCCGAAACGCTCTACTTCCTGGTGCACGGCACGCCATTGGCGCAGGTCCGGCCGAAGCGCGACCGCACCAGCTTGGCGCTGGCGCCCAACGCCGACGTCGAAGACATCGAAGAGGATCAGGACTAATGCGGCCCGCGGTTCTGGTCGTCGAGGATGAAACGGCGCTGTTGACGTTGCTGCGCTACAACCTCGAGAAGGAAGGCTTCACGGTCAGCGCCGCGCACGACGGCGAAGAAGCGCTGTTGCAGCTCAAGGAAGCGAAGCCCGACGCCGTGCTGCTCGACTGGATGCTGCCGCGCGTTTCCGGCATCGAAGTCTGCCGCCAGATCCGGCGGACGCCGGCATGGCGCGACCTGCCGGTGATCATGCTGACGGCGCGCGGCGAGGAAGGCGATCGCGTGCGCGGCCTCGATTCGGGCGCCGACGACTATGTCGTCAAGCCATTCAGCCCCAACGAGTTGATCGCGCGGCTGCGTGCGGTGATCCGCCGGGCACGGCCGGCGTCCACGGCCGAGACGCTGCGCTTTTCGGATCTGTCGCTCGACCTCTCGGCGCACAGGATCGCGCGCGACGGCAAGCCGATTCATCTCGGACCGACCGAGTTCCGCCTGCTGCGGTTCCTGATGGAGCGGCCGGGCCGCGTCTTTTCGCGCGAGCAGCTGCTCGACGCGGTCTGGGGACGCGACGCCGAAGTCGAGCTCCGGACGGTCGACGTCCATATCCGCCGCCTGCGCAAGGCGCTGAACGGCGGCGGCCGGACCGACGTGATCCGCACCGTGCGCGCGGCCGGCTATGCCCTCGACGAGGCCATTGGCTAGCCGATAGATTGGGCCCGCGCTGCCGAGGGCCCCCTCCCGATGACCGACCTCCCAACCGTGAAGGTGCCCGTCCCGGACGTGACGGTTGGCGCCTACCGTGTCGTTTTCGGCCGGCTCGGCAACGTGCTCGAGCTTGGCTGGCTGCCGTTGCTGATCCTGCTCGGCGTGTCGATCGTGCCGGCGGTGCTACCGGCGGATTTCGGCGGTGAGAATGTGGCGCTGCGCGCCCTACCCGATTTTCTCAACCTCGTCACCGGCGCCTTGTGTCTCAACGCCTTCGGCGTGCGCTGGTACCAAATGCAACTGTTCGGTGGCGCCAGCCAACGTCCGTGGCTCAAGCCGTGGAGCCGCTTCCTGCTCTACACGTTCGCGCTTTATGCCGCGCTCGGTGTCGTGCTGGAGGCGATCTGGCTCGCTGGCTCGATCGTCAGCGACCGCAGCGTCGGTTTTGAGATCGCCGTCGTGGCGCTCGACCTGGCGGTCGTCGCAGCTTTGTTGCTGGCGATGGCGCGCCTGTCGCTGCTTTATCCCGCCGCCGCCGCAAGTCAGCCGGTCGGCATCAGCGGCGCATGGCGCGCAACCCGCGGCAACGGCTGGCGCATCGTGTTGTGTTGGCTTTTCGCCACGGCGCCGCTGCTGCTCGGCGTTCAGATCACCATGGGCGCGGTGTTCGCGGGCTTCGGCATCGGCGGCACGACCGCCGCGCCGATGGGCCTGTTCATCCTGCGCGGCCTGATCGGCACGGTGGCCGATTTCCTGATCGCCGCGCTCGGCGCGGTGGTCCTGAGCGACGTTTATCGCCGGCTGATGCCTGCCACGGACCGTTGAACGCCCGAATCAGCGCGAGCCGAAGATCGCGTTCATCAGGCTTTGGATGATGCCGGGGCGGTTTGGCGGCGATCCACCTTGGGATGGCGGCGGCGAAGCGTTGCGGCCGAACGCGTTGTCGAGCGCGACGAATGCGCTCGGTCCCGGCAGGTCGCGGACCGGCATGTCGTGCGTCGCGTCGACCATGAACGCGTGCCAGGTGCGCGCCGGCAGCGTTCCGCCGGTCACGTGCTTCATCGGCGAGTTGTCGTCGTTGCCAAACCAGACGCCGCAGACCAAGTCGGCAGTGTAACCGACGAACAGCGCGTCGCGGAAATCCTGCGTCGTGCCGGTCTTGCCGGCATCGGGACGGTTGAGCGCCGCGGCGCGGCCGGTGCCGTGCTGAATCACGCCTTCGAGCAGCTGGTTCATTTCGCCGGCGACGTTGGCGTCGATGACGCGCGGCGCGCCCGAGCCGGACCGGTGATAGAGCACGTTGCCGTGCGCATCGAGGATCTCCAGGATCGCGTGCGGCCACGCGGCGATACCGCCGCTGGCGAACGCCGCGTAGGCCGCGGTAAGTTCCATGAGCGTGACGCTGCCGGTGCCGAGCGCCAAGCTATCGTCGTCCGGCAGCGG
>JBOHLR010000076.1:0-11516 GCA_050729555.1 Allostellaceae bacterium
CCGCTATCGCCGCGACAGCCCGTGGCGCAAGCCGCATCCCGGCATGATCCTGGCCGCCCAGCGCGATTTGGGCCTCGATCTGTCGCGTTCGTGGGGCATCGGCGACGACATGCGCGACATCGTCGCCTGCCGCGACGCCGGCGTCGCGACCCTGGTATTGTTGGATCATACGGTGGCGTCGCCGGCCAAAAAGGACGGCGTTTGGGTGGTGCCGCGGCTCGCCGACGTGCTGGCGCTGGCGGAGGGGGAGAAGGCGCGTTGAAGGTTCTGGTCACCGGCGGCGCCGGTTTCATCGGCACTTCGGTCGTGCGGCATCTGCTTGCCGCCGGCGACAGCGTGGTCAATCTTGACAAGCTGACCTATGCCAGCTCGAACCCGCCGTTAGGGTCGCTCGCAACGGCGGGCAATTACACGTTTGAGGTTGCCGACGTCGCCGACCGCGCCGCGGTGACGCGCGTGTTCGCCAAGCACAAACCAGACGCGGTGATGCACTTGGCCGCCGAAACCCATGTCGATCGCTCGATCGACCGGCCCGACGATTTCGTCCACAGCAATCTCGTCGGCACGTTTGCGATGCTCGAGGCCGCGCGCGGCTATTGGGACGGCCTGGCCGGCGAGGCGCGGACGCGCTTCCGCTTCCATCACATCTCGACGGACGAGGTGTTCGGCTCGCTCGGCGCCGGCGAGCGCGCCGCCGAGGACAGCCGCTACCGGCCCAACAGCCCCTATGCCGCGTCGAAGGCCGGCGCCGATCACCTCGCGCGGGCCTGGTTTCAGACCTACGGACTGCCGGTGATCGCGACCAACTGCTCGAACAATTACGGTCCCTGGCAATTTCCCGAGAAGCTCATTCCGCTGATCGTGCTCAACGCCATCGAGGGCAAGACGCTGCCGGTCTACGGCAAGGGCGAGAACGTGCGCGATTGGCTTTATGTCGGCGATCACGCCGCGGCACTGGCGCTGGTGGTGCGGCGCGGCACGCCGGGCGAGACTTATAATATCGGCGGCGGCGAGGAGCGCCGGAACCTCGACCTCGTGCAGACCATCTGCGCCATCCTCGATGCCGAGCTGCCAAAATCGCCGCATCGCCCGCACGCGCGGCTGATCGAATTCGTCGCCGACCGTCCCGGTCACGATCTGCGTTACGCCATCGACGACCGCAAGATCCGCGGCGAGCTCGGCTGGCGGCCGGCCGAAAGCCTCGAGACCGGCTTGCGCAAGACGGTGCGTTGGTATCTCGACAACGAAGCCTGGTGGAAGCCGATCCGCAACGGCGTCTATCGCGGCGAACGTCTCGGCACGGCCAATAAGGCGACACGCTGATGGACCCGATGGAGTCGGCGGCCGCGTTTTTATCAACTGCGGGGTTTCGGTTCGAACAGGAGCCGTCTTGGGTTATTGGCGAAGTTCCGGATTTTTTCTGCACCGGCAATGCCGATTTGTGGATTGAGGTAAAAACCGTCACCTACACGACGCTACCCGACGATTTGGGTCAGAAATGGGATTGGTGCCATCGGCGCGTGGAAAAAATTTCGGCTAACGGCCGCGGATTAGCGAGTGTTTCGCTTGAGGCGACGGAGAAGCATATAAAGGCGGCATTTAATCTCGCGCGCGAAGCGCTACGCCTTTGGACGCAAGACGACACGCTTGCCGACAGACTTTACGTCGTGGTGCCTCGCGATCCCGATTATTCGTGCCGTGTCTTGATTTCGTTCGAAGCTATGAGCGAGCGACATGTCCTTCTCTGTCAAAAAAGCAACACCGGCAAATATGGGCACCCGACGCTTTGGCAGAAAAGCCCTTACGTCGAATGCGCGTCCATATCCGACATAACCGGAGATGCCGCCTCGAATGTGAATGCAGCGCAGCTTGGCCTTTATGACGACGACTACATGATCGCAATATCGCTCAAGCGATCCAACGATCGGTTTCGCCTGGTTAGCGTCTCGCCGCGAGGCGGTGGGCACAGTGTTGATGTGGTTGACAGGCTACGTGCTGCTGCCAGGAAGGCGAATGCACAATTCAAAAATGCAATTGGTTATCGCGCTGCGCCTTCTTTGCTTGTCGTTTTTGAGATGGGTCCAAGAACGCAAGACGCGCATGGGTTCGCATCGGCATTCTATGGAGATCTTGCGTTTCTTTTTCCAAGGAACCCATCAGAACGTGGCCTCGTTGCGTTCGGTCGCAATGGGATTTGGGGTCCGGAAAAGAATCGTTTGACCAGTGGGGCCTGTCTCATGCGCGATCCGAAGCCCCCATTATTCGTTTTAAATCCGTGGGCAAAGAATCCCCCGCCGCGCGGCCTATTCGGGTTGCCCGAAGTGACATGTGCACGTGATGGCACGGTCAGAATTCCAGCCGATCAGCAGAATGAAACGGCCGAGGTGCGATGAGATGAAAGGCATCGTCCTTGCCGGCGGTTCGGGCACGCGGCTTTTCCCGCTGACGCGCGCGCTGTCGAAGCAGCTGCTGCCGATCTACGACAAGCCGATGATCTTCTACCCGTTGTCGACGCTGATGCTCGCCGGCATCCGCGATATCCTGATCGTCACCACTCCGGCCGACGCGGCGCTGTTCCGCGCGCTATTGGGCGACGGCGCGGCCTGGGGCATCCGGCTCACCTATGCCGAGCAGCCGAAGCCCGCAGGCTTGGCGCACGCCTTCATCGTCGGCCGCGAATTCCTGGCGGGCGAGGGGTGTTGCCTCGTGCTGGGCGACAATTTGATCTACGGCGACGGATTGTCCGAGATGATGCGCCGCGCCACCGCGCGCGCCGCTGGCGCAACCGTCTTCGCCTATCGCGTCGTCGATCCCGGCCGCTACGGCGTTGTCAGCTTCGATCGCGACGGCAAGGCCGTCGATCTGGCCGAAAAGCCGCGCACGCCGCGCTCCGACTGGGCGGTGATCGGTCTTTATTTCTACGACGGCGGTGTGTACGCGCGGGCGGAGAAATTGAAGCCATCGCCGCGCGGCGAGCTCGAGATCACCGATCTCAACGCGCATTATCTGCGCGACGGAGCGCTGGCGGTGGAGAAGCTCGGCCGCGGCTACGCCTGGTTCGACACCGGCACGCACGAATCCCTGCTCGAAGCGGCCGAGTTCGTCCACACGCTGGAAAAGCGCACCGGCCAGAAGATCGGCTGTCTCGAAGAGGTTGCGTTCCGTAAGCGGATGATCGACGCCGCCGCATTGCGCCAGCTGGCGACGCTCTACGGCAATTCGGATTACGGTGCCTACCTGGAACGGCTTGCCGACGAGGGACCGGACGCCTAGCCCACGATCGGGATGCCGGCGCGCGCGTCACGCCATATGCTCGTGGGGACAGTTCAGCCGCCCCTCGGCCGCCAAATGATGCCCCGGCGGACGACCAAGGAGTCGCCCGGCCCGTGCACCGCCGCGAACAGAAGGCCCGCAATGAAGGTGAAATGATCCACAAAGAATCCGAATTCCGTCTGGTTGCCGCTCCAATGCGATGGGCCGTGGAAGACGGAGGCCAGGCACAGAACATAGGCGGCGGCAAGCAGTGCCGCTTCGGAGAAGAAAGCGCCGGTCCATAGAGCAATTGCGAGCGCGCTCTCGAAGAAGGCGGCGATCCAGGCAAACGGTAGCGCGAATGGAAAACCTGCCGCGGCGATGTAGCCGGCGGTCGCTCCCATTCCAAGAAACTTGAAGATTGCCGCCATGGCAAAAATGCCGCCGAAGATCAGCCTTGCGATCAGAATCGCAACGGTCTTGCTCATCGAATTGGTCCTTTCGGAACGTGTAAGGGCCCGACATGGGCCGAATGTTTTTGCTCTTGGGACTTGGCTGCCAGTGCGTTCGGCGTCAGCTGCCGCGCGCCACGCGATCGGTCGTTGCCGCGTTGCCGGCATACTCCGGCACCAGATTGCATAGCACGACGAGCACGCGGTCGACGCGGCCTTCATGCGCGTGCTCGGCCAGCTCGTCGAGCGCCCGCGCCAGCATTGCGTAATCGATGACGCGCGGCGCCGCGAGTCGGATGCCCGGCGCGCGCGTCGGCACCGGCGGTTCCTGTTCGTGGAACAACTCCTCGTGCAGCTTCTCGCCCGGCCGCAAGCCGACGAATTCGATTTTGACCTCACGGTCGGGCCGCTTGCCGGCGAGGCGGATCATCTGCCGCGCCAGGTCGACGATCTTCACCGGCTCCCCCATGTCGAGCACGAACAGCTTGCCGCGCGCCTCGTCGTCGGCCGCGGCGAGCGCCGAGGCCTGAAGCACCAGCTCGACGGCCTCGCGCGTCGTCATGAAATAGCGCGAGATGTCGGGATGCGTTACCGTCAGCGGTCCGCCGCCGGCAAGCTGGCGCTGGAACAGCGGCACGACCGATCCGGTCGAGCCCAGCACGTTGCCGAAGCGCACGGTGACGAAGCGCGTCCCGCTTGGACGCCGCGCCTCGATGACGTCGAGCGCCTGACAGATGCTTTCGGCCAGGCGCTTGGACGCGCCCATGACGTTGGCGGGATTGACCGCCTTGTCGGTCGAGATCATCACCATGGCGCGCACGCCGTGGGTGCGGCACGCTTCGGCCATGTGCCGTGTGCCGAGGACGTTCGTCATCACGCCTTCCAGTGGGTTTGCTTCCACCATGGGCACGTGCTTGAGCGCGGCGGCGTGAAATACCAGCTCCGGGCGTTCCGCCGCCAACACCGCGTCGACGCGCCGGCTGTCGCGCACGTCGCCGATCAGCGCAGTCCGGGGGACATCCGGATGGCGCTCGAGAATCTCGCGTTCGATCGAATAGAGCGCGAATTCGCCGTTGTCGAACAGCGCCAGCCGCGCCGGGCCGAAGGCCGCAATCTGGCGCGTGAGTTCCGATCCGATTGTGCCGCCGGCGCCGGTGACCAGCACGCGCTGTCCGGCGATCAGCGCGCGCATGCTGGAGCGGTCGAGCACGGTTTGCGGCCGGCCGAGCAGATCCTCGATCGCGACCGGCTCGATCGTCCGGTTCTCGTCGGCGCGGGTGTCGCGAAACTCGGTGAGGCGCGGCAGCCGCGCCAGCGGGATGCCGAGGTCGTTGGCGACGTCGAGCAGCTGCCGAATGGCGGCGCCCTCGATGCCCCGGCCGGTCAGGATGAGCCGCTGCGGCTTGTCGCCGCGCGCCGCCAGCTGTTCCACCACGCGCGGCAGCGCGTCGAGGGTGCCGAGCACCGCGACGCCGCCGATCTCGCGTCCGACCCGCCGATCGTCGTCCGCGACGATGCCGACCACGCGATAGGCCTGCTGCGCGTCGCGATAGGTCGTGCGGATGAACAGGTCGGCGCCTTCGCCGGCGCCGATCAGCAGAACCGGAACCGACGTGCGCGACGCGTCCGTGCGCAGGATATTGCGCAAGCTGCCGTCCTTCAGCAGCCGATAGGTGAAACGCGGGCCGCCGAGCAGCGCCATCAGCACCAGCCAGTTGATGCCGACGATCGAGCGCGGCAGCGCCTCGAGGCGGGTGACCAGGAACATCAGCGGGAAATAGATCAGCACAACGAGCGTGACCGCGCGCGCCAAGGCGATGAGATCGGGCAGCGAGGCGTAACGCCAGATGCCGCGATAGAGGCCCGAGGCGTAAAACACCGCCGCCGCGGTCGCCGCGAAAATGATGTCGTAGGTCCAGATCAGCTCGTGCGAATAATTAGCGATGCCGTCGCCGACACGCAGGTAGAACGACAGCCAGAACGAGATCGCCGCCATGACGATGTCATGGGCATAAGCGGCTCCGGCGCGGCGGCTGACGACGGTCATGAGTCGAGGCGACGTTACGTGAGCCGCCGCCGGCTCAGCAAGAAAAATGCGGCTGGCCGGCGCGTTCCGCGCTTTTCAACGGGCTGGCGGCGCGCGGACCGGATCGGGCAGGATCCACGCCAATGCTCTATGTCCTCAGCAAGGTCCTCCAGGTCGTCTTCGATCCCGGCAACCTGCTCCTGATCGTCCTCGCCATCGGCGCGTGGCGGTTATCGACCAGTCGGGGGCGCAAGGGCTTGGCGCTCGTCGTGCTGGTGCTGATCGCCGGCGCGGCCGCTTCAGATGAACCGCTGGCGGCATTGCCCCTCGTTCCGCTCGAAGATCGCTTTCCGGTATTGAATGCGCTTCCTGCCAAGGTCGACGGCATCATCCTGCTTGGGGGCGCGGTCGATCCAGGGCGTACCGCTGAATACGGCCAGGTCGCGCTCAATCCATCTGCCGCGCGCGTCACCGAAACGTTGCGTTTGGCGCAACGCTATCCGGCGGCGCGCATCGTGCTATCGGGCGGTCTCGGCGGCCTGTTGAACGAGCCGACCACCGAGGCGGCGGCGACGGCGCAGCTTCTGACTGAACTCGGCGTCACGCCGAACCGCCTGGTGATCGAGGACAAATCGCGTACAACGCACGAGAACGCCGTGTTCTCGAAGCGAATCGTCGATCCCAAGCCGGGCGAAGTCTGGATCCTCGTAACTTCCGCCGATCAGATGCCGCGTGCGGTCGGCTGCTTCCGCCACATCGGTTGGCCGGTCGTCGCCGATCCGGTCGATTTCGAGGCCGTGCGGCGCCTCCATATTTCGCTGGCGCACGGGCTCGACAGCGTTGATTTGGCTGAACACGAATGGCTCGGCCTCGTCGGTTATCGTATTGCCGGCTGGACGGACGCGCTGTTCCCCCGTCCCTAGCGCCCGATTTCGCGCAACAAGTCCCGGTACAGCGCGATCGTTGCCGCGGCGATCGCCTGGTCCGACAACCCGTCCTCGACGATGCGGCGTCCGGCGGCGCCGAACCGCTGGCGCAACGCCGCGTCACCCGCCAACGCGGCGAAGGCGTCCGCCCATGCGGCGGCATCGCCGGGCGGCACCAGCAGCGCGTTGATCTTATGCCGCGCGACGACGCGGACACCCGGTATGTCGCTTGCCACGATTGGCCGCGCCATCGCCGCCGCCTCGAGCAGGCTCTTGGGCAGGCCTTCGCGGCTGGGCGAAGCCAGGGCCGCGATATGCGCCTCCCGCCACACCTGTCTGACGTCGTCGCGTCGCCCGAGCCAGGCGATGCCCGGCAGCGCTGCCCAGCGTTCCAGCGTCATGCGGTCGATCGCGCTCGGATTCTCTTCATCGCTGTCGCCGACCAGGACGAGACGCAGATCGATGCCGCGCGCTCGTATCCGTTGCTGCGCTTCGACCAGTGTCGCTATGCCCTTCGTCGCGATCATCCGCCCGGTATAGGCGACGGTCACCGGCGGCGCCGGCGGCTCGGGCGCGGGCGTGAAACGCGCCAGATCGATTCCCGAGCCTGGAATCACGACGATCCGCGCCGCTTGGCTCGGGCACATCGCCGCGAGCGCCTTCCGGTCATCCTCGTTCTGCACGATCACGCGGCCGCGCCGGCCGAAGAGCGCCCAAGGCAGGATCGGCCGCACCATGCCGACGAGCAGCCGCACCACACCCTGCCCGGAGCCGCCGAGATAGCCCAAGCCGGTCATCATGCTGACGACCAGCTTCACGCCAGCCAGCCGTCCGGCGATGCCGCCAAGCAGCACCGGTTTGAGTGACACGTGGTGAACGATCAGCGGCCGTTCGCGGCGATAGAGCCGCCAAATCTCGAAGAGCGCCGCAACGGTGGCTAGCGGCCCGACGGCGCGCCGCCGCCAACGCAGGGGATGGAGCGTGAATCCTTCGCGTCGGATCGCCTCGCCGTGCGCGGTAACCCTTGTGGCAACCGCGACGGCGAAGCCGGCATCGCGCGCGGCGCGCGCCATCGGCATGCGGTGCGAGCAGAAATACCAGTCCTCGGTGACGAGAAAGATCAGCGTCGGACGTTCAGTCGGCATCGGCGGCACTCGCGGCGAGCAACGCGGCGGTCAGCAGGATGGCGGACACCCACCACGCTTGCCAGACACCGAAACTCAATAGGCCGATCGTCAGCACCGCCGTCGCCCAGCCGAGCGCAGCCGCCTGCGCCTCGCGCGCTGCCGCGAACCGCCAGCCAACGCGATAAAGCGCCCACACCACGATCGCAAGGCAAAGCAGCGTTCCCGGAATGCCGAGCTCGAGGCGCCATTGCAAGACGGCGTCGTGCGGGTGCAGCGGCAGAGCATCGGCTCCCGTTGACAGCGATAGGCTCGGCAGCATCTTCGAGAAATCCTGGTGGCCGCCCGGCAGCGCGCGCGACGCATCCATGCCCCAGCCGAGCAGCGGCCGGTCGGCGATGCGTTCGGCGGCGAAGCGCCAGATCAGCAGACGGTGGATGCCCGATGGTTTGATCCAGGGTGCTGCTTGGTGCAGGCGCACGGTCGTCTCGTAACGCGGCACCACGGCAGGCAGCGCCACGGCGGCGGCGACCAAGCCGATCGTCAGCACGCCGGCCACCAGCCGCGGCAATCGCAAACCGACCGCAAATGCCACAACGCCGGCCATAAGCGCCAACAGCGACGCCGCGCTCGAAAGGCAGAAAGCGGCGACCGCGACCGCAACGGCGACGGCCACCTGTAATGGGCGCCGGCGGTGCAACGCCGCCACGGCCGGCCACAGCGTCAGCACCGCCAGAGTGACGCCGCGATCGTAACGGGAGAGGTCGATATCGGTGCCGCCGGCCCAAACGTGAGTCCAAGGCGCGGGCGCACCGCCGCTGGCCCATTCGAGCAGCAGAAATCCCGCGCCCAGCGCTGCGCCGATGGCGACTGTGGCGCCGACGCTCCAGCCGTCGTGCGGTGACAGCGCCCGCGCCGCCGCCAGCGCGACCAGGCCTTCGACGCCGATGGCGAAAAACCGCGCGCCCTCGACGAGACTGTGGCCCGGCAGGATCGACCACGTCGCCGACAGCAGCGCGAAGGCGGCCAGCGCGAGCCACAGCGCCGCCAACGGCCACAACGGCTTGCCGGCGGCGAGCAGCCGCCGCGGCGCCGCGACGATCAAGGCGACGGCGGTTACGCTCAGCAGCGGCGCGAGGCCCAACGGCGCCAGAACGGCGAGCGGCGGCGCCAGGAGTCCGGCCGCCGCCAGGATGATCGCCGGCGCGCTCATGCGTGCGGATACGCTCGTCACAACCATGCGCGCTTTATAGGCGAGAACCGCGCGCCCGCGCACCTTCGGCGTCGACGAACCAGCGGCAGGTTGCGTCGAGCCCGGCGGCGAGGCTGAACGGCGGCTGCCATCCCAGACGGGCGCGCGTCGCACCGTCGTCGATGCTCAGCGAGCCGACGAGCCGGTCGCCGGTGGCGGCGCGCAGCAGCCAAGCCGGCGCAGGAAACAGGCACGCCGGCGCGCTGATGCGTCGGGCGATCTCGTGGACCAGCTGCGGCGTGCCGATCTCCGCGTCGTCGCGCACGAGCAACGTTTGTCCGGCCGCCGCTGGATGGATCAGCGCCGTCGCGATCAGTGCAATCAGATTGTCGCGAAAAACGAAGGCGCGCCGATTACGGATTGCGGCCAAGGGCAGCGGCACGCGGCGCGCGATCCAGCGCAGCAACGCGCGGAAATTGCCTTTGACCTCGGGCCCGTAAACCAGCGGCGGCCGGATGATCGTCAGGCCGGGCGCGCCGTGCCGCTGCATCGCCGCTTCGATGGCGAGCTTGGCACGGCCATAGATGTCGCGCGGAGCGGGCTGGCTCGTCGCCGCAAACGGCCGGTCGGTCGTCGTCTCGCCCAGCACCTTGATCGAGCTTAAGAGGATGGTGCGCTCGATACCGGCTGCCGTTGCGGCGTTGGCAATCGCGGCCGCCGCGTCGCGCTCGGACGCGAGCCAGGAATTGTTGCCCGGCGGCGCATGAGCGCGGCTGGCGAGATGGATCACCGCCCGCGCGCCGTCCAACAGACCGCGCCAGTCGCTGCGACGATCGAGCGTGCCGGCGACGCGCGCTTCGACTGGCGGCGCAAACGCGGCGGCGGTTCGCGTCAAGGCACGCACCGCGAACCGCTGCGCGACGAGATCGCGGACCAACGCGCGGCCGATGAAACCGGCGGCGCCCAGGATCACGACCGGGCGCGGATCCGCTTCGGCCGGCATGCGCGTGCTAATCCGCGGCGCCGCGGCGCGCGAAGCCGGCGAGCATCGCCGCGCTGAGCACGACGGCCAGACCGACGGCGATCAAAGGCCGGTCCAGCGCCAGCAGCGCGAGCACGATCAGGCCGATATCGCCCGCCAGCACGAGCCGCGCGACGGCGGCATGGTCTTTGCCGCGCAACGCGCGCTGATAGAAATGGTCGCGGTGCGCCCGCCACAGCGCTTCGCCGCGTCGCGCCCGTCGCACCAGCGTCACGGTCGCATCGGCCAGGTAATAAAGCGGCAGGATCAGCGCCGGCGCCCAGTGTCCGTCGCGCGCCAACTCCAACAACAGCCACCCCATGACGTAACCGAGCGGCACGCTGCCCGCGTCGCCGAGGAAGACGCTCGCCGGCTGCCAGTTGAAGCGGAGAAAGCCGAGCGCGGCGGCGACCGCGACCAGCGCCGCGGCGGCGAGGCCGCCGCCGTCGACCAGCGACACCGCGGCGACGCCGGCGCCGATACAAACCGTTTCGACGCCGGTGATGCCGTCGATGCCGTCCATGAAATTGTAGAGATTGACGAACCACACCCACAGCAGCGCGGCGGCGGCGCGATCGAGCGGCAACGGCAGCAGGCCTTGGAAGACGGATGCGTCACGCGGAAAGAACGCCAAGGCGATCAACGCGGCGGCGAAATGCGCCGCCAGCCGTAACGCGACGGGGAGGCCGCGCAGATCGTCGACAAAGGAGAGCAGCGCGAGCGCCGCGGTCACCAGCACGACAACAACCGTGTCGGGCGGCATCGCACCGCGCGCCGCGAGCGCGAGCCAGGCGATGACCAGCGCCGCGATCACTGCGAGTCCGGCGCCACGCGGCACGGGACTCGCATGCGAGGAGCGCGCGCCCGGCCGGTCGAGAACCGCACGGCGGCGCAGCCAGTCGCGTATCAATACGGTCAGGATCGCGCTGCCGAATCCGGCGGCCAGCACGATTACTCCCGCTACCGCCGCGTCCCCGTCCATGCGCGCGCCGCACCGTCCTGCCGAAGCCGCGGCTGTGATAAGCCGCGGCGGCGTCGCGTGCAACGGGCTCCTGGTCAGGCCGCGTTCAGCAGTGGATGACGGCCGAACAGAGCTGTGCCTTGAGGTCCTGGAGCTCGGCCTTGTGCTGCTTCAGCGCGGCCAGTCCGGCCGAACCGCCGTTGGAGTAGGTGCGCAGCAGCACGACCGCTTCGCCCACCAACGAATTGACGGTCTCGGGCGACAGGCCTTGCAGCATCTGCTCGTAACGGCTGATCGCTTGCGGCGACAGGCCCGGCGTTGGCGCCGAATCCTGGCTCGCGGCGCGCGACAATCCGCTGCCGATCAGCAAGGGCACGGCCGCCAGCACGAGCCCCAAAATCGGGAGTCGCATGGCTTCTCTTCCTCTGGTCTAGCCGGCGGCACGGTTTCGCCTCGCCATGCGCCAAAGCGCATGCGCGGTCCGGTCTTGGCGGCGGCGACCGGCGCGGGGAGAAACGACCGAACGGGCTCTTCGTCTGCGGCTTGCTGCCGCTTGGGGCGC
>JBOHLR010000077.1:0-11291 GCA_050729555.1 Allostellaceae bacterium
CGACGACGATGGCCAAGCTCGGCTACAAGAGCGCCGGCACGCTTGAATTCCTCTACCAGGACGGCGAGTTCTTCTTCATCGAGATGAACACGCGGCTTCAGGTCGAGCATCCGATCTCCGAAATGGTGACTGGCATCGACATCGTGCGCGAGCAAATCCGTATCGCCGACGGCGCGCCGCTCGGCTATCGCCAGGACGCCATCAAATTGGCGGGGCACGCGATCGAGTGCCGCATCAACGCCGAGAACCCCGAAACCTTCGCGCCGTCGCCCGGCGTGGTCCAGCGTTACCACGCTCCCGGCGGCATGGGCGTGCGCGTCGACAGTGCGCTCTATCAGGGTTACACCGTGCCGCCGCATTACGACAGCCTCGTCGCCAAGCTGGTCGTCCATGGCGGCACGCGCAACGAATGCCTCATGCGGCTGCGGCGTGCGCTGGAGGAGTTCGTGATTTCAGGCATCGAGACCACCATCCCCCTGCATCAGCGGTTGATGGCGTCGGAAGCCTTCCTCAACGGCGATTACGACATCGGCTGGTTCGAGCGGACCTTTAACGGCAAGGTGTGACGGAACCGGCCGGTGAAAGCCGGGCTTGATCCGGCGCCCCGCGCGTTCCACGCTTCGAGGCGGCATGACGCCCGCGTTGAACCCTGATCTGCTGTTGCGCGCCTACGCCGCCGGCATCTTTCCGATGGCGGAATCGGCGGACGATCCGGAACTATTCTGGGTCGATCCCGAGCTGCGCGGCGTGCTGCCGTTGGACCGATTTCACCTGTCGAAGCGCCTGGCGCGCACCATACGGTCGAACCGGTTCGACGTGCGTTGCGACGGCGATTTCGCGGCGACGATCCGCGGCTGCGCGGAATCGACGGAGCAACGGCCGAAGACGTGGATCAACCGAGAAATCGTCGCGCTTTACTCCGCGCTCAACCGCGAGGGCTTTGCGCACAGCGTCGAATGCTGGCGCGACGGCGCGCTCGTCGGCGGCCTATACGGCGTCGCGCTCGGTGGCGCCTTTTTCGGCGAAAGCATGTTTTCGCGCGAACGCGACGCCAGCAAAGTCGCGTTGGCGCATCTCGTCGCCGCGCTGCGTCACTGGAAATTCACGCTGCTCGACGTGCAGTTCGTCACGCCGCATCTCAAGCGCTTCGGCGCTGTCGAGATTCCGCGCGCCGACTATCACCGGCGTCTGGCGGCGGCGTTGCGCCGCAAGACTCACTTCGTTGGCGGGCTCGACGGCGCGGCGGTCGCCGCCATCTTGCAATCGAGCACGTTGACGTCATAGATCGGATCCTCGAGCGCCGAAATCGCCGGCGATGACGCGAACATCCAGCCGCTGAAGACGGGCTTGGTCGCCGCCGCATTGACGTCGGTGCGAACTTCGTCGATTTCGAGGAAGGCGGCGGTATTGGGCGGTTCCTCCGGCGGCTGCTTGACGCAGGCGCGCACGGTGATGACCAGCGTGCCGAAATGCACCGGTTGGTTGATCGGCGCGTCGAACCGCGAGACGCGCGCGGTGATTTTGTCGAGACCTTGCAGCACTGCCGCAACGGCCTGCGCGGGCTGAGCGCCTTGGCTTTGGCCCTGGGTTGGCGCCGGCGGCTTGAGTTGAATTTGCTGCGCCTGCACCGGCACGACGGCAATCGCAAGCGCGGTCAGTGCCAACAGCAAAGATCTCACGGTTTGACCTTTTTCTTATAAGGATTGTCGAGGCTTTCGGCCAACGCGCGCATGACGCGGCGGAATTGGCTTTCGTCGCAATCCATCAATACCGCGTCTTCGAGCGCGTCCTGGGCGAGTTGTTGGATTTCCTCGAGGTTCTCGTTCAACACCTTGATCTTGTCGAGGCACGAGACCCGTTCGCCTTCAGGCGTCAGCCATGTTGGCAGCGTCAGCTTGTTCATGCGGCCTCACATCCGCGGTTGGCGTCGCCGGGCTTCACCGCGGCAAAGCGCAAGCGCACGTAATCGACTGTCCAGGTTCCGTCGTGGAAGAGATGGGGTCGCGCCAGATCTTCAACATCTGCTTTCAACGCGGGGCGGTCAGCTTGCGGCACCAGCGCGAGGAAGGTTTCGGCGAAAGTCTCGAGCCAATCGCCCAACGCGCCGGGCAACGCCGTCGGCCGCGCAATCAAGGCGATGTTTCGTACCGTGAAGCCGCGTTTCTCGAGCCGCGTGCGATAGTCCTCGACGGTCGGAAAAAACCACGGCATCGACGGCCGGCCATCGACGCCCCGGCGCGCCAAGGCCGCAAGCAGCGCGGCCAAAACCTGCGCGACATTGCCGGCACCGCCGCATTCGGCAACAAAGCGGCCGCCGGGTTTGAGCGCGCGCCAGACTCCGTCGATCACCGCATCTGGCGCGCGCATCCAGTGCAACGCCGCATTCGAAAACACCGCGTCGAATTCCGCCGCGAACGGCAAGTGCGCGCCATCGACGACGCGTGCGTCGAGGTCCCGCGCCACCGCAGCCGCGACCTGCTCGGCGCTTTGGTCGACGCCCACCACCGACGCTTGCGTCGCCAATGTCGCGGTCAGCGCACCGTCGCCGCAGCCGAGATCGAGGATACGCTCGCCGGACCGCAGCGCGAGCAACGCGACGACGCCGGCGCCGAGTGCCGGCACGAACGCGGCGTTACGGCGATACCGCTCGGGATCCCAGCGCTGTTCGGTTTCTGGTTTGCCTGGAACGACCCCCGCCGCGCGTGAGTCGCCAGCGGTCATGGCTTCGGCGGGCTCGGCGCCTGGCCTTGCGGCGGCGCGCCGCCGCCCTGCCCTTTGTTCTGGCCCGCGTTGTAGATCACCTGGCCGATGAGCGACTGGAGGTTCATCGCGGCCTGGGTGTGGGTGATGCGGCCGCCCGGGGGGATGATCTTGTCGTCGTTGCCCGGCTCGATCGACAGAAAATTATCGCCGAGCAATCCGGGCGAGGTAATCACCGCCACCGAGTCCTCAGGCAGTTTGATCCGCGGATCGATGTTGAGCGTGATGGTCGCGAGGAACGTTTTCGGATCGAGCGATTGCGATTCGATCGTGCCGACCTTGATGCCGCTGATCTTGACGTCGCCGCCGTCGCGCAAACCGTCGACGCGGTCGAACTGGGCGGTGTATTCGGTGCCGCCGGTCGCATTCACCTGCGTCGTCGTATAAGCGAAGAACAGGAAGACGGCGGCCACGACCAAGACGACCGCGCCCATAATGGTCTCGACAGCATTGCGGTTCATGGCAGTTCGACTCCTTGCAGGCTGCACGGACCGGACGATCGGTGCGGTCCAAATCGCTTCGCAGCTTGTCGAAACATCACCCCGGCGTCCAGGGCTCGTAGTCGCCGGTGGCGCGGGCGCGCGGCCCGCCTTTCAGCACCGAGCCGGACGGGCGATAGGCGGCCGGCGTGCCGGTCAAATTCGGCTGATGCGGCTTCTGCCAGGGATAAATCGGCTTGTCGGCGTCAGCCGGCACCTGGTCGGTCGTATGGTGCAGCCAGCCGTGCCACACCGGCGGCACGCACGACGCGTCCTCGTCGCCTTGATAGATCACCCAGCGGCGTTCGCGGCTCTCGTGCCCGCCGCCGCGCTTGAGCGCCCGATGGCCACGTTCGCGGTAATAGCGGTTGCCAAACGCGTCGGTGCCGACGAGCTCGCCCTTGAGCCAAGTGAAGATGCGTGTGCCGATGGTCATTGCCATCCCGAAACGACGCAAAACATCCGGCGAAGCCACCGGAAAACGCGCGCGACTATGGCATCGCACCGCGTATGCGTCCAGGCCACGCGGCCGTGGACGCGCGGCGAGGGCGATCGCCACCGCGTCGTGCCACGCGATGACGCATGTCGGCAAATGGAATTCACAGTGTAAGCGGTTGAAGCTGCGGCCATCAACGCACGCCGCGATCGTCGCCGGCCGCACGAAATGCCGCTCCGGACTCGCGGCGAAGCCGTCTGCTTTTATGCCTGAAGAACGCCAGTTAATACACTGCTATAACACATTTTTATGCCGACAGTCGTGGACACGCGCGCAGACTGATTTTTCGCCTGTGGATAAGCCGTTGCTCCTACTAGATTTTGCGACATATCCGCACGAGACACAAAATCTAGTTGAACGTGTCGGGTCGTTCTGCCAACATTTTGATTCTGCGTTTGCAGCCACACAAGATGTTGTGCCGTGCGACGTAGGGGAAATGTCACGTTGGCGTCGGGGGGATGTAGCCTATGCGTATTGACCGTCGATTCACCACGGCCGGCCAAGACCCGTACCAAGGGATCGCCTTCAAGTCAGCCACCAGTGAAATCCGCAACCCCGACGGGTCGCGGGTTTTTTATTTGCCCGACATCGAGGTGCCCGCCGACTGGAGCCAGGTCGCCTGCGACATCCTGGCGCAAAAATATTTCCGCAAGGCGGGCGTGCCAGCCCGACTAAAGGCGGCCGAGGAATCCGACGTTCCCGCCTGGCTGTGGCGCATGGTGCCCGACACCAAGGCGCTCGAGAAATTGCCGAGCGCCGAGCGCAACGATGGCGAGCGCAGTGCCAAGCGGGTGTTTCACCGCTTGGCGGGCACTTGGACCTATTGGGGCTGGAAGGGCGGCTATTTCGACAGCGAAGCCGACGCCCGCGCCTATTACGACGAGATGTGCTTCATGCTGTGCCGCCAGATGGCAGCGCCCAATTCGCCGCAATGGTTCAACACCGGTCTGCATTGGGCCTATGGCATCGACGGACCGGCGCAAGGCCACTACTACGTCGACTATAAGACCGGCGAATTGACCGCATCGAAGAGCGCTTACGCGCATCCGCAACCGCACGCCTGCTTCATCCAGTCGGTCGCCGACGATCTCGTCAACGAAGGCGGGATCATGGATTTGTGGGTCCGCGAAGCGCGCCTGTTCAAATACGGCTCAGGCACCGGTTCGAACTTCTCCCGGCTGCGCGGCGATGGCGAACGTCTGTCCGGCGGCGGCCGCTCGTCCGGTCTGATGAGCTTCCTCAAAATCGGCGACCGCGCCGCCGGCGCAATCAAGTCAGGCGGCACGACGCGACGCGCTGCCAAGATGGTGACCGTTGACATCGACCATCCCGACATCGAGGCCTATATCGACTGGAAGGTCATCGAGGAACAGAAGGTCGCCGCGCTGGTCACCGGCTCGAAGCTGGCGCAGAAGCACCTCAATCTCATCATGGCGGCGTGCCACGGCGCCGCGGCCAAGGCGCTTGGCGACGCGCGCTTCGATCCAAACCGCAATTTGGCACTGCGGCGCGAGATCAAGGCGGCACGCAAGGCGATGATTCCGGAGAACTACGTTCAGCGCGTCATCCAATTCGCGCAACAGGGCTTCGAGACCGTCGATTTCCGCACCTACGACACCGACTGGGACAGCGAGGCCTATCTCACCGTCGCCGGCCAGAACTCGAACAATTCGGTGCGCGTCACCAACGACTTCCTCGACCGCGTGCTCAAAGGCGGCAGGTGGGAGTTGATCCGCCGCACCGACGGCAAGCTGCACAAAGCCGTCGACGCGCGCGAGTTGTGGGACAAGATCGCCTATGCCGCCTGGGCAAGTGCCGATCCAGGCCTGCAATACGACACCACGATCAACGAGTGGCACACCTGCCCGGAATCCGGCCGCATCAACGCGTCCAATCCGTGCTCGGAGTACATGTTCCTCGACGACACGGCGTGCAATCTGGCGTCGCTCAATCTGATGACGTTCCGCCACGAAGGCGGCGCGTTCGACACGCCGGCGTTCGAGCATGCGGTGCGTTTGTGGACGATCGCGCTCGAAATTTCGGTGTTGATGGCGCAGTTCCCGTCGCGCGAGATCGCCAAACTCAGCTACGAGTTCCGCACGCTCGGCCTCGGCTACGCCAATATCGGCGGCCTCCTGATGGCGTTCGGCCTGTCGTACGATTGCGACGAAGGCCGCGCGCTCTGCGCCGCCATCAGCGCGGTGATGACCGGCGTCGCCTATGCGACATCGGCCGAGATGGCCGGCGAGCTCGGTCCCTTTCCCGGCTACGCCAAAAACCGCCAGGCAATGCTGCGGGTTATCCGCAACCATCGCCGCGCCGCCCACGGCGAGCGCAACGGTTATGAAAGCCTATCGGTGGCGCCGGTGCCGCTCGACGCGGTCAATTGCCAGGACCGCAACCTCGTCCAAGCGGCGCGCCAGGCGTGGGATCACGCCTTGCAGCTCGGCGAGCTGCACGGCTTCCGCAACGCGCAATCGACCGTCATCGCGCCGACCGGCACGATCGGCCTGGTGATGGATTGCGACACCACCGGCATCGAGCCGGATTTCGCGTTGGTCAAGTTCAAGAAGCTGGCCGGCGGCGGCTATTTCCGCATCATCAACCGCGTCGTGCCCGAAGCTCTCGCCAAACTCGGCTACTCGAGTGCCGAGATCGAAGCGATCACTCGTTACGCCGTCGGTCACGGCACGCTCAAGGATGCGCCGGCACTCGGCCATGCGACGCTCAAGGTCAAGGGCTTCACTGAAAGCGCTCTTGAGGCGCTGGAAAGCCAGTTGGCGACGGCATTCGACATCAAGTTCGCCTTCAACAAATGGACGCTCGGCGACGATTTCTGCCGCGCGGCGTTCGGCTTCACCGACGCGCAGATGAACGACGTGTCGTTCGACATGCTGTCGGCCTTGGGATTTAGCAAGGCCGAAATCGATCAGGCGAATACCTACTGTTGCGGCGCGATGACGCTCGAAGGGGCGCCGGGTCTCAAGTCCGAGCACCTGCCGGTGTTCGATTGCGCCAATCCGTGCGGCCGCATCGGCAAGCGGTCTCTATCGGTCGAGAGCCACATCCGGATGATGGCGGCGGCGCAGCCGTTCATCTCCGGCGCGATCTCGAAGACGATCAACATGCCGAACCAGGCGTCGGTCGAGCAGTGCAAGGACGCCTATATGCTGTCCTGGAAGCTCGGCCTCAAGGCGAACGCGCTGTATCGCGACGGCTCCAAGCTGTCGCAACCGCTGCAATCCGCCCTGATCGACGACGACGCGGATGACGATGCGGTCGCCGAGCTGGCCGAAAAAGCGCCGGCGGAGCGTGTTCCGGTCGTTGCCGAGCGCATCGTTGAACGCGTGATCGAGCGCATCGCGCAAAAGAACGAGCGTCGCCGCCTGCCGCAACGGCGCAAGGGCTATACCCAAAAAGCCATCGTCGGCGGTCACAAGGTCTATCTGCGGACCGGCGAATACGAGGACGGCAAGCTCGCCGAAGTGTTCATCGACATGCACAAGGAAGGCTCGGCCTTCCGCTCGCTGATGAACAACTTCGCCATCGCGCTCTCGATCGGCCTGCAATACGGCGTACCCCTCGAGGAGTTCGTCGAGGCGTTCACCTTCACCCGCTTCGAGCCCGCCGGCATCGTCGAAGGCAACGACACCATCAAGATGGCGACGTCGCTGATCGACTACATCTTCCGCGAGCTGGCGATCTCGTATCTCGGCCGCAACGATCTGGCGCACGTTCAGCCGGCCGACGTCACACCCGACACGGTCGGCAAAGGCGCGGCGGAGTCGAACCTGCCGGAAGGACCGAAGCCCGACATGGCGGCGGTGATGCGCAAGGCGGCTGTGGCCGGCTTCGTCCGCAACAAGCTCACCGTTTTGCAGGGCGGCGCCGCCGTTCAGGGCGGTACGCAGGCGACGACCGCGAAATCAGGCGCTCTCGAAATGCCGGCCGCCGGCAACGTCGCGGTCGGCCACGACATCGCCATGGAGATTGAACCGGTCAAGACAGTGGATGTCCGTTTGGAGCAGATCAAGGCAGCACGCATGAAGGGTTACGAGGGCGACAGTTGCGGCGAATGCGGCAACTTCACCCTCGTCCGTAACGGCACCTGCCTCAAATGCGATACCTGCGGCGGCACCAGCGGCTGTAGTTGATCGCAACGCGGTCCTCCGGCTACAGCCTCCCGGCCGGCACCGTGACTGAGGCAGAAATTGGGGGCGCGGCTAAAACCGCGCCCCCTCTTTTTCGAGACCACCACTATGCTCGTTAACCGCCGCGACCTGCGCATCGAATGGGCGCAATGCGACCCGGCCGGAATCGTCTTCTATCCGCAATATTTCATCATCTTTGACACCAGCACCGGCCAGCTGTTCGAGCGCACCGGCCTGTCGGCATCGGCGATCCGCGTCAAATACGGCATCGTCGGCTTTCCGCTGGTCGAATGCGGCGCCAAGTTCCTGCTGCCCTGTCACTTTGACGATGCCGTCACCGTCGAAAGTGGGATCAGTCAGTGGGGTCGCACCAGCTTCACCATCCAGCACCGGATCCTGAAAGGCGGTAAAGCCGCCGTCGAGGGCTTTGAAAAGCGCATTTGGGCCGGTCGCTATGCCGATGGCGGCATCAAGCCCGAACCGGTGCCCGACGCGATCAAAGCCAGCCTGTCCGACGCCAGCAGTACCACCCAACTCGGCTAAGCCAAAAATCGCCGACGCCCACGGGGATATCCGCCGGCCGGCCGCCTATCATCTAGTGCCCTCGCCGCCATTTTGTGGCGAGGAGCCACGCGCAGTTGACTGCCGGCCATCGCTCCCCGATGGCCGGCATTTTTTTGGGCCGGCAGCTGGGCAAAGCGCGCGGCCCGGCCGATAATCCCCGGAAATCAAACGCGGGAGCGGCCATGGCAGGACGAGTCGAAGCACGACTGAAACAACTAAAATTAGAGCTGCCGAACGCGGCGGTACCGTTGGCGAATTACGTGCCGTTCGTGCGCGCCGGCGACTTGCTGTTCGTTTCCGGCCAGGTCTGCCAATGGAATGGCGAGCGTAAGTTCCTCGGCAAGCTCGGCGCGGGCATCTCGCTCGAAGATGGACAGCAGGCGGCGCGTCTGTGCGGCCTCAACCTGCTGGCACAGGCACGCGCCGCAGCCGGCGAGCTGGACCACATCCGCCGCTGCGTTCGGATCAACGGCTTCGTCAACAGCGCGCCGGACTTTATCCAGCAGCCGCAGGTCATCAACGGCTGCTCCGATCTGTTCGTCGAGGTGTTGGGCGACGCCGGCCGTCATTCGCGCGTCGCGGTCGGCGTGGCGTCGTTGCCCGGCAGCGTCGCGGTCGAAATCGACGCGGTGTTCGAGGTCGGCTGATGGACGGCGCCGATCGGCTGACGCTGCGCGTGGTCGATCGCTTGGCGAACGTACCGGCCGCCGCATGGGATGCGTGCGCCGGCGATCATCCGTTCGTCGCCCACGCCTTCCTTCAGGCGCTCGAGGAATCGGGCTCGGTCACCGCCGAAACCGGCTGGCTGCCGCAGCATCTGTTGCTCGAGGATTCCGACGGGAAATTGATCGGCGCGGCACCGCTCTACATCAAAAGCCACTCCTATGGCGAGTACGTGTTCGATCACGGCTGGGCGGACGCCTACGAACGCGCCGGCGGCCGCTATTATCCGAAATTACTGGTCGCAGTGCCGTTCACGCCGGTGCCGGGACCGCGACTGCTGTTGCGGCCCGAAGCGGGAGGCGACGCCACGCGTTTGTTGATCGCCGGCCTGCTCGAAGTGGCCAAGCGGACAGAGGTGTCGTCGCTGCACGTCACTTTCCCCACCGGCGCCGAATGCGACGCGTTCGTCAATGCCGGTTTTCTTCGGCGCGTTGGCCGCCAGTTCCATTGGGAAAATAAAGGCTATCGCAGCTTCGACGATTTCCTCGGCGCGCTCAACGCGCGCAAGCGCAAACAGATCAAACGCGAGCGGCGCGACGCCAATGCGGCGGTGCGCATTGAGCTGCTCTCTGGCGGCGATTTGAAGCCGCACCATTGGGACGCATTCTTCCGATTCTATACCTCGACGTCGGACCGGAAATGGGGCTCGCCCTATCTGACGCGCGAATTCTTCGACCTGTTGGGCGAACGCATGGCGGATCGCATCCTGCTGGTGATGGCGAAGGACGACGGCCGCTACATCGCCGGCGCGCTCAATCTAATCGGAGCCGACACGCTTTACGGTCGAAACTGGGGCTGCATTGGCGACATTCCGTTCCTGCATTTCGAGGCGTGCTACTACCGCGCCATCGACTTCGCAATCGCCCACGGCTTGAAGCGCGTCGAGGCGGGGGCACAGGGGCCGCACAAAATCCAGCGCGGCTACCTGCCGCAACCAACCTATAGCGCCCATTGGATCCGCGACCTCGGTTTTCGCCGCGCGGTGGCGGATTTTCTCCGGCGTGAAACCGTGGCGGTCGGGAACGAGATGGAGGAGCTGGAACAGGGCCTGTCGCCGTTCCGCCGGGAAGGCGATGGATCCTGAACTGCATCGGCGGCTTATCGCCATCGCCGGCACCGTATCGCCGGAATTGCAGGCGCACGTCGCCGCCGCGCCGATCTGGTTTCCCGAGCGTGCGGACAAGGGCGTCGCCGCCTTTCTGGCGCGCGCGGTGACCAGCCAACAGGTTTCGGCGGCGGCGGCGCGCAGCATCTGGGCGCGCGTCGAAACCGCGGCTGGCGAGACGCTGGCCGATTTCCTCTGTGCCGCGAACGAAGCGGCGCTCAAGCAATGCGGCCTGTCACGCAACAAGATCAAGGCGTTGTGCCACATCGGCGCGGCGCACGCGGCGGGCTTACTCGATGGCGCCGAAATCCGTGCGCTCGATCACGCGACGCGGTCGGCGCGGCTGACCGAGATCTGGGGGATCGGTCAGTGGACGTGCGACATGCTGGCGATTTTCTATTGCCGCGACCTCGACGTCTGGCCGGACGGCGATCTCGCCGTGGTGCGCGGCGTCAAGCGCTTCGCGCGGCGGCGCAAGCCGGAACGGGTGGCAGCGCAGTTCGCACCCTATCGATCGCTCCTGGCACTCTATATGTGGCGGCTCGCCGGCGCGGCGATGTAGGCCAAAACGAGAAAGGCCGCCTCGCGGCGGCCTTTTCGCTTACTGGTCGACGAGCTCCTGTTCCGGCTGCTCGTCGGAATCCTTGCTCGTCAGCTTCGGTGGCGCCTCGATGTAGGCGAAGGCGAGCTTGTCGCCATCGCGCCGCACCTGCACCACGCCGCCCTTGGCGAGCTTGCCGAACAGCAATTCCTCGGCGAGCGGCTTTTTGACGTGCTCCTGGATGAGGCGGGCAAGCGGCCGCGCGCCGTAGAGCCGGTCGTAGCCCTTCTCGGCGAGCCATTTCCGCGCCGCCTCGTCGAGCTCGATGGTGACGTTGCGGTCGGCAAGCTGCTCCTCGAGCTGGAGGATGAACTTGTCGACGACGCGGCCGACCGTTTCGGGCGTCAGCGACGCGAACGAGATCACCGCGTCGAGCCGGTTGCGGAACTCCGGCGTGAACATGCGGTTGATC
>JBOHLR010000078.1:0-11151 GCA_050729555.1 Allostellaceae bacterium
CTGGGCGCGGTGGTCTACGGCTTCGTCTTCGTGCTCGACCCGTTCGATACGCTCAATCTGTCGCCGCCCTTCGACCGCAGCCCGATCAACACCAACGCGCGCTACGCCTTTCCGGCGCTGGCGCGCTCGCCACAATTCGACAGCATGATCCTCGGCACCTTGACCAGCCGGCTGCTGCGACCGACCGAGCTCGATCCGCTGTTCGATACACGCTTCGTCAATCTCGCGATGAACAGCGCCACCGCTTACGAGCAATGGCGGCTCGGCATGCTGTTCGCGCGGCATCACCCCGATGCCAAGGTGATGCTGATCGGCGCCGACGTCGTGTGGTGTGCACCCGGCAAAAGCCTGCCGAAATACACCGAGCGCTCGTTCCCGGAATGGATGTACGACGACACCCCGTGGAACGACTATCTTCATCAGTTCAGCCTCTACGCCGTCGAGCAGGCGGGCATCCAATTCGGCGTGCTGACCGGTCTGCGGCCACGGCGCTACGGGCGCGACGGCTACACAGATTTTCTGCCTGACGACAGCAAATACGACCTGACGCGGGCGCGGCAACATCTCTATGCCGGCGGCATACCGGTGACGCCGAAGCCGGTCGTGCCGTCAGCGACGATGACCGCCTCGGAGCTTCGCACCATCGACTTCCCGGCCTTGCCGATGATGCGCGACCTGCTCGCGAGCCTGCCGAATGCGGAGAAGATCGTCTTCATGGTGCCCTACCACGTCGCCGCGCAGCCGCGCCCGGGAAGCCGCTCCGCGCTCGTCTGGGGCGAGTGTAAGGCGCGGATCGCCGCGATGACCGCGTCGGTGCCGCATGCACGGCTCGTCGATTTCATGATTCCGAGCCCGGTGACGCGCGAAGACGACAATTACTGGGACCCGCTGCATTATCGTGTGCGGATCGCGACCTGGCTCGGCAAGAGCCTGCGCGCCGCCGCCGACGGACCGCCGCGTACCGAAGCCGCAGGCTATACCGTACGCGGAACCCGCGGTCAGCCGAACAATCCGCTCGGGTCGCCGGTTGAGTCAGCACTTCCTTGACTTCAAGCCGGAGCCGCTTTCCCGTAAGCGTATCTACTACTGACTTTGATGCCGCTTCTCAGAATACGGTCGCCCTACGCCACCGGCTCGGTGAGCACTTCCTTGACCTTGCCGGCGAGCTGTTTGAGCGAGAACGGCTTCGGCAGGAAGTGAATCTCGCGCTCGTCGCCAAGCCGCTTGCGGAACGAGTCTTCGGTGTAGCCCGAGATGAAGATCACTTTTAGGTCCGGATGGCGCTGGCGCAGCCGCGTCACCAGACCCGGCCCGTCCATTTTCGGCATCACGACGTCGGTGACGACGACATCGATTTTCTCGCCGCGCGCCATGATCTCGAGCGCGGCCTCGCCGCTTTTGGCTTCGAGCACCTTGTAGCCGCTGTTGGCGAGCGCGCGCGCCGAAAACATCCGCACCGGATCCTCGTCCTCGACCAGCAACACCGTGCCGGCCCCGTGCACGTCGCGCGGCTCCGCCGTCTCATGCCGCGGCAATGGCGAAGCGACGCCGTCGTGGCGCGGCAGGAAGATCGAAAAGGTCGCTCCGCGGTCGAGATCGCTGTCGACGAAGACGAAGCCGCCGGTCTGCTTGACGATGCCGTAGACCGTCGACAGGCCGAGGCCGGTGCCCGAGCCAAGCTCCTTGGTCGAGAAGAACGGCTCGAAGATGCGGTGCTGGATCTCCTTGGGGATGCCGTGACCCGTATCTTTGACTTCGATCAATACGTAATCGCCCCGCGGCATGACCTCGTGACCGCGGCGCGTCTCGCTGTCGCTGGCGACGTTGGCGGTGCGGATCGACAGCGTGCCGCCCTGGGGCATCGCGTCGCGCGCGTTGACCACGAGATTGATGATCACTTGTTCGAGCTGCCCCTGGTCGACCTTGACCAGCCACAGCTTCGGATCGTGCGCGACCTTGAGCTCGATGTTCTCGCCGATCAACCGGCGCAGCAGGTTCGAGAGCTCGGCCAGCGTATACTTGATCGCGAGCACGCGCGGCTGCAGCGCCTGCTGACGCGAGAACGCGAGCAGCTGGCGCACGAGATTGGCGGCGCGGTTGGCGTTCTGCTTGATCTGCATGATGTCGCCGTACGTCGTGTCGTTCGGCCGGAAGCGCACCAGCAGCAGATCGCAGAAGCCGATCATCGCCGTCAGCAGGTTGTTGAAGTCGTGCGCGACGCCGCCGGCGAGTTGGCCGACCGCCTGCATCTTTTGCGACTGCGAGAACTGCGCCTGCAGGCTCTTCTGCTCGGTCTGATCGATGAAGTGCAGGATAAAGCCGCCGCCGGCGGTATCCGCGGCGTCGTCGCCGAGGCGGCTGATGAAGATCTGCGCCGATTTGTTGCCGGCGCCGATGAGCCGAACTTCGACCGGACCCGGCGCGACGCGGCCCTCGCTCGCCGCACGCAACTGACTGAAGGCGGCGTCCTGATCCTCCGGCCGGAGGAATTCGAGCAACGGCCGGCCGATGACGCCGGTCGGCTCGAGGCTGACCAACGAGCATAAGGCATCGTTGGCTTCGGCGATGCGACCGTCGCCGTCCATCAAGGCGATGCCCACCGGCGCGTTGGCGAAGAACCGGCGGAAACGCTGGCGCGAAACGCGCAACTGCTCTTCCCATTGGCGCTCGGGCGTCAAATCGCGCACCACCGACCGGGTGCGCAGACTGTCGCCGGTGCGCACGACGCTTTGGCTGATCAGCGCGTGGATGCGGTTTCCGTCGGCGCTTCTGAGCGCGACTTCGCCGCGTGTCTCGCCGCCTTCGAAGGGCGCATAGGCGGGCGTGCCGACCGGCGCCCGTTCATCGAGGAAATCGCCGAGCTTGTCGCCGCTGTCGACCAACTCCTGCGCGCCGCGGCCGAGCCAGTGCGCCAGCGCCTCGTTGACGAACAGGAAGCGGCCGACCTGATCGACCGAATAGAAGCCGATGGGCGCATTATCCAGGAAGTCGGCGAGCTTCATGCGCTCGTCGCGCAGCATCTGCTCCATGGTGTGACGCGCCGTCACGTCCTGGAAGCTCCACAGCGTGTAGCCGCGGCTGGCGGCGAGCGGCGCGACGATCAGGTTGAACCACTGCGTGTCGCCAGCACCGTTGGCGACCGCCAGCACGCCGAGCGACTGGCCGCCGCGCAGCGCGTCGTGCTTCAAGCGCACGAGATCGACGCCGCCGGCGCGCTGCGCCAGCGCCGCGAGCGGCGCGCCGTGCAAGCCGGGGAAGAAGCGGCGAAACGCGCCGTTGGCGTAGACCAAGGCATCGTTGGGCGACAGGATCAGATGCGCGCCCGGCGTCGCTTCGATCGCCTGACTCGTCAGATCGATGCGGCGCGACAACAGCCGGTGCATCTGCTTGGCGACGACGCTGGCAACGCCGGCGGCAAGCGCGAACGTCGCCGCCAGAACGGCGGCCGCGCGCAACGCGGCGGCATTACCGAAGCCAAATATCAGCAGCGCGGTGAGCGCGATGGCGAAAACGGAGAACAGCACCGACAGCGCGCCAAGCGCGCGCATCCAACTGACGACGCCGCCCGCGACCGCATCGTCGGGCAGCACCGACGCCGCCATCGAGACCGGAGCGGTCTCGACGCCGGACGCTGCATCCCCCTCGTATCGCAGCTCCATAAGCCTCGCAGCCTAGCACACGAGCCCGCCGCCGGATCGGGCGGCAGGCGCGGCTTTGACCGCTCCCCTCGGCACCCGAGTCGCGGTGCGCGGCGACCATCGCCGTAGCATGGTTAATGCAAAGTTAAAAGACTTGGCTCGCGCCGCGTCGAGTCGGCGGTACGCGGCGTCAGTCGTCGCGGTGGGTGCGTTCCATGTGCTCGTGACGCTCCTGCGCCTCGAGCGACAGAGTCGCGATCGGCCGCGCTTCGAGCCGGCGGATGCCGATCGGCTCGGCGGTCTCCTCGCAATAGCCATAGCTGCCGTCCTCGATGCGCATCAAGGCAGCGTCGATCTTGGAGATCAGCTTGCGTTCGCGATCACGCGTACGGAGTTCGGTGAAGCGATCGGTTTCGAGCGTGGCGCGGTCGGAGATATCCGCCTCGGCCAAACTCTCTTCCTTGAGCTGCTGCAACGTCGCGTTCGACTCCGCCAGCAGCTCGGTCCGCCAGCGCAACAGCTTCTGGCGAAAATATTCGCGCTGGACTGGGCTCATGAACTCTTCGCCGTCCGACGGGCGATAACCGGTAGGAAGCATTGGCCGCATTACCAAACCCCACAAACCCCCGAGAACAACCAAAGCGGCGCGGAGTATATGAATCGCGGGGCTTGCGGGCAAGCGCCACAACACGCTGATTTAACAGGGATTTTCAGATTTTACCGGCGCCGGTCGCCGGCGCGGGGCGGTTCGTTCACGCGGACGCAGGCTTGACGCCAGCGGCTGCCGGCGACGGTGCCGATGCGGCAGCGGCTTCTTCTTCGTGCTGAATCAGCAGCTTCGCCGACTTGAGCGCGCGATAGAATTGATCCTCAGCGAGCAAGCGGCGAATCTCGCCGAGCAGCGCGTGCGATTCGGGACGGGACTGTTCGTATTCGGCGAGTTGCCGCTCGATGCTGGCAAGAAACATCTCGGCCTTGCCGGCGAACAGATATTGGCACTGGATCGCGAAATAGATTCGCCGCGCCGGCGTGGTCGCCTTTTCTTCGGGCAGCATGTCTTTTTCGCGCAGCAAGGCGGCGTTGGTGTGGATGAGAATCTTGGCCATCGGGCCGGAGTTCTCGATCACCACGCCATTGAGGATAAGCTTTTCGCGCGGCTTCAGATTGATGGTCAGCGGCATTCTACGGCCTGACGTGGCGCTGTTGTGCGGTCCCCCATCAGCCGTTTTAGGGTTGAAGCTTTAGGAATGGGTTAAGTCGGAACTCGTGCCAAACTGCCGACAGGCTGAATTTTACCTTAATTGTCCAAGAACTTAGCGACACCGCGGTCACCGCGGCTTTAGGGCTTTTTTAAATCGGAGGCCCTAAATTCAGCGTCATGCAGACGCGATTTTCAAATCCGATCAGCGCCGCCGCGCGCAGCAATGCAGCGCCCGCGGCGCATCCGGTCGAGGCCGAGAACGATGCCGACTGGCTCGTCGATATTGGACCCGTGCTGTCGCTCGACAGCCTGCCCCCGCCCGCGACCAAGCGGTGGGTCATCCGCCGCAAGGCGGTGGTTGTCGCCGCGGTGCGCGCCGGCGTCATCAGCCTCGAAGAGGCCTGCAAGCGCTACACGCTGTCGATCGAGGAGTTCCTCGCTTGGCAGCGCCTGGTCGACAGCCACGGCCTGCCCGGCCTGCGCGTCACGCGGCTGCAAGATTATCGCAGTCTCGCGGCCGGCCCGGCGAACGCCGCGGCCACCCCGGCGAATGCTACCGTCACCGCCAATCGGCCGCCGGCCCGCCGGCTGCCCTAACCGAAGCCGTTCCTCGCCGTCGGCCGCCGCTCGCCGCGGGCGCTCAGCGCATACGAACCGTGCGCCATGAGCCCGCCGAGCCATCCAACCGGAACCATCGATCGCCGTCCGGCGCAACCGGCGCTGCCGGCGGATTCGACCCTCGAGCTGACGCTGGCGGCGCACGGCATTCCGACGCCGCAAATCCGCAAGCTGGTGCGCCTCGCCGCGGCGCAGCCCGGCGACGATCGCGCCGCCGCCCTCGCCCACGCCCTCGCCCAGCTTTATCTGTTCAATCCGCTCGGCGTCACCGCCGGCCGGTTCTTTTTCGTCGGCGCGCCCGGCGTCGGCAAAACGCTGGCGATCGCCAAACTCGCGGCGCAGGCGAAGTCGCAAGGTTGCGCCGTGCGCCTGGTGACATGCGACGGCGCGTGGCGCGCCAGCGTCGAGCAACTGCGGCATTTCGCGACGGCGCTCGGCATCGAGATCGAGATCGCGACGGATATGGCGGCGCTCGGCGCCCTCGAACCCCGCACCGGCGCCATGACGTTGATCGACAACGCCGGCATCAATCCCTGTAGCCCGAGCGAGCGCACCGCGCTTGAAGCGCTGGCCACGGCGGCGCGGGCCGAACCGGTGCTGGTGCTTGCCGCCGGCGGCGATCCGGCCGACACCGTCGAAACCGCGTATGTCTTCCGCGATCTCGGCTGCCAGCGTTTCGTCGTGACGCGGCTCGACATCGTTCAACGTCTCGGCAGCGTCATGGCGGTGCCGGAGGCGTTGGGCATCGCGTTCGCCGAAGGGTTGAGCGCCACGGCGCTCGGTCAAGGCATCGAGATCTTCACCGCCGGCGAGCCTGGCCGTGCGCCTGCTGCGCACGCGTTAGCGGCGACCCCAAAAATGCAACGGCCGGGACAAGCCCGGCCATTCAACGAACGTCACGGTGACGCGGGTTCAGCCGGCGTGGCGGCGGCGGTTCTGTTCGGCGCGCGCCGAAGCGGCGATCTCCGACCGGCGGACGCCGTGATACGCCTCGCTCAAGCCGTCGCGCGCCTGCTGGATCTTGACATCGATTTCGGCCAGCGATTGCACGATGCGCGCCCGGCGCTCGGCCATCGCGGCGATATAATGCGGCGCGCTGCCGGCGGCTTCAGCCGTCTTCTGCTCGGTGTCGAGCTTCGTCTGCTGCTGGTGCAAGGACTTGGCCAGGCGCTCGAGGCCGGCAATCTCCTGTCGGCGTTCTTCGAGCTGCCGGCGGAATGTCGCCTGGATATGGTCGGTGGCCTTCATGCCCCGACCCGCCGCGCCAACGCACGCCAAGGCGCGGGCAAAGCCCACGCCGCACAGCAGGCGGTTGGTAAACTCCGTGGCCAAAGGTCACAGTCCTTTTCGTCCGAAGTGGCCGTGTCCGAGTCGTTGGACCGCCACCCCGACCATCATCGCGGCCACGGCTTAATTGCCGGTTAAATCAGGACAATTTGGCCTTCCAAGTCGTGTGATGTGACGAAGTTGTGGCCGACTCGGCCCCATTTCGATCACAAGTATGGAGCGCAGGTAAAAAAAAGCTCCGGCATTTCTAAAATTAACTCATTTTTTACGTGCGTCGGTAAGGATGATTAAAGTTACCATTTGCCAAACAGGCGTTTCGTCGGGGGTTCAAGATGCGTGTGCTTCTGATCGAAGATGATTCCGCCACCGCCGCCAGCATCGACATGATGCTGAAGAGCGAGGGCTTCATTTGCGACACCACCGACCTCGGCGAGGACGGGCTCGAGATCGGCAAGCTTTACGATTACGACATCATCGTGCTCGACCTCATGCTGCCGGACATCGACGGCTACGAGGTTCTGCGCCGCTTGCGCGCGGCGCGGGTGCGCACGCCGATCCTGATCCTGTCGGGGCTCAACGAGCTCGACAACAAGATCAAGGGTCTGGGCTTCGGCGCCGACGACTTCCTCGGCAAGCCGTTCGATCGCCGCGAGCTGATCGCCCGCATCCAGGCGATCGTCCGTCGCGCCAAGGGTCATTCGGAATCGGTGATCCGCACCGGCAAGCTCACCGTCAACCTGGACAGCCGCACCGTCGAATGCGACGGCGCGCCCCTCCACCTGACGGGCAAGGAATACGGCATTCTCGAGCTCTTGAGCCTGCGCAAGGGCACGACGCTGACCAAGGAGATGTTCCTCAACCATCTCTACGGCGGCATGGACGAGCCCGAGCTCAAGATCATCGACGTCTTCGTCTGCAAGCTGCGCAAGAAGCTCGCCGCCGCGACCAGCGGCGCGAACTACATCGAAACCGTGTGGGGCCGCGGTTACGTGCTGCGCGACCCGCCGGACGCCGAAGCCGTGGCCAACGAGCCGGCCCGGGTTGCGGTCAAAGCCTGATTTTCGTTTATCCCTTATCCGGGGGGCGTGAATTTCCGGGGGGTTTCAAAACGGCGGCGCAGAAAGCGCCGCCGTTTTTGTTTGCATCGCGTAGCACAGCCCGGCCAGTGAGCCGGGCGTCGTGCGAAGCCGAACTAAAAAGGGCCCGCACAGCCTGGCTGCAAAGCCAGGCGTCGTGCGAAGCCACACAAACATTTGGCTAACTTGCGCTGAAAATTGCCCTCTTCTCGGCCTCGGACAGCGTCAGTGTCGCGCCGATCTGCTCGGCGTACCGCGCCGTGAAATAGGCATGGATGGTGCGCGCGGTCAGCGTCGCGACATCGGCCGCCGGCACCACCGCCGCCTTCATCTCCGGTGTCAGGTTCACGGTCTCGCCCGCCGCCGTCGCCGACACGCCATTGCCGGCGCGCGCCAGCGTCACGGTGCCGCCGCGCGGCAGGATCTCGGCCGTCAGCAGCGCCAAGTTACAGGCGAGCTTCTGCCACGGCGGCGACAGCGCATCGAATTCGGCCGGCCACTCGCAGCGCACCTTGCCGCCTTCGAGGATGCCGGCGACCAGCGATTTGGCATCGGGCGCACCGCCGCCAACGCCGCCCGCGCCATAGGCGAAACGATAGAATTGCAGCCGCATCGCCGCGCGGCGCGCGCTCTGGCCGATCAAGGCGGTCGCATCGCGCACGAAGCCGGCATCGCCGTCGGTCAGCAGCTCGACGCCGTTGTTGATCGCGCCGACCGGGCTGATGAGTTCGTGGCAGAGCCGCGAAGCGAGCAATTCGAGAACGCGGAATTCAAGCTGCATACGGCCGGCACCGTATACCGGCGCCGCGAGTCGCGACAACGACCTCAGAACTTTTGAAGCTTCGCGAGCAACGCCTCGATGTTCGCCTGGACCGCGCGCTCGTCCGCGAGTTGGAGGCGTTTGCCGAACATGGCCGACTCGTCGAAGGTCGCGGTGCCGCTGGCGGTCACCGAGTATTGCGCGTTGGTTCCCGGCCCGATCAAACGATAGAGCACGGTCGCCGTGACCGTGGTGTCGTCGGCGATCGAGAATTTCGGCTGGTCGAGTTCTTGCAGCGTTGCGTCGAGGTGATAGCGCGGCTTCGGTCTCAACGCGAGATAACCCGCGCTTTGGAGGCTCTGCTCCAGCGCCTGGCGGAATGCGTCGGTGCCGACGGCCGGCGGCGGCGACGCATCGGGCGCGCGGCTGCCGACCACGTCGCCGACCGCGACGGCGTGCTTGACCACCCAATTCGGTTTGCCCGCCGGCGGATCGGCCGCGACCATGGCTTGCGGGGTCGCCGGCGGCGAAGTCGTGGGCGGCGACGTGCAGGCGGTCAGCAGACAGGCGAACGTCATCGCCGCCATGCTGGTCCAGCCGCCGTGCCGCATTCAAGTCTCCCCACCCCCGCTCCGATCTTAACCCGGCGCGGCCCGTCGAGTCGCGTCTGCCGCGCGGCTAACTCGCTCGCCTTCGCTTAAATCTTCGGGCGTATTTGTGTTGAAGAACGGATCGTAGGGCTGCGCCGGAAATTCGACCACCACCAGCCGGTGCCGTGCCGTCCATTGATCGACCTTGCGCATACCCGATTGCAACGAAGCGCGTAGATCGTCGCGCAAGGCGAGCGACCACAGGCCGAAAACCGGATGGGTGCGACCATTCGAAACGGCGCAAGCGAGATCGTGCCGTCCATCCGCCACCGCATCGGCAAGGCGCGCCACCAGATCGAGCGGCAGGAACGGCGTGTCGGTCGCGAAGCTCGCCAGATGCGTCGCGCCGGCAACATTCGCCGCCGCCCAATCGAGGCCGGCGAGCACGCCCGCCAGCGGACCGGCGAAATCAGGAATACTGTCACTCACGACGGGCAGACCGAATTCGCGGAACCGCGCCGGATCGCCGTTGGCGTTGAGCACCAGCGCCGTCACCTGCGGCCGCGCGCGGGCGATGACGCGCGCGAGGATGGTGGCACCGCCGAGAACGCGCAACGACTTGTCGCCGCCGCCCATCCGGCGCGACAGACCGCCGGCCAGCAGAACGCCAGCGACGGTCGGCGTCACACCGCATCCTCCGCGAGCGAAGCCTTGCGCCGGTGGCGCGGGCTTTCGCTCTCGACGCGCGTGCCGTCGTCGTCGCGCACGATGCGCGCCTCGCCCGACAGCGCGACGAAACGCTTGCCGCGCGCGCGGCCGATCAGCGTCAGGTTCGCCTTGCGCGCCAACTCAACACCCCACGCGGTGAAGCCCGACCGCGACACCAGGATGGGAATGCCCATCTGCACCGTCTTGATCACCATCTCCGACGTCAATCGGCCGGTGGTGTAGAAGATTTTCCCCTTGGGCGAGACGTCGTGCGTGCGCATGTAGCCGGCGATCTTGTCGATCGCGTTGTGGCGGCCGACGTCTTCCATATAGATCAGCGGCCGGTCCTTTTCGCACAGGACACAGCCGTGGATCGCGCCGGCGGCGAGATAGAGGCTCGGCGCGGTGTTGATCTTCTTGGTCAGCGCATAGAGCCACGACGTTTTGAGCGTGGCCTCGGGATCGAGACGAACGTCGTCGAACTTTTCCATCAGGTCGCCGAATACCGTGCCCTGGGCGCAGCCCGAGGTCAGCGTCTTCTTGCGCAGCTTCTTTTCGTAATCAGTCTTGCGCTTGGTACGGACGACGACGGTTTCGAGCTCGTCGTCGTAATCGATGCCGGTGACGACATCGTCCGGCCGCAGCATGTTCTGGTTCACCAGATAGCCGACGGCGAGATAGTCGGGATAGTCGCCGACCGTCATCATGGTGACGATCTCCTGCCCGTTGAGAAACAGGGTCAGTGGCCGCTCGACCACCACCTGGGTTTCGATGCGGCTCCCGCTTTCGTCGATGCCTGCGACCGTCCGTGTCAGGCGCGGATCGTCGGGATTCGGACGGATGGTGAATTCTTTCATGATCAAGATGATGGGACTTGTTCCCGGCCTCTACAAGGCCATCGGGCGGGCATTCTACGGCGCGAATTTTCCCTATCGCGCACTATGCCTCTTCAACCAATCGCGCAACGCCGCGTCCATGCGGGTTTGCCAGCCCCGTCCCGCGGCCTTGAATTTCGCCAGCACGTCCGGCGAGAGACGAATGCTGATGCGCCGCTTGGGCGCGACCGAGCACGGGCGGCCGCGTGCCAGCCGCAACCGCCGGAATTCGCCGCCGATCAGCTCGTAAGTGTCGGCGTCAGCCGCGATACCGGCGTTGATCGCGGCTTCCTCAGCTTTCGTCGGTCGAATCAATTTGCGCTTCATAACGATCGATCTCTCGCGTGTTGGCCTTGCGTAGGCTGATGATTCGGCGCGTGTTGCCGCGATCGACGAAC